>CAZJXR010000091.1:0-14486 GCA_964550085.1 uncultured Gemmatimonadota bacterium
GGATATCCGGCTCGGCTCGCCCACCTTCGGCAGGTGGTGCGGAATGGTGCTGTCACACGAGAACGCGCGCCAGGCGTACATCCCGCCCGGCTTCGCGCACGGCTTCCTCGCCCTGCGCGACGATACAGACTGCCTGTACAAGTGCACCGACTACTACGCGCCGGAGTGCGAACACACCCTGAGCTGGAACGACCCGGCACTCGGCATCGAGTGGCCGTGCAGCGAGCCGATCCTGTCGGCCAAGGACGCGGCGGGCCATACGCTCGAGGAGCTCGAGCGGGCGGGAGCTCTTCCGCGCTTCGCCGGGTGAAGATCCTTCTCACAGGGGGAAGCGGACAGATCGGGCGCGAAGTGTTCGACTCGGCCGAGGCGCTGGGTTGGACCGTGGTGGCGCCGGGGCGACGCGCCCTGGATGTGCGTCACGCCGAGGACGTGTCGCGCGTTCTTCAGGCGCACGCCGACGCGGATTTCGTCGTCAACGCGGCGGCGTTCACGGCCGTCGACGCGGCCGAGGACGATGCGGCCGCCGCCTATTCGGTCAACCGCGATGCCCCCGGCCTGCTCGGCGCTGCATGCGCCCGCCTCGACCTCCCGCTCCTCCATCTTTCGACCGATTACGTGTTCGATGGACGGCGGTCGGACGGGTACACGGAGGACGACGCGACCGGACCGCTGAGCGTGTACGGCGCCAGCAAGCTGGCCGGCGAAGAGGCGGTACGGGAGCGACTGCCGCGTCACCTGATCGTGCGGAGCTCGTGGGTGTTCGGGAAGTACGGGAAGAACTTCGTCAAGACGATGCTGCAGCTCGGCCATGAGCGCCCGTCGCTGGCCGTGGTCGCCGACCAGCGCGGCTGCCCCACCGGGGCCGCCGACGTGGCGACGGCGATCACCCACATGGTCGGCTCGGCGCTTCGTCCCGGATTCGCCGACTGGGGCACCTACCACTACTGCGGGTCTCCGCCCGCCACCTGGTTCGAGTTCGCGCAGTCGATCTTCGAGGAGGCGCGCGGGCGCGAGTCGCTCGCGGTGCGTGAGATCGAGCCGATCAGCTCGGAGGAGTTCGGCAGCCGGGCGCGCAGACCGCCGAGCTCGATCCTAGACTGCGCCCGGATCCGAGCCACCTTCGGCATCGAGCAGCCCGCCTGGCGCGCGCGGCTGCGCGCGGTGCTCGACGTCCTGTGTGGACCCGGACGGTGAGGATCCCGTTCCTCAGCGACGCGGACACGCACATGCGCGAGGTGGTGCGCGGCGCCGGCATCGCGTTCGTGCTGCGGCTGGTCGGGGCCGCCATCCAGTTCCTGCTCAGCGTCGTCATTGCCCGGCTGCTCGGCGCGGACGGCACCGGGATATTCTTTCTCGCCCTGACGGTGGCCACGGTGGCGACCGTGTTTGGACGCCTGGGGCTGGACAACGTGATGCTCCGCCTCACCGCCGCTCACTCGTCAGAAGGCGATTGGAGCGGTCTGGCCGGCGCCTATCGGACCGGCATCACGCTGGCCGTGCTCTCCTCCATAGTGGCGACGATCGTCGTGTTCGGGCTCGCGCCCTGGATCGCGACGGCCGTGTTCTCGAAGCCGGAGCTGGGCGGTCCGCTGCGCTGGATGTCGCTGGCCATCGCACCGACGGGCCTCGCCTTCCTCTACTCGGAGCTGCTCAAGGGCCTGAAGCAGATCTTCAACTCCCAGTTCGTCCGCGGCGTCCTCCTGCCCGCCCTGGCGATTCCCCTCCTGTACGTGCTGGTGCCCGAGGCGGGCACCGACGGTGCCGCCTGGGCGTACGTGCTGGCGGCGGCCGGTACCTGCGCGCTTGCCATCGGCCTCTGGTACGTGAGCACGCCGGGCCTGCGCGGCGTGCGCGGCACTTTCGCCCCGCGCCAGATACTCGACCGCAGCCTGCCTCTGCTGTGGGTGAACTCGCTCGCCTACCTGATGAGCTGGACGGCGACTTTTCTGCTCGGCGTATGGGGCACGGCGGAGGATGTCGGCGTGTTCTCGGTCGCCTCGCGCACCGCCACCCTGATCACGGTCGTGCTGCTGGCCGTCAACAGCATCGCGGCGCCCAAGTTTGCTCAGCTCTACCAGTCGGGCGACATGTCCGCGCTCGGCTCCACCGCCCGTCAATCGGCCCGCCTGATGACAGTGCTCGCCGCACCGGCTCTGGCCGTCTTCATCCTCGCGCCGGGGCTCATCATGCGGTTGTTCGGCCCCGGCTTCGGCGGCGGGGCGGTGGTCCTCGTCATCCTCGCGATCTCCCAGTTTGTCAACGTGGCGGCCGGGTCCGTAGGCTATCTACTCATGATGACCGGCCACGAACGGACCATGCGGAACACGGTGATCGGCTCGGCAGCGATCAGCGTCGCCCTCAACGTGCTGCTCATCCCGTTCTTCGGCGTCACCGGGGCGGCGGTCGCCACCGCGGTCGCCTTGGTGGCCCAGAACGTGTTCGCATCGATCGCGGTGTACCGACTGCTCGACATTCGGGTCATCGAGTGGGCGATGCCGGGAAGGTCTCGCCGCCCGGCGAGCTGAGGCACGGTGAGCGGCGAGAGGCGCGCGGGCGCTGCGGGCGACTTCCGGGTACGTCTGTTTTGTGTGGGCGCCCAAAAGGCGGGCACCACCACGCTGCACGACACGCTGGCAGGGCACCCGGACATCTACCTCCCGGCGCAAAAGGAGACCCATTTCTTCGCCCGTGACGAGAGGTTCGCCCGTGGAGTCGATTACTATCACGCGGAGTACTTTGCAGACGTACGACCCGACCAGCTCGCTGGAGAGGTGGACCCGGAGTACCTCTACTTTCCCGACGCCGGCGGCAGAATCCGGGACTATGCGCCCGACGCCCACATCGTCGTGCTGCTCCGCGACCCGGTCGACCGAGCATATTCCCACTACCTGATGAGCGTGCGCCGAGGCTTCGAGCGGTACGCATTCGAGGAGGCGGTGGCGCGGGAGCCGGGGAGGCTGGAGATGGGAGAGTTCGAGCGCATTCACTTCAGTTATGTGGATCGGAGCCGCTACGCCGCGCAGCTGCGGAGGTACGAGGCGCTGTTTCCACGCCAGCAGATCATGTACCTGTTCCTCGAAGATCTGGTCCGCGAGCCGGCAGGAGAGGTCAATCGCGTGCTGGCGGCCGTCGGCCTCCCTCCCATGCGACTCGAACAGGGGCTGGATCGGAGCAATCCGGCGACGCGACCCCGCCGCATGTGGCTGTCGCGCCTCCTGCACGGACGGAGCCCCCTGCGCCGGGCCGGCAGACGCCTGTTCCCGCCGGATGGGGTGGTCGCCGGTGCCGTCCGACGCCTGCGGGCGGGGAACCTGGACCCAGTGGAGCCGCCCCCCGTCGCCGCGCGGACGCGAGCACGTCTCATCGAAGAGCTTGGGGACGATGTGGCGGAGGTGGAACGCATCACGGGCCGAGACCTGAGCCGATGGCTGGCACCGAGCTGAGCGCCTCCATCCTGGCCGTCGTGCTTCTGGCCGTCATCTGGATCGGCTTTCTGGCCCTCCGCTACCGGGTGTCGTACCTGCACATGATCCTGGCCTTCCTCTCGGTCCAGGCGCTCGCCGTCCTGTACAACAGTCTCGACAAGGGCAACTTCGGGCCCACCTACCTGATGCTGGCCGCGGTCGGGATGCTGGTGGCGGGAATGGCCGTACACCGGGTCGTCGCCGGCGCCGCCCGCCGGCCGTCCAATGGACACCGTCTCGAAACACCCTACCCGCGCGCCTACCTGGCAGTGATCACCACTTTCGCGCTGATCGTGTTCGCGCTCGTCGTGTATCACTACGTGGTCGGCGGCATTCCGCTCTTCTCGACCAGCATCGAGACGCTGCGGTTCGAGGTCGCCCGGTCCGGCCTGCTCGGGATCCCGAGCCGCATGCACGCATTCGGTACGCTGTTCGTTCTCTTCCTGCTCGGCAGCTACTGGCAGCGGGTGGCGCGACGCCCGAAGTACGCGAAGCGGCTGCTTCTGCTGTTGTACGGTCTGACAGCCATTTCGCTGCTGTTCAGCGGCTTCAAGAGCAGCCTCATCGTGCTGGTCGAAGTCATCGTGATTCTCAACACCTACGTGCCGTCGTGGAGAGCGCGCGAGCGGTTGTCGGTGCGGTCGCTGGCGCTGTACACGGGCATCGCCCTGGCAGCCGTGTTCGTCATCGCCGCCGTCTACGCGATGTACCGGGACGTAGACACGGACATCATCGCCCGCGTGGTCGAACGGATATTCTACATCTCGGGTCAGGCGTTCTATTTCGTGGTCGACGAGTTCGTTCCCAGCCGCGGAACGACCAACGGACAGCTGTTCTATCTCGACATCCAGTATCTGCTCGGGCAGCTCGGTGTGCTCGATCGCTACCTGGAGTACACCGGTGGGCAGGTCATCTCGGGCGCCCTGCACGGGCGCTCTCCGTTCACCGAGTTCGTGGTCCCGACCACGATGAACATCTTCGGTACGCTGTACGTGGAGTGGGGGATTCTCGGACTGTTCGCCGGGGCGTTTGTCACCGGCGCCGGCGTGTCGTGGCTGTACTATCGGCCCTTCTCCGCCCGGACGATCGTCGGGCAGGCCTGTCTGCTCTACTTCCAGCTCGCGGCGCTGGTCGTCATCACGCGCGGAAACCTGGGCTACGCGGTCGGGAACCGGCTGGCGGCGCTCGCCTTTCTCATTCTGTTGCTGCTGATGGTGACGGCGCTCGTGTACACGGGAATCGGAGAGGTACGGCGAGGCTTTTTCACCGGCCGGCTGCTGGAGGTACGGCTCGCGCCGCGATCACCGGCCGGCCAGCCGCCCGTCCGATGACGACCCGGGTCCTGTGGCTCGGCCTCGCTCTTCTGCCGGCGGCAGCGCGCGCCCAGACCATCGAGCTTCCCGCTGCGCCTCCCGGCGCGGCAGACGATTCCGAGCGCTTCGCCTCGGCCGTCGAAGCGCTGCGGCGAGGAGACGGCGACACCTTGCTGGTTCCGCCCGGTCGGTACCGTCTGTCAGCGGGTTCCGCCACCGCCCACTGGACGATCCGGGGGGTGCGCGGGGTGACCATCCTCGGCTACGGTGCGACCCTGGAGATGAGCGGCTTCGAGGCGGCCGGCATCGCGATCATCGAGTCCGAGGACAGCTCGGTGCAGGGATTTCGGATCGACTGGAGTCCGCTGCCGTGGGTGGCCGGCCAGGTGGCGGCGATCGACGCTGACCGGCGGGAGCTGCGGCTGCGGCTCGACCGGCAACTCCCGGTCGACTTCGCCGCCCGCTACAACGGGTCGAAAGAGCGGTGGGGAACCCCGTGGACGGCCGCCGGCTCGCGCGTGCTCCGGGGCCTCGAGGTGACCCGCGTCGACCACATCGCCACTTCCGGCGCCACCGCCACCGTGCGGCTGGCAGGCATTCTCCCACGTTCGACCGGGGTCCAGGTGGGCGAGACCTTCCTGATCGTGGCCAGAAACCCGCAGGCGCACGCGATCGTGATTCGCGGATCGGAGCGCGTGCGGGTGTCCGGGGTGGAGATCATCGCCTCGCCGTCAATGGGCATTGTGGTCGCGGAGCGGTGTGCAGACGTGCGAATCGACAACAACCGGATCGGGCCGGTTCCGGGTCGCTTCATTTCGACCAACGCGGATGGGATCCACGCCATCGGACCGCGGGGCCACACGCGGATCGAAGACAACGCGATTCTGTCCACCCAGGACGACGCCATCGTGGTGGGACGCCGCGGCGTGGAGGCCCGCTACGTGGCCACACCCGAGCGCTTTACGGTGACCCGGGCCGAGCCTTCGTCGCTCGTGCAGGTCGGCGATCGGGTAGATGTCGTGCTGCCCGATGCCGGGCTCGCTTCGTACGGCACGCTCATCGCCCTGTCGCGGGACGCTGGACAAACTACTTTCCGCACCTCGTGCATGGAGAACGGCAGCTGTCCGAGGACGCCGGTCGGAATCGAGCTTCCGGTGTTCTTTTATCCGCCCGGGGAAGCGACGGCGACGATCCGGGGCAACACGATTCTCAACACGCGGGGGCGCGGGATCCGAATCAACGCGCCGCATCTCACCGTGGAACGTAACGTGATCGTGCGCACGACCGGCGCCCAGATCATGATCGGGACCCTGAACCGGCCCCGCTTCCTGCCCCAGTCACCGGCCACTGACGTCCAGATCCGCTACAACAGCTTCATCGACTACTGGCGCCCGGGAGAGGAGCGTCGCGACCAGGCGACGATCGACATCCGCAACCGACCTGGCCGCGGCGCCCTGAAGAGCTCTCCCGCCTCTACCCAGATCTCGATCGACCACAATACCTTCATGCTGGTCGGCGTGATCGGGGTTTACGCCACCGACGCCGGCGAGATCACCATCACGGCCAATCGGTTCCGGTCGGTGGCCGACGGCGGCGCGGTCGCCACGCCCATCGTGCTGGAAGACGTCTACCGCGCCGCGGTGGAGGGAAACTTCTTCTACTTCGAGGGGCACACGGAGAAGCAACTGCACGCCGTGGCAGCGGCCCCGGTGGCCGCCGAGCTGGCTCTACGCGCGAGCGACAACCGGCTGTTTGTCGACGGCGACGAGCGACCGATGGCTGACGCGGTCAATGTTACGAATCGGGTACGAGTCGAAACCGACGCCGGTGGTTGAGCCGCTCCCCGCCGCCGGGCTGATCGCGCGCGAGGACTCCATACTCGTGCTCGGATCGCTGAACGCCAAACCGCAGGATCGCCGGCTCGAGCGCGCCGAGGTGCGACCGGTTCAGCTGGTGAGCGAACGGGGATTCGAGCCGGTCCCCTTCTTCGATGACTGGGGAGAGCTGGGAGTGAGCTCGCTCGCCTGGGACCGGAAGCACCCCGACATCCTGTTCGTGGCCACCGACCGCGAGCTGTTTCGGCTCGATATCGAGCGGCGTGACGTTCGACAGCTGTCCTTCCCCAACGCCCGCGACATCCACGAGCTGACTCTGGTGGACGGAACTCTGTGGGTGGCCAACACCGGGCGGGACGAGGCCGTGGCGATCGACACCTCGAGCGGGGCGATCCGCCGCCGGGTGGGGTTGGCCAAATACCGGTCCGGCGTATCGGTGACCGAAGGCGCCACCAACGGCGGTGGTGGTGAGCGCCAGCCCGACGACACCGGCGGCGGCGACGCCGGCCGGCACGAGGTGGAGCGGGTGGACCGATTCCACTGCAACCAGGTCTTCGACGGCTTCGATCAGAAGCTGTACGCCCTCGTCCATCACGTGACCGGGTGGCAACTGGTGCGCAAGATCGCCGAGAAGGTCATCAAGAGCCACGGCAACGGGGGAGTGATCTGTCTCGACACCGGCGACGCGACCTCGCTGAATCTGAAAGGACCGCATACTGTCCGACGCGTGAACGGGCACTACTGGCTGTTCGACAGCGGGGCGGCGGTGGTCCGCACCTATGATCCCGACTGGAGCCCACGCGGATCGCTGCCCGGCAGCGGCTGGGGTCGTGGCGCGGACCTGTCGAGCGACGGATCGCTGTTCTACGCCGGCGTGTCGGAAACGCGCCGCCGGTATCTCAACCTGCCGGGCGCGCGTCACAATCCGAACATGATCGAGGTGTATTCGACCGATACGCGCGCGCGAGTCGGGGAGCTCGTCGTCGCCACCTGGCTCGAGCAGATCAACAACATCTACGTCATCCCGGCCGATGTCGGACGGCGATTGCTCGAGCTCTGAGTCGGGAGCCGGTCACGCCCGCATCGAGGCCGCACCGTCCGTTGCCTGATGCCGGCGATCGAGAAGTGGATCTTCGTCACCGGGGCGCCGCGCAGCGGCACCACCTTCGTGGGAAGGATTCTCAGTGCCCCCCTGTCCGTCGACTACATCCACGAGCCGTTCAATCCCGACTGCGGTATGCCCGGGTTCGAGACCCGGTTTCTGTACCTTCGACCCGCCTCGTCCGCCGCGCACCGCTATGCGCCGCTGTTCGACCGGCTGTTCCGCTACGACTTCCGGCTTCGCACCGGGCTCTATCCCAACGACAGCGTGCTCCGTCGCACCATCAAGCGCGTGGTGGGCTCCCGGGGGCCGTTCTATCTCCGCATCGCGAAGTGGAATCCGTTCCACCGCGCCGCGGTGATCAAAGACCCGATCGGCTGTCTGCTGACCGAGTATCTGGCGTCCGAGTACGGCGTGCGCCCCCTGGTCATGGTGCGCCATCCGGTGGCTTTCGTCGCCAGCGCGCTCCGGCTCGGGTGGCGCCTCGAGCCGGCACGGCTGGCCAAGCAACCGGAGTTGGTGCGCGACCACTTCGACCACGAGCCCGACTTCCTGGCCCGCGAGTGGGGAGACCCGGTCGAGTCGGCGGCCGCCTTGTGGCGGGCGTTGAACAAGGTGTTGCTCGCTCAGGCGCGCACCCATCCCGAGTGGACGGTGGTGACCCACGAGCGGTTGAGCCGCGCGCCGCAGGAGGAGTTCCGTCGCCTGTTCTCCGAGTTCGATCTCCGGTGGACGAACCGCATGGCGAGACTGGTCGAGCGGCGAACGGGAGGCAGCCGCGTCGAGGCGGCCTCGGGTCGCGTGCAGGACTTTCGCCGCGACAGTGCGCGGATCTTCGAGCTTCGCCGCGACATGCTGTCGCCGCCGCAGAGACGGCGGGTTCTGGACATCACCGGCGACGTGGCTCTCGCCCTGTATCCGGAAGAGAGCTTCGCCCCGGGCGGCGAAGCATAGCACCGACCTGCTAGGGTGAAGATCAGCGCCTGTATCCCGGTTTACGATGCGCCGCCCGACTACCTGCGGGCCGCGATCGACTCGGCGCTCTCCCAACGCGGAGACTTCGAGCTCGAGATCGTCGTCTCCGACGACGCATCGGTGGCCGACTACGGATTGCTGGAGCGCTCGTACTTGGGGAAGCCGGTCGCCTTCTACCGCAACGAGCGAAACCTCGGCATGGCCGGGAACTGGAACGCCGCCGTCTCACGCAGCGACGGCCAGCTCATCATCGTCGTCGGCCACGACGATGTGCTGGGTGAAGGCATGTTCGCGGCCTACCATGACGTGTTCACGACTCATCCGGACGTGGTGCTGTGCAGCTCCGGCCGCACCTTCATCGGCGCCGACGGAGCACGGGTGCCGGTCAAGCGGGCCGTGAACGACCGCTCGAACATCTTCCAGCGCGATTCGCTCTACCTGCTCGAGCACCGGGAGGTGGTACGCCTCTGCCTCCGCAACGGCAACGTAATCGGCGAGCCCTCGGCCGTGATGTTTCGGCGCTCCGTCTACGACGGCGTCGGCGGCTACGACCCCGCCTTCGAGCACGCAGCGGACGTCCACTTCAACCTGCGCGCCGCCGCCCACGGCCGGGTCGCCTACCTTCGGCATCCGTACCTGTTGCGGCGGATGCACGGCGACAACCTGACGAAGTCGAACCGGAGCGCCGGGAAGCTGACGCGGGACCGAGCGAAGCTGTACGAACTGTTCTCGCGCGGGTGCCGATTCAGCCGCCGCGAGCTGGCCGAGTTCCGCGCCCACCTCGTCGCCCGCTCCGCCCACGACGCGCTCCAGGCCTTGCGGCTCGGCGAATTGAGGGCCGGCGGAGTCGGCCTCGCCAAGGCAGCCCGCTACGCGCGACCCACGCCGCTCGTGTATCTGCGGTACCTGGACGAGATTCGTTCCGGCCACAACCGGGACGCCCGCTGACGAGCGCCTGTTGAGACCGACGTTCTTGTTCATCGGCCCAGACAAGACGGGCTCCACCTGGCTGTACGAGGTGCTGCGCCGACATCCGCGCTGTTACGTCCCACCGATCAAGGACATTTACTTCTTCGATCGACACTACGACCGGGGGATCGACTGGTACCTCGGCTTCTTCGCCAAGGCGGGACCGGAGGCGCTGGCGATCGGCGAGCTGTCGCACGACTATCTCTTCTCCGCCCTGGCGGCCGAGCGTATCGCCCGCGACCTGCCGCACATCCGTCTTCTCACCTGCTTGCGGGATCCGGCCGACCGGATGTTATCGCACTACCTGTACATGGTGCGCAGCGGCCGCACCCGCCTGCCGTTCGCCGAAGCAGTGAAGCGGTTTCCGGAGCTGATCGAGAACAGCCGTTACGCGAAGCACCTGAGCGAGTATCTTCGTCGCTTCGACCGGGAGAGGATATTGGTGCTGTTTTACGACGACCTGCAATCGGATGCCCGCGCGTTCGCCGCGCTGGTTTTCGACTTCATCGGGGTGCCGTTCGTGGAGAGCATCGAATACGAGAGACGGGTGCTCCCGGCCAGCAAGCCGCGGAGCTTTGCGCTCGCCCGTATACTGAAGTTGGGAGCGAACGCGGCCCGACGGCTCGGATTGCAGCGCCTGGTCGGCCGGATCAAACACGGTCCGGCGTCTCGACTGCTGTATCGGGCGTACGCGACGGGCGAGAAGCCGCGCCTGGGAGCCGAGGACCGCGCACAGGTCGTCGATCTGCTGCGCCCGGACATCCAGCAGCTGGAAAAGGCGTTGCAGGTGGACCTGGGCCGCTGGCTTCAGACCGAGCGGTCGTACGCGCCGGCCAACCGCGGCCAATCAGAGGACGCATGAGAGTCGCCATCGTTCACTACTGGCTCGTCAGCATGCGCGGCGGGGAGAAGGTGGTGGAGGCGCTGTGCGAGATGTTCCCCGAGGCGGACGTGTTCACCCACGTCTACGATCCGAAGAACATCTCGGAGACAATTCGCAGTCACAACGTGCGCACAACTTTCATCCAGCGCCTCCCGCGCGCCCGGCGCTGGTATCAGAAGTACCTGCCGCTGATGCCGATGGCCCTCGAACAGCTCGAGCTGGAGGACTACGACCTTGTCATCAGCAGCGAGTCCGGACCGGCCAAGGGACTGCTGATCCCGTCGGGAGCGGTCCACGTCTGTTACTGCCACACGCCGATGCGCTACGTGTGGGACATGTACCACCAGTACTGGCGCAACAGCAGCTTTCTCACCCGCCTGTTCGTGGCTCCCGGCATCCACTACGTGCGGCTGTGGGACGCGGTGAGCGCCGCCCGGGTGGACCACTTCATCGCCAACTCGGTCAACGTCGCCAAGCGCATCCGGCGCCACTACGGGCGCGACGCCCTGGTGATCCCGCCCACCGTAGACACCTCGGAATTCTCGCCCGTGTCCGAGCGGGGCGACTTCTACCTCATGGTCGGACAGCTCGTGCGTTACAAGCGGGCCGACCTGGCGATCGAGGCGTTCAACCAGTTGGGACGGCCGCTGGTGGTGATCGGCGACGGCGAGGAGTACGGTAGCCTGGCCAAGCGCGCCGGACCGAACGTCTCGATGCTCGGCTGGCAGCCAGAAGAGGTTCTGAGCGATCACTACGCGCGCTGTCGCGCCCTCATCTTTCCTGCCGAGGAGGACTTCGGCATCGTGCCGATCGAGGCGATGGCCTCGGGGCGACCGGTGATCGCCTTCCGCAAGGGAGGAGCGCTGGAGACCGTCGTCGAGGGGATCACCGGCCTCTTCTTCGACCAGCAGACCCCCGAATCACTGGCGAGCGCGGTCGAGCGCTACGAGACCGAGGCGGCCGAGTTCGACCCGGAGGTGATCGTCCGGCACGCGCGCAGCTTCGACCGGGAGGTGTTCAAGCGGCGCATGCGCGATGCGATCGACCGGATCCTCGAGGAACGGATGGTCGGGCTCGACTGACCGCTCCAGCCGTCAAGGAGCGCCACTCCTCAGGGAGCGCTACTCCTGAGGGAGCGCCGCCCGTCAGGAGCGCTGCCCGTCAGTGCGCGCCGTTGCGCTGGAGGACGGCAGGCACCGTCTTGAGCAGGATCTTGAGGTCCGTTCCCAACGACCAGTCGGTGATGTACTGGATATCGAGCTCGGCCCGTCGCGGATACCCGACCCGCGAGCGCCCGTTGATCTGCCACCGGCCGGTGAGGCCCGGCCGCACGGCGAGGAATATCGGCGCCCAATGGCCGTAGTTCTCCAACTCCGGCCCGACGATCGGTCGCGGTCCGACCAGCGACATGTCGCCCTTCAGCACGTTGAAGAGCTGCGGCAGCTCGTCGAGACTGGTATTGCGTAGGAAGGCGCCCACACGGGAGATGCGCGGGTCCTCGCGCTCGGGGAGCTTGCAGCCGTTGGCGACGAACCGTCGGTGCAGCTCGTCATCCGCCTCGAGCACCTTCTCCGCATCGGCCCGCATGCTGCGGAACTTGTAGATGGTGAACCGCCGCCCGCCCAGACCCGGGCGCTCCTGGCGGAAGAACACCGGCCCCGGACTGTCGAGCTTGATTGCCGCCGCGATGACGAGATAGAGGGGCGACAGCAGCAGGATTCCGAGCGCGGACAGGCTGATGTCGACCGTCCGTTTGAGCATGAGCTGCGCGAGGTGGAGTCGCGGGATGTTGAGCTCGATCAGAGGCCAGCCGTGAAACTCGCGGCTCGAGACCCGGCAGGGCAGCTCACTCAGCGTGGCCGGCACCACGCTGACCGGCGTTCCGTGGGCGAACGATACGCGGGCGATCTCCCGGAACGAATCCGTCTCGAGGTGCGCCGACACGATCACGCTGCGGATGTCGTGCTTCTCGATCAGGGTACCCAACTGATCGAGCCCGCCCAGAGCGGTGGGATCCTTCTCCGGTTCGGGCGCCAGGTGGCCGATCACCTGGGTGAACTTCTCGCCGGAGACCAGCAGGTGCTCGAGGATCTCCCACGCGTGCTGGTGATCGCCGATGATCAGAGTGGGGCGCCGGAAGTAACCCATCTGGTACAGGGCACGCACCCCGCGCTCGGCCAGATACCGAACCGCGGCGAACAACAGACCGGCGACGACCGCGAAGGTGGCCAGCGCCGTCGGGGGCAGGGCGAGGCCCGGATAGGCGAACCCGAGTGCGCTCACCACCGCGGTGGAGGCGAGGGAGGCGACGAATGCCCGGTCGTAATTCTTGCGAGCGCCATTGGGCCCGTAGGTGCCGAGAATCGCCTGACCGCCAAGCATGACCACGAGGTAGAGCGGGACGAGGAGCATCCAGGTCCCGGTGCCGTCGGTCCAGAAACTGAACAGGGCCAGAACGACCGCCAGCGCCACCACCACGGCGAAGATATCGCCGGTGACCAGGGCCGCGTACCGAAGGGCCCGGCGCGACCGTTCCCGCCACACCCGCCGACTGCACAGGTCCCTGCGTGGCCGGAGGTCGAACTGCGACTTCGCCTTGCCGGTCGGCGGCGCCGTAACCGGCATTCCGAAATGCTCTTTTGTCGTGATCATATGTCAAGATCGCGCGCCGAAGCCAAAAACCGCCCACGCTCCGGGCGTGGTGCGGGGTGCGACGTGCGCGAATGGGGGGACAAAAGTCGAGCCCCACATATACACAAAGCCCTCAAGGACCGCAAGCCGCCCTACACATGGTCGCTACGATTCTGTCCACGGATCGTTACAATTGCGTCGCAGGTGAGGCAGAGACAGATACACCTATCCCTCACATTGGGTTACGACGATCGAGACCGGGCGGCGTCACGCCCCGCCGTGCGCCGACTGGTACTGCGATGGGAACGTTTTGGCCTCGTGGTTTGTGACGCCGGAAGTCGAGCTGGCGTTAGCGCTCGGTCCGGGCCGCTTCGGCGGCGGACCGCTCGAGGTAGCGGGAGGGAGACTCGGCCCGGGTGAGCAGTGCCATGTCGGCCTCGACCATCATCCGGATCAAATCCGGAAACGACGTGCGCGGCTCCCAGCCCAGCTTCTGGCGGGCCCGGGACGGGTCGGCGATCAGAAAGTCCACCTCGGCCGGACGGAAGAACTCGGGATCCTGGACGACGAAATCGCGCCAGTCGAGGTCCAGGTGGGAGAAGGCCAGCTCGACCACATCCTGGACGGAGTGGGTGACGCCTGTACCGACCACGAAGTCCTCCGGCTCCGCCTGCTGGAGCATGCGCCACATCGCCTCCACGTAGTCGCCGGCAAATCCCCAATCCCGACGCGCTTCCAGGTTGCCCATCCGCAGCTCCTCCGCCAGCCCGAGCTTGATGCGCGCTGCCCCGTGCGTGACCTTGCGCGTCACGAACTCGATCCCCCGCCGCGGGCTCTCGTGATTGAACATTATTCCCGAGACCGCGAACAAGTCGTAGCTCTCCCGGTAGTTCACCGTGATGAAGTGCCCGTACACCTTGGCCACGCCGTACGGGCTGCGGGGGTAGAAAGGCGTGAGCTCGTTCTGGGGAGACTCCCTGACCTTTCCGAACATCTCCGACGACGACGCTTGGTAGAAGCGAATCGAGGCGTCCACCTGACGAATCGCCTCCAGCATGCGGGTCACGCCGAGAGCGGTGAACTCGCCGGTCAGCAGCGGCTGCTTCCATGAAGTCGGCACGAAGGACTGCGCAGCGAGGTTGTAGATCTCGGCCGGACGTACCTGATCGACCACGTTGATGATCGAGAGCTGATCCAGCAGGTCGGCCTGGTGGAGGGTCAGCCGGTCCTTGATGTGGGCGATGCGGTCGAACTTCTCGGTCGACGATCGGCGGACCATCCCGTGGACTTCGTAGCCTTTATCGAGCAGCA
>CAZJXR010000092.1:0-14385 GCA_964550085.1 uncultured Gemmatimonadota bacterium
ATCAGATTCTTCAGCCTCTGCTCGTCGCGCTCCAGTCGGGCCAGCTCGGCGGCGGCGTCGGACTCGCGCGACCGGTAGCCGACCAGACGGCGCTCGCGCTCCGTCTCGAGCGACTCCAGCCGTTCGACCTCGACCACCTTCTCGTCGCGGAGTCCGTTCAACTGCTCGAGCTCGGCGGCGAGGCGGTCGCGCTGCTCGGCCAGCTTGGCGGCCAGTTCCGACACCTGCCGAACGAGCGTGCGATCGTACAGCGCGATCAAGTGGAGGTATTTGTAACGGTTGATGAAGTCGCCGAACGACTGCGAGGCGAGCAGGACGCGCAGGACTCCGAGCGGACCGCGCTTGTAGATGGACCGCAGTCGCTCCCGGAGAATCGCGCGCCGGAAGGAGAGACCGTCGATGGTGCGGAGCATGTCCTCGGTGCTCGCTCCGACCGCGGACCGGACGGCGTCGATCTGCACGTCCAGCTCCGCGATCACGCTGGCCGATGCGCCGATCCGTCGCTCCAGGTTGTGGATCTCCTCCGAGACGTTGTGCACCTGGCCGGCGAGCTGGTCCATCTCCGTCTGCAGGGCGGCGCGTTCGTTCCGGATTTCCTCCAGCCGCTCCTGACTCTCCCGGATGCGGTTCTGGATGTCCTGCTGGGCCGCAGGTGCCGTTCCCGGAATCGCCAGCCCGGTGAGTCCGATGAGTGCGGCGCGTCGCCGGAGAGCAGGCGGATCAGCGGCCGTGAATCGCACGCAGCTCCCTTCGAATCGCGCGGCCCGCGGCCAGCGTGCCGAGCCCGCCGCCGGCCACGATGCCCGCCACCACCCACGGGTCCGGAATCCAGGCGACCTCGAACAGGACGCGGCTCACTACCTGATGGACGCCGGCGGTGAGAGCCAGCGCTAGGACGCCGCCCAGAAGCCCGGTCAACAGGCCCTCCGCCATGTACGGTCTTCGAATGTAGCCTTCCGATGCGCCGACCGTGTACATGATCTCGATCTCGCGCGCCCGGGCCAGCACCCACATGCGCACCGCGGTGCCGATGAGCAGAACCGCGACCAGAGCGAAGGCCCCACCGAGCACCGCTGCCACGCCACCCGCCGTGCGGCGCAGCGCGTGGAGCTGGTTCACCCAGTCGAGGCCGAAGCGGACATCCTCGACGAACGCGTACAACGCCACCCGATCGGCGACCGCCGCCACGTGGTCGGGCGAGCGAAATCCGTCGCGGAGGCCGATCTCGTAGGAGGCGGGAAGCGGGTTGATGTCGAGGTCCGCAAACACGTCCGAGAACTCGGCAAGCTCGATCGAGGCGTTGTGCAGCGCTTCGGTCTTGGACACGAACCGCACCGAGTCCACCTCGGGGAAGCTGGTGATCTCGCGACGCGCCAGCTCGATGCGATCGCGACCCGCGTCGTCGTCGAGATACGCCACGATCTCGACCCGGGCTTCGGCGCTGCGCAGCGCCAGGTGGATGTTGTAGGAGGTGAGGGCGAACAGGCCGACGATGAAGAGGCTGAAGCCGATCGCGGCCACCGCCAGGCCGCCGAGCAGCGGCGCTCGCCGGAGCCCGATCAGCGCCTCGCCGAACGCGCTCATCCCTGCGGAGCGGGTTGAGAGTCGTACACGAGCTTGCCGCCGTCCAGCTCCAGCACCCGGATGTCCGAATGGCGACGGATGAGCTCCGCGTCGTGCGTCGCCATCAGAACCGCCGTGCCCGCCGCGTTGATTCGACGAAATAGGTCGAACACGCCGGAGGTGGCCCGCTCGTCGAGGTTGCCGGTCGGCTCGTCCGCCAGCACGACCAGCGGTTCGGTGGCCAGCGCGCGCGCGATCGCCACCCGCTGCTGTTCGCCGCCCGACAGCTCCGTCGGGTACGACCCGGCCCGGGCGGCCAGCCCTACCTGCGCCATCAGCTTCTGGACTTTCTGACCGATCCGCTTGCGTGGGGTGCCGGTGACTTTGAGCGCGAATCCGATGTTCTCGGCCGCGGTGAGGCGGTCGAGCAGCTTGAAGTCCTGGAACACGTAGCCCACCCGGCGGCGGAGGAGCGGAATCTCGCGCCGCCGGATCCGGTCCGAAGAGAAACGCGACACCCGCACCACGCCCTGGGTCGGCTTTCGCTGCATGTGGACCAGCTGGAGCACCGTCGTCTTGCCCGCTCCGGACGGTCCCGTCAGGAAGGCAAACTCTCCCTTCCGCAGCTGGAAGGTTACCTCGTGCAGCGCCTCGCCCGCGTGCGGGTACTTCTTGGTCACCTCGCGCAGTTGGATCACCGGATGGCCACCGCCCGCCGGCGACAGAAACGAACGCACAGCTCGATGGCCGCCGACATGGAAGACGCGCTGGCCATCCCTGTGCCGGCGATGTCCATCGCGGTTCCGTGGTCGGGCGATGTGCGCGGGAAGGGAAGGCCCGCGGTCACGTTGACGCCGCTGTCGCGGGCGAGCGTTTTGAGGACGGCCAGGCCCACATCGTGGTAGGGCACCACGACCGCATCCGCCTCCCCCTCGATGCAGCGGCGGAACACCGTGTCCGCCGGGTACACCCCGGTCACCTCCGCCTCCCGATCGGCGGCGACGCGGCGGGCCGCCGGCTCGATCACCCTCTCCTCCTCGTCCCCGAACAGGCCCCGCTCCGATGCGTGCGGGTTGAAGCCGGCGAACGCGATCCGCGGGCGTTCGATGCCCCACCACTCGCGCAGCGCGCGCACGGCGATCCGCGTCCGGTCGACCACCCGCGGGATCGTCAGCTGGCCGGGAACGTCGCGCAGCGCCACGTGCCCGGTCATCAGCGCCATGCGCAACGCCCCTCCGAGCGGCGTCACCTCCGCGCTCATCATCATGGTGACCTCGGGCGATCCGCTCGCCTCGCGCAGGAACTCCGTGTGTCCGGCGTAGGGGTATCCCGCGGCCGCCAGGGCGCGCTTCGAGATCGGTGCGGTCACCAGGCCGTCGAGGCGGCCGTCCATGGCCAGGCGCACGGCGCGCTCGATGGCCCGTCCCGCCACGCGGCCTGCTTCGAGGTCATCCTCCGCCACCCGCCCTTCGACCGCCTCGGCGTCGGGATAGTCGCGCACCAACTCTTCCGGGCCGAGCACAACGTAGCGCGCCAGCTCGGCGAGTCGCGCATCGGACAGGCAGGTTGCCACGATCTCGGGGCCGATGCCGCGCGGGTCACCGAGCGTGATTCCGACGACCGGCAGATGTCTAGTAAAGGTTCTCGACGTAAACCTCGTTCTTCATCTCCTCGACGAAGCGAGCGAACCGCTTCTGCTCCATGAGCCCGCTCCGGATGTTATCCCACACGTCCTCCAGCTCGTAATCTCCCTCGGGCAGGTACCGCAATACCTTGACGACCACGAACACCGGATGCTGGCCGCGCAGCGCTTCGGCCTCGAACGGACCGATCACCGTCTCCACCTCCGCGACGGCGAGGATGTCCGGAGCCAGCGCCTCCTGGTACGGCCTCCCGTAGCGCTCGCCCAGCTCCACCACCGGCACCCCGTCGTGCCGCACCAGCTCTTCCTCTGCTCCGTAACGCTCGGCGAGGGTCGTCACCACCGCGCCGGCCCGGATCGAGTCCGCCAGCGCCGTCGCCAGCTCGCGGGCCAGGGTCACGTCGGACGCATTGACCTTGGGGATGATCAGAATGTGTCGGATCTGCCGCTCGGCGCCGCGCACGCGCTCGACCCGAATGACGTGGAAGCCGAAGATCGTCTCCACCGGACCGACGATGTCGCCGGGGTTGGCGGCCCACGCGGCAGCGGCGAATTTGGAATCGAGGTCGCTACGGCGGAGCCAGCCGATGTCGCCGCCCTCGTCGCGTGAGTTCGGGTCCTGCGAGTAGCGGCGGGCAACGATCTCGAAGTCGGTGCCGGTGCGGATCTCGCGGATGGCGGAATCGGCCAGCGCGATCGCGCTGTCGCGCGCCTCGGGCGAGGCGGTCGGCCGGATCACCAGCTGCTCGAAGGTGACTGTCGCCGGCCGCACCTGGCCGGCCGCGTTGGCCTCGAAGTACGCCCGGATCTCGTCCTCGCTCACCGACACGGGGGGCAGGCGCTCCTCGTTCTGGCGCACGAAGGTCTGGATCAGATACTCGGCGCGCACCTGTTCCCGCAGCAATTCTCGATACTGAAACAGGTTGAGCCCGCTGGCGACCACCGTCTCCTGGAACTCGGCCGCCGATGGGAAGGAGTTGCGCACCTCGCGGAACCGGCGCTCGGTCTCCTCGTCGATCTGCTCCGGCGGGATCGTCACGCCGGCCGCCACCGCCCGGTTGAGCAGAACCATCTGGTCGATGAGCTGCTCCAGAAGCTGGCGCGCGATCGTGTCCCACTCGGGCGAGCCCGGCGGCGGCACGCTCATGCCCTGCGCCTGCATGCGGATCATCCCCTCCTTGATCTCGGACAGGAGGATCGCCGTATCGCCGACGATGGCCACGATCCGGTCGACCAGCTCGATCGAGTCGGGAGTCGTCGAGGCGGCTGGAGTGTTGAGAACGAGTTCCTGGGCGGGAAGCGGCGGCGCGATCAGGGCGATGCCGACGGCGCCGGCGAGAGCCCGCACGGTGCGGCGCAGCCTCAAGGCTCCTCCGTCCGGCCGCCCTCGTCGACCGGTCGCCCCCCGTCGGTCGGCCGGTCTCCATCGGCCGGACGTTCCCCGCCAGTCGCTCGCTCTCCGTTGCCCGGGGCATCGGCCGGCCGGTCTTCGTCGCCCGCGGCGTCCGTCGCTGCCTCGGCCTCGCCCGTCATCTCGGCCGTGCTCTCTCGCAGTCGGCGCGCCTGTCGAGTGGCGGCCTCGACGCCTCGGGGATCGATGCGTTCCGAATAGGACGCGTCGAGGATCTGGCGGTACCCGTACCCGAGCATCGGAGTCGGCCTCTGTCCCTCGAGCACCCGAGCGACGAAGCCGATGCTCTCGGTCTGCATGTCCCACAGGGGCGAGGTGACCAGAAGGTGGTAGATCGAGAATCGTTCGCCGAGCCGGCTCAGCTGGTCGGCCATCAGCACCGACAGCGAGTCGCGCTCGGCGGGGTCGACCGCGTGACCGGCCCGCTCTGCCGCGGCGATCAGCACTTCATCGCGCGCCAGCTCGCCCAGATACAGCTCGACATCCTCGTCGTCGTCGGCCTCGACGATCAGCTCGGCGAGGTCCGGGCGCAGGAGCAGAACATCCCGCAGCTCCTCGGTGGTGACCTCTCCTCCGTCGTACTGGACCAGCTTCTCCGAGCGCGAGCGCCGCAGGTCCACGCTGAGTGGATCCTCGGCCACCGCGCGGGCGCGCTCGACTGCTCCTCGCATCACGGTCAGACGGGCGCTCTCGAACAGGCTGTCCGTCAGCCGCCGGGTGCGCGCGTCTTGCTGCTCCTCGGCCAGGATCAGCGCGGCGCGGTCCCTGGCCGACTCGAAGTCGGGCACCCGGCGCCGCTCGACGCGGTAGATCAGCATCGCGTCCGGGGTCGGAATGACCGGGCTGACCTCGCCCGGCTGGAGGCGGAACACCACGCTGTCGGCTTCTGGCGCGAAGTCCTCGTGTCCCTGGAACGCGAGCAGCTGGCCGCGAGCCTCCAGCGGCTCGGCGCTCCATTCGCGCGCCAGCTCCACGAAGTCTCCCCCGCCTGAGGCGAGCTGCTGCACCCGACGGGCCAGCGCGTATACGCTGTCGCGCACGGTCTCGCTCGCCTTCGGGGACAGCGACAGGGAGATGCGGCGCACGTCGAGTCGGGTGTACGGCTGTCGGGCCTCGAAGAAGCGGCGCACCTCTTCCTCGCTCGGTCCAGGACCGGACAGAACCGAGTCCCGGAACCGAAACACGGCCATCTGGTCGAAGTAGTGCAGCTTCTCCAGCAGCGGCGTGAAATCCAGGCTCCTCGTGCTGTCGGACTCCTGGTACACCACGCTCAGTCGCACGTAGTCGGCCCACAGCTGCGCGATGCTGGTGGCCAGCGCCGGAGTCAGCGAATCGACCGGAATGTATTCCGCCCCCGCCATCAGCTCCGCGACATCACCGGCCGTGAGCCGGTAGCCGGCCGCCTCCGCCGCGGTCTGGGAGTGTGCGGTCAACGCATCCCGGGCCGGCTGACAGGCGGCGAGCGAGCCGAGGACGGTGATCGTACCGACGAGGACGCCGAAGTGGCGAGAGTGAGTCGTCTTCATCTATGCTCGGGCATGTTGCACGGAGTTCCGTGGGGATTTTGGCCGATCCATCATCCGCTTACCGGCTGGCGATCCAGCCGTTCCGCCGCGGAACGGGCCAGCAGCGCCAGCGCTTCGACCAGGGTCGGCAGCAGCGGCTCCGCCCCGGCGCGACGAAGCACCAAGGATAACGGCTGCGGCCGGCGCACTTCAACGTCGAGCTGTCGGTCGGACATGGCGTCGCGGAGCGGGGCGAGGCGGGGGAAGACGCCGGTGAGGAAGCTGATGCGGGCCTCGCGCTCGGAGGCCCGAATCCACTCGATGCCGAGCCCGCCTCCGATCAGCTTCAGACGCGCCGATTCCAGCAGACGTCCGGCCGCGGGCGGCAGCGGACCGAAGCGGTCGCGAAGCTCCACCGCCAGGTCATCCACCTCCTCGAGTCCGCGGAAACGGGAGATTCGTCGATACAGGTGCAGCTTCTGCTCCGGATCTCCCACGTACTCGTCCGGCAGGTACGCCGCGCCGGCCAGCGACACCTGGGTGACCGTCTCTGCCGCCTCGGCTTCCCCGTCGCGGAGAGCGCGCACGGTCTGTTCGAGCAGCCGCTGGTACATGTCGAACCCGACCGCGTGCGCGAACCCGGACTGCTCGGCCCCGAGAATGTTGCCCGCCCCTCGCAGCTCCAGGTCCTTGAGCGCGATCTGGTACCCGCTGCCCAGATCGGTGTGGTGCTCGAGCACCCGCAACCGCTGGCGCGCTTCCGGGGAGATGTTCGGCGGCGCCAGCAGGTAGCAATAGGCCCGGTGGTGCGACCGCCCCACCCGGCCCCGGAGCTGATACAGCTGGGCGAGGCCGAACTGGTCGGCTCGATGCACGATCATCGTGTTGGCGGTCGGGACATCGAGGCCGTTCTCGATGATCGTCGTGCAGACGAGCACGTCGATCTCCCGGTTGACGAAGCGGAGCATCGTGCGCTCCAGCCTCCGCTCGTTCATCTGCCCGTGCGCGGGCTCGATCACGGCGTCGGGCACCAGCGTCCGCACCCGGTCCGCGATCGCCTCGATGCTGTCCACCCGGTCGTGGACGAAGAACACCTGGCCGGCGCGATCGATCTCGCGCCGCATCGCGTCGCGCAGAATGTCATCCGTCCACTCGAGCACATGGGTGATGATCGGCATGCGGTCGCGGGGCGGCGTCTCGATCAGCGACAGGTCCCGCAGGCCGGCGAGCGACAGCTGCAGCGTGCGCGGAATCGGGGTGGCGGTCAGCGTCAGGACATCGATGCTGCGTCGAAGCGACTTGAGGCGCTCCTTGTGTCGGACGCCGAACCGCTGCTCCTCGTCGATGATCAACAAACCGAGCCGCTTCATCTCCACGTCGCGGGAGAGGAGGCGATGCGTTCCGATCACGATGTCGATCTCGCCGGAAGCCAGCCCGGCGAGCACGTTCTGCTGCGCGGCGCGCGGCACGAAGCGCGACAGCGCCTCGATGCGCACCGGAAAGGCGGCCAGACGCTCGCCGAAGGTGCGACGGTGCTGTTCGACGAGCACCGTGGTCGGGGCGAGGAGCGCGACCTGCTTACCGTCCTGTACCGCTTTGAACGCCGCCCGGATCGCGATCTCGGTCTTGCCGTAGCCGACGTCCCCGCAGATCAGCCGGTCCATCGGCCTCGATCCCTCCATGTTCCCCCGCACCGCGGCCCACGCCCGTTCCTGGTCGGGCGTATCCTCGTACAGGAACGCGGATTCCATCTCCCGCTGCCAGCGGGTCTCGCGCCCGAATGCATGTCCGTCCACCACCTGCCGGTGCGCGTAGAGTTCGAGCAGCTCGGCGGCCATCTCCTGGATCGCCGCCACCGCCCGCGCCCGCGTTCGCTCCCACTGCCGTCCTCCGAGCTTGTGGACGCGGGGTGGCCGGGCCGGCAGCTCGGACTCACCCGGGGGCTGCCACCGCTCGATGAGGTCGATCCGGTACCAGGGAACGCGCAGCACCTCGTCGTCGGCGTACTCGACCTTCAGCGTCTCGATCGCCTCGCCACCGACATCGACGCGCTCGAGGCCGCGGTACACTCCGATCCCGTGGTCGAGGTGGACGACGTAGTCGCCGGGCTGGAGCGACGCGATCGACTCGAGGCTGGCCACCCCGCGGAAGCGGTGCTGACGCCGGAGGTGGCGGGAGCGGTCGAAGATCTGGTGATCGGTCAGCACCAGCAGCGGCCGCGGCCCACCGGTGCAGAACCCGCCGCTCACCGATCCGAGCGCGAGCTGTACGCGCGATCGGAGCCCCGTGTCAGCCAGCTCCTCGAGGATCGCCTCCAGCCGCTCCAGCTGTCCCACGTTGTCGCACAGGACGAGTGCCCGGCCTTCCCCCTTGATGGCGGCCCGCAGCTCCATCACCAGTCGGGTCATGTCCCGGCCGACGACGGGGGGCGGCTCGAGGTCGAGGGCCAGCGAGGCGGCGCCGGGAACGACCTCCAACCTCCGCAGCCGCGACGCGAGCGCCTCGTAGCGCTCGGGCGTCAGCACCAGGGTTTCCGCTGCCAGCGCCCGTCCAGGGGACGTATGCCGGCGCGCCTCCGCCGTCTCCTCCCACAGCTGCCGGCGCTGGCGGTCGCCCGTACGGCCGGTGTCGACGAGGAGCGCCGTCGGCGGCAGCAGCTCGATGAGCGATCGCCACTCGTACTCGCCCTCGCCGGACGCGCCCGGGACCAGGCGCAGCGGCAGGATCTCCACCGTGTCGAGCGATGCCACCGAGCGTTGGGTGAGAAGGTCGAAGTCGCGCACCGATGCGACCTCGTCATCCCACAGCTCGATGCGAAGGGGCCGCTCGCGGCCGAAGGGAAACAGATCGATGATGCCGCCCCGGACGGCGAAGTCGCCCAGCTCGTGCACCGTCTGCGTGCGCTCGAACCCCATCGCCTCCAGCCGTCCGATCAGCGGCTCGCGAGCATGCCGGTCGCCGGCGGCCACCCGCAGGACGAGCGCCGACCAGCTCGGCGGCAGTGCCGCTCGCTCGATCAGGCCTCGCGGGGTAGTGACGATGATCCGCGCGACGCCCGCCAGCAGGTCCGCCACCGCCTCGGTGCGCTGGCCGGCCACCTCCACGTGCGGGTCGATGTCCTCGGTGGGGAGCGTCTCTCGCTGCGGCAGGTAGCGGGCATCGCGGGCGCCGAGCGAGAGCAGGTCGGCGTACAGCTCCTCGGCCGCGTTCGGGTCATCGGCGACCAGGGCGAGCGGCTGGAGTCCGGCGCCGGCGAGCGTCAGGGTCACGGCGGCGGCGCACGCGCCGGGCAGGGCATCGATCTGCACCGGGTCGGTGGCGGCGCGAAGGGCCGGGCCCAAGCCCGCCCGACGCACGGCATCGGCGACGGCCTCGAGGATCAGCGGCTGCTCTGTAGGGTCGAGTCGAGAGTTCACGCGTGTGTCTTGACGGGTGCCGGGCTGGCGAGGATGATCTCCACCCCGACGAGGATGATCAACGCCAGGATCAACCAGGGAGCGCCGTCGCGCCCGCGTCGGGCCCGATAGATCGCCGCTTCCCAGTCGCCCGCGTCGGGGCCGGCCATGACTACCTCGCGTCCCGACAACAGTTCCGACACCCGTGCCGGGGTCAGCGGGGTGAGGTCCGATTCGAGCGGGCTGACGTTGGCCGCGAACGCCATCGCCTCATTGGTCGGGCCGTCGCCCCGGTACAGCAGGTAGCCCCCGGCCGTCTCCGGCATGAAGGGAGCTCCCCCATCCACCCGCACCACGGAGCCGTCCGGAAGCCGCACCGAGTCGCTGGCCGCCGGGAGTGTCATCGACTCTCCGGCCACCACATCCTGGACCGACCAGCCGCGTGCCTGCCCCCAGGCCGAAACGAGAATCTCGATGAACGGGATCATGGTGGGGCTGGTGGGAAGCGTGCTGGCTTCCGGGGTCAGGGGCGATGCGAGGAGCAGGTAGCTTCCGTTGCCACGCGGTCCGCTCACGGCCCACGGCTCGCCATCGGTGGTGCGGAGCACGACCGAGTCCTGCACGCCGCCGCCGGGCGTGAGCAGGTAGCGGCCCCGCACCTGCACCTCATCCAGACCGGGCACGGAGGCGATCCGTTCGAGGCCCACGTCGCCGGCCGCCGGATCCGGAGCCAGCGACCACGGGATGCCGCTCCGGCTCAGCAGCTGGTTGAAGCGGGGCAGCGCGATGTCGTCGGCCGGCGGGATGAGGACGACCGTTCCGTCTCCTCCGCCCGGCGCGTCGGTCGGTCCTCCCTCCCAGCTTTCGTAGAAGTGCACCACGGTTTCGTCCTCTCCGAGCCTTCCGGCGCCGCCCTCCCCGAGCCGTCCGCCCCCGCGCAATGTGGCCAGCGCCGCGGCCAGAAAACTTTCCGGCGGCCCCGACCACTCGGCCGCCGGCGGATCCCCGGCCGCGATGCCGAAATGACGGCTGTCGTCGGCCCGTAGACCGGAGGGCTCGATCTCCACCTTCCCGAGGTGGGCTCCGGCCGCCAGGGCCGGGAGCCGGAACACGGCCGCATCGCCCCAGCCGGCGATGGCGGCCCCGATCGTGGAGCCATCGATGTCGAGGCGCAGAGAGGCGCTGTCCGATCGGGCCGGGCCGTCTGGGCCCGGGTTCCACTGCGCGGAGACGACGACGTCGGTGTGGGCGCCGATCGCCAGCCGCGGCCCGCCGGCCAACGCGAGTCCGGCCACCGCGGCGTTGGTCGTCTCGACCTCGAACCCGGTCGCCATCACGATCGCCACCTCCTCGATCGGAATGCCGAGGGGACGGGAGAAGTTGGTCGCCTGCGCGTCGGTCAGAAGCTGGAGCTCGCGATGCCGTCCGGGCGGGAGGCTCTGGAGCGCTTCGGCGATGGCCCGTCGGAGGTCCGCGGCTCCGTCGGTCAACCGGGCCCTGTCGAGCTCCCGGAGCGCCTCGCCGGCGCCGGTGCCGAGGGCGATCGGCGGCCCGACCGTGGGATAGACCCAGAATCGATCCTCCGGCTGCGCGTGGCGCAGACTGAGGCGGGCCCGGTCGAGCAACAGGGCGAAGGCGGTGCGATCCCCCACCGGCCGCGCGAGGCTGGCCGAATTGTCGATGACGATGGCCACGTCGGCCGGATCGTGGTCGGCGGTGCCGCCGTGGCCGATCAGGGGTCCAGAGGCGGCCAGCGCGATGACGAGCAGGATCGCCACCCGGCTCAAGAGAAGGAGCAGGTCGCGCAGCCGCAGCGAGCGAGCGTGCACGCGCTCGGCGCTGCGCAGGTAGCGGAGGGCCGGAAACGGGACCCGGCGCTCGATCCGTCGCTTCAGCAGGTGCACGACGATCGGCACCACCACCAGGGCGCCGAGGGCCAGCGCCCACGGATACAGAAAGGTCATCCGAGGCGGGCGCGCTTGTCGAGGTAGCGTCTGAGGGCGAGACCGAGCGGAGTATCGGTGGTGAGCAGGTGGTAATCGGCGCCGATGCGCGCGGTGTCGAGCACCCACTGCCGGGTCACCTGGTCGACCGCTTCCCGGTACCTCCGTCGCAGGGCGGCAGAGTTGGTGGCCAGCTCGTCCCCACTCTCCGGGTCGAAGTAGATGGCGTCACCGGTGGAGGGGAGATCCCGCTCCCCCGGATCCATGAGGTGGAAGAGGAGGACCTCGTGCCCACGGTGTCGGAGGTAGCTGAGAGCGGTGCGGGTGAGGTCGGGGGCCACCAGCAGGTCCGAGATGAGGAGCACCAGCCCTCGGCGTTGGAGGCGGACCGCCACGTCGCGGATGGCGGCCGCGGCTTCGGTCGGTCCGGCCCCGTCGGCCGCCGACAGCACGCGCAGCACCCGGTGCCAGTGCTGGCGAGCGCTCCGCGGTCGGACGTGATCGCGCACCTGGTCGTTGAAGGTGAGGACGCCGACTGCGTCGCCCTGCCGGAGGAGCAACAGGGAGAGCGAGGCGGCAAGCATGCGCGCGTACTGGAGCTTGGAGACCAGCAGCTGAGGGTCGGAGACCCATTCCATCGAGTGGCTGATGTCGAGGACGACGTAGGCGCGCAGGTTGGTCTCCTCCTCGAACTGCTTCACGTAGTAGCGGTCCGACCGGCCCCACATCTTCCAATCGACGAACCGGATGTCGTCGCCCGCGTTATAGGGTCGGTTCTCGGCGAACTCGACCGAGAAGCCGCGGTAGGGCGAGTTATGGAGGCCGATCAGGAAGCCCTCGACGACCCCGCGCGCCACCAGCTCGAGGTTCGCCAGGCTGGCCAGCTCGCGCGGCCCGAGGAGATCGAGCCGAGAGACGGTGTTCGCTGTGCTCGTGACCATCCTTCACCGGTACGACGGGTGGAGCCGGCGCTTTCGCACTGGAGCTTTCGCACTGGCCGAAGCGTTCGCACTGGCCGGCACGCGGCCGGTGCATCAATTTTGGCCGCCAGGTGTTGTTGGCACGTAACCGTACCCTCGAAACTGACGACGGAGCCGTCCAATGCACAAACGGGTCGGAGCATCAACACTCGCATCCATCCTCCTGCTTACGGCGTACGGAGCCTCCAATCCGCTTGCGGCCCAGGCGCTGCAGGCAGCCGCCGACCCGGGGGCGGGAAGCGGGGTGGAGTCGATCGCTCCCTCCGACCTCGAGCGCCGCATCGGGATTCTCGCCGACGACTCGATGCTCGGGCGCGACACGCCGAGTCCGGAGCTGGTGGAGACGGCCGAGTACATCGCCGGCGAGTTCGAGTCCTTCGGCCTCCGGCCGGGCGTCGGCGACAGCTACCTGCAATGGTATCCGTTGTCCGTGGTTGGGCCCGGCCCGAGCTCGGCGCAGGCGCTGGCCATCGTGGGTCCCTCCGGCTCCCTGGCGCTGGTGGTCGACGAGGAGTTCGTGCCAATCCCGGTGGCGGTGGAAGCCGAAGGCCGGGGAGAGCTGATGCGGGTCGCCGATCTCGACGCGGTGGGCGATGCCCAGGGTCGGGTGCTGGCGATTCTGGTGAACCAGGGGAACATCCGGGATGTGTTCTCCTGGATCCGGGAAGGCACCCGGCAGACGGGAGCGGTGGGCGCCCTGCTGGTGGTCGAGTCGGACGAGTACTTCGAGCAGCTCAAGGGGTTCTTCTCGGGCGAGCGCATGTCGCTCGGCGAATTCGAGGGACTCGGCGCCCCGATCGCCCTCCTGCCCGCCTCGGCGCTCCCGACGCCGCTCGTCGATGCGCTCGGGTCCGAGGGGGCGTGGCCGGGTGGCTGGTCCGCCAGCCTGCGCAGTGCGGCCTCCGTACGTGAGGAGCGCGCCATGAACACGATCGGGTGGCTGGAAGGATCCGACCCCGAGCTCAAGCGCGAGTACGTGATCTTCACCGCGCATATGGACCATGTCGGAGTGGGGCGCCCGATCGCCGGCGACTCGATCTACAACGGTGCCGACGACGATGCGTCGGGGACCGCTACCGTGGTCGAACTGGCGGAGGCGTTCGCCACCGCGAGTCCCCGCCCCCGTCGATCGCTGATCTTCATGACCGTGAGCGGCGAGGAGAAGGGCCTGCTCGGCTCGCAGTGGTACAGCGAGCACCCGCTGTTTCCGCTCGAGCAGACGGTGGCGAACGTGAACATCGACATGGTGGGCCGGAACTGGTCGGACACCATCGTGGCGATCGGCAAGGAGGAGAGCACCCTCGGCCCTCTGGTCGAGGCGATCGCCGCCGAGCACCCTGAGCTCGACATGGTCGTCATCGACGACCTGTGGCCGGAGGAGAGGTTCTACTTCCGCTCCGATCACTACAACTTCGCCCGCAAAGGCGTACCCATCCTCTTCTTCTTCAACGGGACGCACGCCGACTACCACCGACCCTCCGACTCGCCCGACAAGATCGACTACGAGAAGACGGCGCGGATCGGCCAGCTTCTCTACTACCTGGGGCTTCAGGTGGCGAACGCGGATGGTCGTCCGGAGTGGGACCCCGACGCGTACGCGCAGGTGGTCGAGACGGACGATTGACGACCGGATTAGTTGTTCCCCCGGCACGCGCCGGATAGATTCCCCACGTAAACCTCCGCTCGTCTCGCGCTTCCGGTGCAACGCCGGCCGCGAGGTCGGGCACATCCCCAACGCCGACACGCAAGTGAGGGTCGAGTCATGTCCGAGGAGAACGAGCTCCCCTATATCGTCATCGAGAAGAAGCAGACCAGTGTGGCGGCCTTTCTGTGGGGCGCCGCCCTCGGTGCGGTCACCGCGCTGCTGCTGGCGCCGAAGTCCGGTGAGGAGACGCAGCAGGACATCCGGGAAGGGGTGCGACGGCTGCGCGACGAAGCCGAGACCC
>CAZJXR010000093.1:0-9190 GCA_964550085.1 uncultured Gemmatimonadota bacterium
ACGAAGCCCGGTCGCGGGTCGCCGTCCTCCGCTGACCCCCCGGATACGCCTCACATGGATTCCTTGGCCGGTGTCCCCGCGGGTTGACATGCAACCATTCGGTTGCATATTATGAGGCATGCTCGACGTCTTCGACGCAGTCGCCGATCCGACGCGGCGCAAGATTCTCGATCGGCTTCGGCTGGGTGAGGCGTTATCCGTCACCGAGCTGGCCGCGCCGCTGTCGATCAGTCGTCAGGCGGTCACCAAGCACCTCGACGCGCTGGAGGAAGCGGGCCTGGTGCGACACGAGAGAAAGGGTCGCCAGCGACTCCACCGTCTGCGGCCAATGCCGCTGCGCGAGCTCGAGGACTGGCTTGCTCCTTACGCGGCCGAGTGGGACCGGCGGCTGGAGCGACTGCGACGCCACCTGGAATCGGAGGAACACGATGGCCACGACAATTGAGGGCACGATCGAGAAGCGGCTGGAGCTGAGCGCCTCGCCCGAGCGGGTGTGGAAGGCGATCACGGATCCGGCCGAGATCGCCCGCTGGTTTGGCGACAGCGCGGAGCTGGATCTCAGACCGGGCGGCGACGGCGTGTTCGGCTGGGACAAGCACGGCGACTTCGCGGTGCGGATCGAGGTGTTCGAGCCGCCCCGACGCCTCTCGTGGCGCTGGGCTCGGGAGCCGGGTACCGCAATCGATGATGGAGTCTCGACCCTGGTGGAGTGGATGCTCACTCCCCGCGCGGATGGTGGCACGACCCTCGAGCTACGGGAGTCCGGCTTCCAGGAGCAGAAGCATCTAGAAGGCAACACCACCGGTTGGGACGCCGAGCTGGGCGAGCTCGAGACGCTTCTGGCTGCGTGACCCGGGCTGCCTGACCCGGGCTGCCTGACCGGGCCATCGGCTGCGGCTACCGGAGGCGAGTCGACCCGATCGGTCCCACTCAGCATGAAACCGCGTCCGGTTTAAACGGCCATGAGCCGAACTCTCGCAGCAGCGGCCGGACTGATCGTCGCCCTCGTCTCGTGCAATCCGAAGGCGGCCGACCGCAGCGACGAGACTGATCCCGCCGGGCTCCCGGAGCGGGCCGAGGACGCGCGCCGCGAGCCGAGAGCGGTCGCTCTGCCCCCGCTCGCACCCCCCACTCCGCGGCTGCTCCGGCTCCTCGCTCATCCCGCTTTCGCCTGGCGATCGATCGATACCCGGCGCGGCCGAATCCACTACGAGGCCGACGGCTATGCGCGGGATAATCTCGGCGTCATCGCGGCCGGTCTCGAGGAGGCCGTCGATCGGGCCCTCGAGGTGATCGGCGAGCCAGCCTACGACCGTGGGATCCGGCTCCTGGTGACGGACTCGCGCGACGACATGGAAGCACTGATAGGTATTCGTCCGAAAGGGATCGCGATGGCGGTGGACGACACCATACTCCTCGTGTTCAACGAGCGGATCCGTCCTTATCTACGCCACGAAGTCTTCCACATCGTCTCGATCCGCCTGTGGGGCGAACCACCCGCGTGGCTACGGGAAGGCTCCGCCTTCTTCGCGGATGGGCGATGTCTGGACTACCCGGATGCGGCCGATCTGCTGGCGGCCTACCTGATGCGCCGGCAGATGCTGATCCCGGTGGCCGACTTGGTGCAGGGCTTCGACCAGCATACGCGTCGAAACGACATGATCACCTACATCGAAAGCGGCAGCCTGTTCGGCTATCTTCTGAACACGTTCGGACGTGAGGCGGTGAAACGCATGTGGAGCGGCGAGGAGCTGGTGAAGCTGCTCGGAGAATGGAACAGCAGTCTGGAGGAGATCGAAGCCGGGTGGCTGGCCCACCTGTCGTCGGTCGACCCGGCGACGACAGGCACCGTCGACTGGGCGGAACTGATGGAGCTCGGTTGCGGCTGATCCGGCACGAATTATCGGCGCGCGCCACGGCCGCGTGGGTCTCGACGGTACGTTTATCGGCGGCAGCTGCCTCGATGATGTGCCGCGTGGCCGTCGTTGCTGCTCCGCTGATGGCGGCGCTCGCCCCCGGTCCGGCGCGGGCGCAGACGGGGTCGATCGACCAGGCCGCGTGGATCGCCGGCTGCTGGCGTCATGTTGACGGCGGCCGGGTGGTCGAGGAGCAATGGATGGAGCCGCGCGGCGGCGTGATGCTCGGGATGAGCCGCGCCGTACGCGGCGACGAGTTCCGCGGCTACGAGCTCCTCATCCTGCGGCCCGAGGCATCCGGCCTCGCGTACGAGGCGCACCCCTCGGGCCAGCGTCCCGCCACCTTTCCGGCAACGGCGATCTCCGATCGCGAGCTCGTGTTTGACAACCCGGAGCACGACTTTCCGCAGCGGATCGCCTACACCCGGGTCGGGGCGGATTCCGTGGTGGCACGCACCTACGGTGAGGTGGTGGCCGTCGAACCGGCACTGGTGCTGCGATACGGGCGCGTCCCGTGCGTGTCGGAGCCGACGCACGCGGCTGAAGCCGAGCTGCTCGCCGCGCACGAGCGAATTCTGGCGGCGCACCGCGAGAGGGATGTGGAGGCGTGGCTTGCGCTCGAAGCCGATGACTACGTGTCGGCCAACGGCGGGGAGATCCGTTTTCCGACCAAACGGGAGCGCCGGGCGGCCCGCCAACCGTATCTTGAAAGCACGACGTTCACTACCTACCGGGACGCGCGTCCGCCCATGGTGGGCATCTCCGACGACGGTACGTCCGGTTGGCTGATCGCGCAGGTCGAGACCGCGGGCACCCGGACGCTGGCCGACGGCAGGCAGCAGGCGCTCGAGGCGGTCTACGCCTGGATCGAGCTCTACCGGAGGGTCGATGGCCGGTGGCTCGTGGTCGGCAACGTGTCGAACACACGCTGACCGTGCTGCAGCGACGCCGACTGTTCCGATCATGCGGCGCGACTGTGCTCGGACTCGTGCTCCTGCCGGCGACCGGCGGGGACTACCATCTGGAGGGTGACGGCGCATCGCCCGGGGTCGATTCCAACCTAGCGGAGCTGAGGACCATGGCGCTTACCATCACATCCACGGCGTTCGAGGATGGAGGGGAAATCCCACCGGAATTCACCTGTGATGCCGAGGATCGATCGCCGCCGCTGGCGTGGACGGGCATTCCCGACGGCACGAAGAGCCTGGCGCTCATCGTCGATGACCCCGACGCGCCTGATCCGGCGGCCCCTAAGGTGACCTGGGTGCACTGGGTGTTGTACGACATGCCGCCCTCCGCGTCGGGCCTGTCGGCGGGCGTCTCCGCCTCCGACCTTCCCGACGGCACGAAGGTCGGCCTCAACGACTGGAAGGCGGCGCGCTGGGGCGGGCCGTGCCCGCCGATTGGACGTCACCGCTACTTTTTCAAGCTGTACGCCCTCGATGCGGCCCTCGGAGAGCTGGACCCGCCTACCAAAGCGCAGCTCGAAACCGCGATGGATGCTCACATCATCGGCGAAGCGCAGCTGATGGGCACCTACGAGCGTCGTTGAACGAGGAAGCGTTGGAGAGGGAATCGCTCGCACGCTCCCCAGCTCTACGATCGCTCACCGGAGCGGCGACGCTGTTGGCGTCCTTGTGTCCCGGGGGCCAGGCGCTCGCGGCCGCCCCGACCGAGCCGGCGACGGGCACGACCGTCTCCGTGGCGGGAACGACCGTGTCCGTGGTGGGATCGGTGCAGGCCGTCGAGGTCGAGCTCGTCGCCGAGGGCGTGATCTCGACCGACGGCAACGAGACCTTCCCCACCGAGGATCCAGTGGACGGCGCGCTCTGGTTCTCCACTTACGAGGGCGGCTTCGACGATCAGACGATCGTCGTCGCGCGGCGCGACGGGGACAGCTGGGCACCGCCCGAGGTGGCGCCGTTCTCGGGCCAGTGGGGCGATCGGGCCCCGCGCTTCTCGTCCGATGGCAGCCGCCTCTACTTCACCTCGAACCGTCCGACGGCGGCGGGCGGCGAGGAGGGCGACATGAACATCTGGGTTGTCTCGCGCCGTCAAGGTGGGGGCTGGGGTGAGCCGGAGCTGGTACCCGCACCGGTCAGCGTGGCGGAAGGCCGGGACATCCACAACGTCGTGACGGCCGATGGGACCATCTATGTCGCCTCCAACCGGCCCGGCGGCCGCGGGCGGTCGGACATCTACCGAATCCCGCGTACGAACGGAGAATACGGTGAGGTCCAGCCGCTTCCCGCACCGATCAACGACGAGCTGAGCCAGCCCGACCTGTACGTGAGTCCGGACGCGTCGTGGATGATCCTGGTGATCACCGAACACCCGAGCGGCCTCGGCGGCGATGATCTGTACATCAGCCGACTCGAGAACGGCGTGTGGTCCGAGCCGGCAAACTTGGGCGCCCCCATCAACTCTCCCGAGTACGAGTACGGGCCGACCGTCTCGCGGGACGGCGACTACCTGTACTTCACCAGCCACCGTCGCGGTTCGGCGGACGTGTACCGGGTGCCGATCAGCGCGCTCGAGTAGCGGGACGGCACGCGGCCACGCGGCGGCGGTCGATCGAGAACCCCGACCCGAGAGAGAACCAAGACGATCGACTACTCCGGCTGGGCCGATCTGTACGATGCCTGTGTCCGCTTCGACCGCGACATCCCCTTCTTTCTCGAGGAGTGCGGGCGTTCCGAAGGCCCGGTGCTCGAGCTGATGTCCGGCACGGGCCGCGTCTCGGTGCCGCTGGCCGAGGCCGGCGTCGAGCTGACCTGCGTCGATGCGTCGGAGGCGATGCTCGCGGTGCTCCACCGCAGGCTCCAGCACGTGGGGAGGGCGGCGACCGTGATCCGTCGCGATGTGAGCGCTCTCGGTCTTCCACCGACCTTCCGCCTCGCGATCATGCCCTTTCACTCCCTGGCCGAAATAACGGAGCCGGCGGACCGCGCCCGGGCGCTCCGCGCTGTGTTCGGGGCGCTGATCCCCGGCGGCCGCTTCGTGTGCACCCTTCGTAACCCGCGGGTACGCGGCCGTGAGATCACCGGTGAGGTCGCGGAGATCGGGCGCTTCCCGAGGTCCGGTGGAGCCGGGACCGTCGTCTTCCGGACGCGACTGAGTCTCGACGCGGGTTCGGGCCTCGTCGAAGGGGAGCAGTTCCTCGAGCTGCTCGATGCCAGTGGACACCGGATCGATGAACGCACGGTTCCGGTCCGCTTCGCCTTGATCGAGCGCCAGGATTTCGAGAGGCTCGCCGCCGAGGCGGGCTTCGAGCGGGAGGCGATGTGGGGCGACTACGATCGTGCGCCCTTCGACCCGGACGAGAGTCCGTTCATGATCTGGGCGTTGCGCCGCCCGTCGCGGCGAAACCGCATCCCCCGGGGCCCGCCCGGCTCGTGACGCGGTAGGCGTAGCCGTGAGTCGGGCCTTCCGTGTATCTTCCGAGTCTCCGTTCGAACCGAAAGACGCCGCACCGATCCCGCCGGGGAGCGCACCGCGGTCCGCTCGCAGGGTTGCCGTTCTCACGGGCCGGTCGGCCTTCGCAAGGCATCCCATGAGCAAGTTCGACCTCAGAAGACACGGAATCACCGTCGCCGACGTCCTCCGTAACCCCTCGCCCGCCGAGCTGTACGAGGCGAGCGTGAAGGGCAGTGAGGGCAGCAAGCTCGCCTCCAATGGCGCTCTGGTCGCGTACTCCGGCAACAAGACGGGCCGATCTCCGAACGACAAGCATCTGGTCAGGCACCCCGAATCGGAGGCCGATGTGTGGTGGGGACCGATCAACTTCCCGATCGATCCCGCTTCGTTCGACGCGAACCGAGCCCGGGCCCGGGACTTCCTGAACAGCCGCGAGCGCCTGTACTGCGTCGACGGCTTCGCAGGCTGGGACCCCAAGTACCGGATCAAAGTCCGGGTGATCTGCTCGCGGCCGTATCACGCGCTCTTCATGCACAACATGCTGATCCGGCCGTCTCGCGAAGAGCTCGAGTCCTTCGGCGACCCCGACTACGTGATCTACAACGCGGGGCATGCCGCGGCCGACCCCTCGGTGCCCGGGATCGCCTCCGAGACCAGCGTCGACCTCTCGTTCGAGGCTGGCGAGGTCTCGATCCTCGGCACCGAATACGCGGGCGAGATGAAAAAGGGCGTGTTCACGATCATGAACTACCTGATGCCGAAGCGGGGGGTGCTGTCCATGCACTGTTCGGCGACCGCGGATCCGGATGGTGATCGCTCCTCCCTCCTGTTCGGCCTTTCCGGAACGGGAAAGACGACGCTGTCGGCCGATCCCAAGCGGCTGCTGGTCGGGGATGACGAGCACGTGTGGACCGAGCACGGCATCTTCAACATCGAGGGAGGCTGCTACGCAAAGACGATCAACCTGTCAGCCGACTCCGAGCCCGACATCTACCACGCGCTCCGCTTCGGCGGTGTGCTCGAGAACGTTGTGCTGAACGAAAGGCGCGACGTCGCGTTCGCGGACGACAGCATCACTGAGAATACGCGGGGATGCTATCCGCTCGAGTACATCGAGAACGCGAAGATTCCGGCCGTCGCCGGTCACCCGACCGACATCATCTTCCTCACCTGTGACGCGTTCGGCGTGCTGCCGCCCGTGAGCCGCCTGTCGGCCACCCAGGCGATGTATCATTTCATCAGCGGCTACACGGCCAAGGTGGCCGGCACCGAAGTGGGAGTCACCGAACCCCAGGCGACTTTTTCGCCCTGCTTCGGTGGCCCGTTCCTCGTATGGCACCCGGCCAAGTACGCGGAGCTCCTGGCCGCCAACATGCAGCGCCACGGCACCAACGTGTGGCTGGTCAACACGGGCTGGAGTCGTGGCCCGTACGGCACCGGGTCGAGGATCTCCCTCACGCACACCCGCGCCATCGTCGACGCCATTCACACCGGGCGCATGGTGGACGCCCCGTCGGCGACCGATCCCGTGTTCGATATCGAGGTGGTGACCGAGGTGCCGCACGTTCCGGCTGAGATACTGGTCCCCCGCCTGACGTGGCAGGATCCGGATGCATACGACGAGATGGCGGCCAAGCTGGCGGGCCTGTTTCGGGCCAACTTCGCCAAGTACGAGGACTACTGCGAGCCCGAAGTCGGCGAGGCTGGACCTCGCGTAGCCGCGTCGGCGTAGACCACGGGAGGCCACATGGACACGAAGCCCACCTACCACATCGATCTGGATGTGAAGTACGGACCGCTCGAGCTGGTGGACATCCCGCGCCTTGTCGACCGGTGTGACGAGGAGTGGTACAACCAGACGCTCACCCGGGTCAACGAATGCGTTGTTCGACTCGGTATCATTCACGGCGAGTTCCACTGGCACCAGCACCGGGAGGAGGACGAGTTCTTCCTCGTCCTCGAGGGCCGTCTGCTGATCGACCTCGAGGACCGGAGCGTCGAGCTCGGACCTCGGCAAGGCTTCACGGTGCCGCGTGGAGTGCGGCACCGCACGCGAGCACCCGAGCGCACCGTGATCCTCATGGTGGAGGGAGCCGGCGTGGTGCCGACCGGCGACTGATGCGTCTGGTACGCCCACGCGTCCTGCGCGCTGTCGGTTGCCTCGTCGCCTGCGCGGCGTGCGGACCGACGTACGGATCGCTCTCCAATCCGCGGCCTCCGGCGGAGGCGGCGCCCTCCGAGTCTCCGCCGGCGCCGGCGACACAGACGGTGCCCGAGCCTGCCGCCGGGGTGGCTCCGGAGACCGTGGCCGCTCCGGCGGCTGACAGCGAGCCGGCCGAGGCGGCCCCGGGCCGCCCGGCGGCCGCCGGATTCCAGGGCCTCCGCACCGTGGTCTATCACGTCGACGACCTGGGGCGCGCCACCGACTGGTATACGGCCGTGATCGGAAGCCCGCCTTACTTCGACGAGCCGTTCTACGTCGGCTTCAACATCGGCGGCTACGAGCTGGGCTTGAGTCCGCTGGAGGACGAACGGCCGGTCGACGTCGGTCGGGTCGTCGTGTACTGGGGGGTCACGGATATCGACGCCGCGCTCACCCGCCTTCTGGACCTGGGCGCGACGCCGAACGAGGATGTACAGGAGGTGGGGGGCAGTGTGAAGGTGGCAACGGTGCGAGACCCGTTCGGCAACGTGTTCGGCATCATCGAGAACCCGCACTTCAAGCTGCCGGACCATGATTAGGAGGCGCGCGTTTCGCGGCCGGCTCGTCGGCGTGCTGTGGCCAGTCCTCGGCCTGACGGCCGCCGAGGCGGGAGCGCAGGAAGGCGCCGACCTGTATCCGCTGCCGGGCGATGTCGAGACTGTGGACGGAATCATCCGCGCGTACTACGAGGTCGTTTCGGTGCCGGCCGGCGAGATGTGGCAGACGGAGCGTGACAGGTCGCTGCACCATCCCGACGCGCGCGCCATCCAGACCGGAGTGGACGAGGAGGGAACGCCCTTCATCCGCAATCTGACGCTGGAGGAGTTTCACGCCCGCCAGCCGGAGGGTGGGAGCGATACCGGTTTCTTCGAGAGCGAGATCCACCGGGAAACGCAGCGGTTCGGCAACGTCGCTCACGTGTGGAGCACCTACGCGTGGCGCACGGAGGAGGACGGTCCGGTGCGCGGCCGGGGGATCAACAGCATCCAGCTCTATCACGACGGCGATCGCTGGTGGATCACGGCCTGGATCTACGACAGCGAACGCGAGGGCAACCGGATCCCTCCTGAGTACCTGCCGGATGGGAACTAGTCGTGCGAGTAGCTCCGCGTGGGCGACGACGATTCGGAGGGACGGTAGCGGCGCTCATCGTGGGCGGATGCGCGGGGGAGGCGGAGCCTGCGCCTTCGCCCCCGCATCCCTACTCGCTGGCCGGGACGCTGGAGCAGCCCGTCGTGTTCGCGATCGGCGCCGTCTCCGGTCCGGCGCCCGAGTTCGCCACCGCCTTTTCTCCCGACGGGCGCACAGTGTACTTCAGCACCGGCTCGTCGGACCGCGCCAGCCTGTGGATCGCGGAGTCACGCTTCGAGGGTGACGATTGGACGCCTCCCGTACCCGTCGCGTTCACCGGGCGCCACCGTGATGTGGACCCATTCGTGACACCCGACGGGGAGCCCATGTACTTCAGTTCCGACAGCCCGACGGACGCCGACGACACCCTGCACGACTTCAATACCGGGTTCGTCGTGCGCCAGGGTGACGGGTGGAGCGAGCCGCGGGTGCTGCCGCCGCCGATCAACACCGATTCGGCCGAAGTGTTCGTTTCCACGGACCGGAACGGCACCCTGCACTTCGCCTCGAACCGAGACGGCAC
>CAZJXR010000093.1:9290-14081 GCA_964550085.1 uncultured Gemmatimonadota bacterium
CCGGAACTGCTCGATTTCGAACTGAACCTGGGACCCGGGGCGAACAACCCGTTGATCGCGCCCCACGGTCGCTTTCTGCTGTTCGCTGCCGATCACGAGAGCGGATACGGCGGTGCGGATCTGTTCGTGATCGAGCGGCTGGATTCGCGGTGGGGCGAAGCACGCAACCTCGGTCCGGTCGTGAACTCCCAACACGCCGACTTCGCCCCGGCCTTGAGCCCGGACGGCCGTTACCTCTTCTTCACCTCGGAACGGCCGGGGGTGGCGCCGCTGGTGCCCGACCATGAGCGACGCCGGGCGACATATATCAGCTGTCGGTCGACGTCCTCGGCCTGTCGGGAGACTCCCAGGCGCCGGAGGTGCCGGCTCCCGGGGACGAGTGAGAGAGGAAGAAGGCACATGTCCGTTAAGCACGCCGACTCGATTCCGGCCACGGCCGTGAGCGCCGGCAGCGGCACGACGCGTCAGGTCCTGATCGGTCCTGACGAGGCACCCAACTTCGCCATGCGACGGTTCGTCATGCAGCCGGGCGGCGGCATGCCGCCGCACACCAACAGCGTGGAGCACGAGCAGTTCGTGCTTCGGGGCCGGGCGCGCATCGGAATCGGTGACGAGGAGGTCCGGGTGGCGGCGGGGGACGCGGTGTACATCCCGGCCGGCACGCCCCACTGGTATGCGGCCGAAGGCGACGAGCCGTTCGAGTTCCTGTGCGTCGTACCGAACGGCCCGGACCGGATCACGCTCGTCGATCGATGACCGATCCGTCCCGTCCGGGAGCGGGCCCATCGAACTCCCGTTCCCGACTCCCGGTACCTCTGGACTACGGGTCGCGCTGGAACCTGATCCGCGCCGGCCTCGTGTTCGAGATCAAGCTCTTCGTGGATGGCCTGAAGGACATCCTGCTGGCGCCGCTGGCCGCCATTGGCGTGGCGCTCGACCTGGTCGCCGGGCGCGGCAGCGAGGGACGCTTCCTCGGCTGGGTGATGCTGCTCGGCGAACGGTACGAGAAGTGGGTGAACCTCTACGGCGGGCCCGACGCCGGGAGCGGCGATATCCTCGGCGCGGGTGGGAGCGACGTGCTCATGGACCGGCTGGAGGACGCGGCCCGCCACCTCCACGGCGAGGCCCGGGAGCGCCACCGGAAGCGGAAAGAGCGATCCAGCACGGACGAATGATGGCGGGAGCGGGCAAAGAACCGAATCACTCCGACGCGCGCGCCGTCTCCACGAACTCCTGCGCCTCGGCGAGCCCGGCAATCCCCGGATCCGCGGCGTGCCAGGCGGCGAGCAGCTCCTCGTACGCGCGCAGGGCGCTCTTGCGGTCGCCCGCCGCTTCCGCCGCCCGACCGAGGCCGAGCAGCGACAGGGCGCGGCGGGGGGTGAGTGCCAGCGCCCGCTCGAACTCGATCTTCGCCTCGCCCGGCTCTCCGAGCTCGAGCAACATCTCGCCCAGCAGCTCGTGGGACGGTTTCACCACGTCGGGCGGGCCGAACTCGAGCGGCAGCGCGTCCTCGAGCGCGGTCGCCTCCCGCATCGACGACAGCGCCGCATCGGCCTGACCGGTATCGAAGGCGAGGGCGGCGCGGAGCGCAAGAGCCAGGATCTTCGGCACGTTCGCGTCGCCGCCGTAGCGATTCGTAGCCACGCCGCGCCCGGTCGTCTCGAGACGCGCCAGCTGCCGATTCGCCTCGGCTCGATCGCCACGCTCGAGGGCCGCGTAGCCGAGAGCGAACGCGTCCTTCGCCTGCGACACCGGGGTCGTGCCCTGCGTGTCGATGCTCCACTCGATCCCCGCGTCCGACCAGCGTCTCGTGTTGACCAGGTAATCGGCCCGCATGCTGAGCATGTCACCCCGAGCCCGGGAGCGGTCCCCGAGGTTGGCCCGTGCCCGCTCCAGGTTCGCTTGGGCCGACTGGTAACGGCCGGCCTGTTCGAGGCCGTAGCCCAGCCAGGACGTGTAGTGCCCCGGCCCCCACCAGGTGAGCTCGGCCGCGATCTCGTTCTGCGAGATCACGTCGTCCCACATGCCGAGCGCCAGGAAGATGTGCGTCGTCATGTGCTGGGCGTGCGCCGCGTCCGGAGCGATGTCCGAGTAAACGCGAGCGGCGCGCAACCCGAGCGGGGCGTGAATCGGGTCGTCGTAGGAGTGGATCAGGTAGTGGACGGCGCCCGGATGCCTCGGGTTCTCGTCGATTACCTCCTCCACGATGGCCGCCGCCCGCATGTAAGTGGGAATCACCCGGACGCCGTCGCTCAGTCCGAGCAGCGACAGAGCGTAGAATGCCTGCGCGTTCGCGTCGTCCGGGTAGGCGGCCGCCAGCTCCTGCATGGCCAGCATGTAGGCCGTGTCACGCTCCGCCTTCGGGCCTTCCGCCCACAGCGTCTCGACCGCCTCCAGGTACCCCTCCTCCCGCTCGGTGGGCGCCCTGTCCAGCCGCGCCTCGGCAGTGGGACCGAGCCGCTCGAGCACCGCCATCGCCGCCTCCCGCTCCCGATCCTGCCACAGCGGGTGGTTGTGCGTCATCGCCTCGCCCCAGTAGGCCATGGCGAAGTCGGGGTCTTCCTGCTGCGCCTTCCGAAACTCTGCCGCGGCGGCACCGTACTCGAAGCTGTGCAGATAGAGCGCGCCGAGCAGAAAGTGCTCCTGGGCCTCCGGTGAACCGGAGGTGGGGAAATCGATCGTGCCCAGCCGCGGTTGCCCGGACTCGACGGAGGGCTCCTGGACGGCGGTAGCGGCCGGGGCCGAGCCGACGTGGAGGAGGAGGGCGAGGACAGCGAGAGCTACGGCGGTGCCAAAGCGGTGGTGAAGCAACATTTGGACTCCCGAGCCTGCGTGGTTGTCAGCTGCACACCGTTCAACCTACGCTGTACCGGTAGCGAGAGCGACCGATGGACGGGGACGATGAAGGCCGAGCGATCCCAGGCCCGCCAGGACAGGAGCAAGGACGATGAAGCGACGAGCGTTTCGATCGGGGCTCACCTGCTTCACGCCGATGGCCCTGCTGGCGCTCCCGGCCGATGGACGCGCCCAGCAAGAGGTGGAGGCGCGAGCGGCGGCCTTTCAGACGGCGGCTGACGATCTCATCGAAGGGGCGCTGAAACGGCTGCCGGTACCGGGCCTGGCCATGAGCGTGGTAGTCGGAGACGGGATCGTGTTTGCCCGCGGCTTCGGTGTGGCCGACATCGAGAACGGGGTCACCGCCACCGCGGAGACCGATTTCTACATCGCATCCTCGACCAAGTCGTTCACCGCGCTGGCCGCAGCCCTGCTGGCCGCCCGCGGCGAGCTCGACCTGGATGCCTCGCTGGCGGACTATTTTCCGGATGTCGCGTTCGATCCGGCGGTCGGAGCCGATCGGATTACCCTCCGCGACCTGCTCGCCCATACTTCCGGCTTGGACAACGACGCGATTGTGTTTCGAGCCGCCTTCACCGGCGCCTCGGGGCACGAGGATCTGGTCGGAGTTCTCGCCTCGACTCGACCGAACGAGCGCGCGCCCCACGGGACCTTCCAATACACGAACCTCGGCTACAACATCGCCAGCCTCATCCTGGACGACGTGACCGGCAAGCCGTGGCAGGATGTCCTGCGCGACGAGGTCTTCGCGCCAGCAGGACTCGGGCGGACGACGGCCTACGCCTCGCTACCCGTGCGCGAGGGGTGGCCGGTTGCGGCGCCGTACACCGCGTTCGGCGAGGAGGGGCTGGAACAGATCTACCTCGAGAAGCGCGACAACACGATGCAGGCCGCCGGCGGCATGTACTCGACGGCGGCCGACCTCGGCTGCTGGCTGGTCCTCCAGATCAACGACGGCCGCATCGGCGACCGGCAGATCTTCCCGGCCGCTGTGATTCGGGACACCCAGCGCCCGGTGGCCCAGACCGATGCCGATTTCGGGCCGTTCAGACGACACGGGGGCTACGGGCTCGGCTGGTACATCGGAGAGTATGGCGATGACACGCTCATCCATCACTTCGGCGGCTTCGCGGGCTTCCGGGCCCACGTCTCCTTCATGCCGGCGCACGACATCGGGGTCGCCGTGGTGGTGAACGAAGCGAGCGTCGGTGGCCGGCTCGCCGACATGCTGGCCGCGTGGGCGTACGACTGGTGGCTGGGGCCCCCCGGCGCGGAGACCGATGGCGAAGCGCGGGTGGCCGAGATCGCGAGCTGGACGGAAGCGAACCGGGCGCGGATAGCCGAAGGGCGGGCAAGTCGCGCCGAGCGGCGCTGGCAGCTCACCGAGCCGCTCGAAGCGTACACGGGCGCGTACGCCAGTGGCGACTTCGGTACGGCAGTGGTGACGATCGAGGCCGGCACCCTCGCCGTCCGGATGGGCAATCTGTACGCCGTCTCGACCCCGTACACCGAGACGAACACGATTCGCGTCGAGCTCATCCCGGGTCGGGGCCAGGTATTCGGGTTCGAGGTGGCCGATGACGGCCGCGTAACCGGCGCGCGCTTCGCCGACGCGCTGTTCGAGCGAGTGGAGTAGCACTTCAAGCAATCGCAGCCGGAGATACCGATGCCTGACGTCGGATTCACCCACGTTGCCCTTCCGATCTCCAATCTCGATGCCAGCGCGGCGTTCTACGCCCGCTACGGGGGATTCGAGATCATTCACCGGAGGGCGCAGCAGGACCGTCCGGAGCTGGAGGTCGGGTGGCTGAGCGATCGGACCCGACCCTTCGTGCTGGTGCTGGCCGAGGTCGACGCGGTCGGTCACCCACTGGGGCCGTTCGCCCATCTGGGCGTGGCGTGCGAGAGCCGCGCCGAGTTGGACCGGCTGTGCGA
>CAZJXR010000094.1:0-14078 GCA_964550085.1 uncultured Gemmatimonadota bacterium
GCAGGCGGTGACCACCTCACGCAGGTTGTGGGGCGGGATGTTGGTGGCCATGCCGACCGCGATGCCGGATGATCCGTTGACCAGCAGGCTGGGCAGACGGGCGGGGAGAACGGTGGGCTCCTGGAGGCGGTCGTCGAAATTGGGAACGAAATCGACCGTTTGCTTGTCGATGTCCACCAGCATCTCGGTGGCGATCGGAGCGAGGCGGGCCTCGGTATAGCGATAGGCCGCCGCGCTGTCCCCGTCGATCGAGCCGAAGTTCCCCTGGCCGTCGATGAGCGGATACCGCAGGGAGAAATCCTGGACCATCCGCACCAACGAGTCGTAGACGGCCGAATCGCCGTGCGGATGATATTTGCCCAGCACGTCGCCGACGACGGTGGCGCTCTTCTTGTACGCGCGCGTCGGGATGAGTCCGAGCTCCTGCATCGAGTACAGGATGCGCCGGTGCACCGGCTTGAGCCCGTCCCGCACATCCGGAAGGGCGCGCTGCACGATCACGCTCATCGAGTAGTCGATGAACGACTCGCGCATCTCGTCTTCAAGCAGTCTCGGCTCGATCCGATCGACTGTTTCTAGCGTGCTCATGCTTTCTCGACTCGACGGTTCGGAACTGCCGCGAGGGACTGGCAGGTCGCGGAAGAACCCCGGCGACCGGCCAGGGTCGACGGCGGGTCCCAGAAACACGAAACCGGGCCCGGACGGGCCCGATCATGGCCCCCGTAATGTACGGCTTTGAAGGGCAAAAAGCGACCGTGGGAAGGCAGAAAAAAGGGCACCCGGAAGTTCCCCGGGTGCCCTGAAAGTGGCGTCGCGCGGGAGCGCTATTCGGGAGTTCGGGCGGCCAGCTCCTGATCGATCAGCAGCAGCGCCTCCCCCGCATCCCCCGCCAGCTCCAGCCGGCCGACGATGTCGCCGACGCTCTTCTCCTCCTCGACCTGCTCGGTGATGAACCAGTGCAGCATCACCTGGGTGGCGTGGTCGTGCTCCTGTACCGCCAGCTCGTACAGCTCGTGGATCAGCTCGCTGACCTTCCGCTCATGATCCGCCGAGCGGCGCATCACGTCGAGCGGTGAGTCGAACTCGTGCGGCGGCTCGTCGATTGCCTTCAGCGTGACGCGGCCGCCGATGTCCAGCAGGTGGTCGAACAGCTTCATGCCGTGCGCGACCTCCTCCTGGTTCTGAAGCCGCATCCAGTGGGCGAAGCCGTCCAGATGCTGTTCATCGAACCAGGCCGCCATCTGGAGGTAGAGGTGAGCGGCGAAGAACTCGTTCCGAATCTGCTCGTTGAGCGCCTCGTGTACCTTCATTCGCGACATCTCCGGTTCGTTATCAATAACGATTATTGATTAACATAGTCGACGGAAGCCGGGAGCAGCAAGGCCGCCGTCACGCCACCGCGCGGTAGTCCTGCAGCTCCACGCGGCCGATCGCCGCCAGCGCGGCGCGGATCTCCTCCCGGGCGCCGGGCGTACCGACCGCGATCAGGAAGTACGCGTCACGCATGCCACCCACCCCCGGCGGGGGCAGGACGCGGACGCCGTGCACCCGCTGCCCGATCTTCCTCGGGTCGAGGTCGATGAAAGCGCCTGGGCTCACGCCCTGAACGATCATTTCGCGGGCGAGCGCCTTGCCCACCCTGCCCGCGCCCCACACCACGACCGGGCGGTGGGGCGGCAGGAACCGGTGGCGGAGGAAGTGCACGCGGCAGCGTCGAAATGCGGCCGCGCTGTAGGTCGGCGAGCGGGCCGACAATCGCTGCGTCACCACTCTCCAGCGCAGGAGCGCGGCCGGCACGACGGCCGCCCGCAGTCCGGCCGCGTGCAGGCGGAGCACGAGGTCGAAGTCCTCCGGCCAGCCCGCATCGCGATACCCCCCGACCGCCGTCAGCGCCGAGCTGCGGATCATCAGCGTCGGATGAGCGATCGGGCACTCGATCAGCAGGTCCCGCTCGATATCGGCCGGCCCGACGAGGGAATTCAGCCATCGCTCGTATCGCAGAAGCCCGCTCCTCAGCGCGCGGCGCGGAAAGTACTCGATCCACGTCCCGGAGGCGACGATCTCCGGACGGGTGCGGAACAGCTCGACCTGTGCGGCCAGCCTGTCTGGAAGCGCCACGTCGTCGGCGTCCATGCGGGCGGCGAGCGGAGCCCGGATGCGGGCCGTCGCCATTCGGAGTGCCTCCACCAGTCCCTGCCCCTCCGTCCGTAACAGCTCCACCCGCGCGTCGCGGGACGCCCACGCCTCCAGCAGGCGGGGCGTAGCGTCGCGCGACCCGTCGTCGACGGCGATGATGTGGAGGGCCTCCAGGGTCTGGGACTCGAGACTGGCAATACAGTCGGAGAGGGTGGCGGCGGCGTTCCGGCACGGCAGAAGAACCGACACCGCCGGACGGGACACGGTTACCTGGACAGACCGCCGGACTTCACCGCCGCCCGGGTCGCGCGCGATTCGTCGAAGTAGCGCCGGAGATATCGGCCGGTGTGAGAGTCGGGGGCGGCCGCCACGGCCACGGGTGGGCCCTCGGCCACGATCCGTCCGCCGCCGGCCGCCGCCTCGGGCCCGAGGTCGATGAGCCAGTCGGCCGCCGCGATGACATCCAGGTTGTGCTCGATCACCAACACCGTGTTGCCGCCCGCCACCAGGTCGCGAAGCACCCCGATCAGCTTCTCGATCTCCCCGAGACCCAGTCCGACGGTCGGTTCGTCGAGGCAGTAGAAGCGTCGACCCCGCTCGGCCGAACGCGCCAGCTCGCGCGCGACCTTCAGCCGTTGCGCCTCGCCACCCGACAGGGTGGTGGCCGGCTGCCCGAGGCGCAGATAGCCGAGGCCAACCCGCTGGAGCTGCCATAGCGCTTCTCCGAGGCGGTCGCGGCGGATGAAAAAGCGAAGCGCCTGATCCACCGTCAGTTGGAGGACGTCGTGGATGTTCAGCTCACGGTACGTCACCTCGAGGACTTCGGGACGAAATCGCAGCCCGCCGCACACCTCGCACGGCAGCGACACATCGGCCAGGAAGACCATCTCCACCACCTCTACCCCCGTGCCTTTGCACGCCGGACAGCGGCCTCCCTCGATGTTGAAGCTGAAGTGTCCCGGACCATATTCCCGCTGGCGAGCGAGCCGCTGCTCGGCGAACAGGCGCCGGATCTCGCCGAACGCCTGGATGTAGGTGATCGGGTTGGATCGCGGAGTGCGCCCGATCGGACTCTGATCGATGAGCACCACCCCATCGATGGCCCTCACGCCACTCAGCCTCGCGTACGAGCCGACCGGCTCGCCGAGATGGCGCTTGGCCGTCGTGTCACCGAGCAGCTCCCGCCGCAGGGCATGGAAGAGGATATCGTGCACGAGCGTCGACTTCCCCGAGCCGGATACTCCGGTCACTACCGTCAGCGTACCGAGCGGGATGTCGACGTCGAGGCCAACGATGTTGTGCAGCATCGCGCCCTCCAGCCGGAGCCGGCGTCCGCCGCCGGGCCGCTGCCGACGGCCGCCCGGGGAGCGTCGACCGTTCGATGCTCCCTCCTCGCTCCGAGCGCCGCGATGACGGCTCGCCAGCGCGCGACCCGTCGCCGTGTCCGCGCCGACCAGTTCGCTCCAAGACCCCTCGAACACGATCTCGCCTCCCCGCTCGCCCGAGCCGGGGCCGAGCTCAATGATGGCGTCGGCAACCCGCAGGACCGCCGGCTCGTGCTCGACCACGAGCACGGTGTTGCCGAGATCACGGAGGCGGCACAGGACGTCCAGGAAACGCTCGATATCGCGCTGGTGGAGGCCGATGGTGGGTTCGTCGAGCACGTACAGCGCGTCGACGAGGCGACTCCCGAGACAGCTCGCCAGCCGGATGCGCTGCATCTCGCCGCCGGACAGCGTGCGTGCCTGACGATCGAGGGTCAGATAACCGAGGCCCACATCGTCCAGGAAGTGCACCCGGTCGGCCAGCTCCTGACGGACCGTGGCAGACAGCTTGGCCTCAAAGGGCGAAAGGCTCAGAGCCTCGAGCCACGCGCGGAGCTCCGAGATCGGGAAGTTGGCCGCGCGGGCGATGTCGATCCCATCGACCCGGATGTTCAGCGCCTCGGCGCGCAGACGGCTTCCACCACACGCCTCGCACCTCCTCGGCGTCTGGTACTGCCGCAGGAAGACCCGAATGTACTGCTTGTACTTCTTGCGCTCGCGAGCCTCGAAGAAGGGGATCACACCCTCGAACTCGTCGTTGCCGTACAGCAGCACGTCCCGGACCTCGCGGGACAGTGATCGCCACGGCGCGCGCATGTCGATGGAGCGGTCGGCAGCGAAGTCGGACAGGTACCGCCGGTAGTTTCCGTACCGGGGCTTGCTCCACGGATCGATCGCCCCGTCGGCCAGCGAGCGCTCCGGGTCGGGGACGATGAGATCGGGATCGTAGGCCAGGATCGCACCGAAGCCGTTGCAGGCCGGACAGGCACCGGCCGGGTTGTTGAAGCTGAACAGGAGCGGCGTCGGCTCCGGGAAGGCGAGCTCGCATTCGGCGCACCGGTAGTGCTCCGAGAAGGCGAGTCGTCCCACGAAGTCGGAAGCGGGGGTCGCGCCGACACCCGCCGTCGTCTGCGCGGCCACCAGCACCAGAGCGCGTCCATCGCCTTCGGCGAAGGCCACCGCGAGCGCATCCGCCAGCCTCTCGCGCAGCTCGGGGTCCTGGTCGGCGAGGGAAAGGCGGTCTACCAGCACCAGCAGCTCGTCGGCTGCGGTCAGATCGAGTGAGCCGGAGTCGACCACGTCGACCAGGTGGTACTCCGTTCCGTCGGCCACCACGCGGACGTAGCCCTGCGCTTCGAGGTTGCCGACGGCCACTTCATGGCTGATTCGCGGGCTGAGGTGAAGCGGAAAGGCAATAGCGATCCGTTCGTCCTGAAGGGCGTCGAGCAGCTGCTGGGTCGCCGATGCGACCGTGTCCGAACGAACCGCCCGGTCGCAGCCGGGGCAGTAGGTCTCGCCGACGCGGGCCCACAGGAGACGCAGATAGTCGTACACCTCGGTAACCGTACCCACCGTCGAGCGGCTGGACTGCACACTGTTTCTCTGATCGATGGCGATCGACGGGCTGACGCCCTCGATCCAGTCCACCGCCGGCTTCGGAACACGCTCCAGAAAGTGCTTCGCGTACGTCGAAGGCGACTCGATGTAGCGTCGCTGGCCCTCCGCGTACACCGTGTCGAAGGCGAGGCTCGACTTGCCGGACCCCGACGGGCCCGTCAGCACGGTCAGGCCACGGCGAGGAATCGCGACATCGATTCCCTTCAGGTTGTTTTGGCGGGCGCCACGCACCCGAATCGTATTTCCCATGCGCTTCCCTGCGACCGGCGCTGCGCGGCTGAGCCGGCACCACGCTTCCGGCGCGAACTCCATCCCTCCACAGGTGTTATGATGGCGGACCCGCCCGGCAGCCGCCAACGCGCCGCTCCGCTGGTTGGGGCCGCGAGGGCCGGGTATCTTCCGCCGAACTCGCTCCGCCGCGAGCAGTCGCCGCGCAGGGACCGCGCCAGGGACCGCGCCAGGCACCGGCGGAGCTCTCGAGCGAACGCGACTGTGCAGACGAGCCCCGAAGGACCGATCCGTGAGGAGGAGGCGCTGGGGAAGGCGTACGACGCCCGCCTCATGCGGCGCCTGCTCACCTACCTGCGTCCCTACCGTCCGCACGTCGTCGCGGCGATCGCCATGCTCATCGCCGCATCGGGTCTGGCTCTGGTCGGGCCGTGGCTCACCAAGGTGGCGATCGACCAGGCGATCCCGGGCGCCGACTATCGGCTGCTCCTCACCCTGACCGTCGTCCTCGTCGTCTCCCTGGTCGCCTCCGCCGCTCTCGAGTACGCGCGCACCATTCTCACCACCTGGATCGGTCAGCGTGTGATGCGCGACCTGCGCGAGCAGATCTTCTCCCATCTCCAGCGCCTCGACCTCGCTTACTTCGACCGCAACCCCGTGGGTCGGCTGATGACCCGGGTCACCAGCGACGTCGAAGTGCTGAACGAGATGTTCACCACCGGAGTGGTCACCATATTCGGCGACGTCTTCACCATCGTGTTCATCGTGATCGCGATGCTGATGCTCGACTGGAGACTGGCTCTGGTCACCTTCACGGTGCTTCCGCTCGTGTTCCTGGCGGCGTGGGCGTTCCGCAAGAAGGTGAGAGATGCGTACCGGGACATCCGGGTCCGTCTGGCCCGGATCAACGCGTATCTGCAAGAACGGATCAGCGGCATGTCCGTGGTGCAGCTGTTCGGCCAGGAGGGAGCGTCCCACCGCCGCTTCCAGGAAATAAACGACAGCTATCTGCAGGCTCACCTGCGGTCGATCACCTATTACGCACTCTTCTTCCCGGTGATCGAGATCATCTCGGCCACCGCTCTGGCTCTCATCATCTGGTACGGCGGTGGCCAGGCGCTGGCCGGCACGATCACCATCGGGGTGATCGCCGCTTTCCTCCAGTACGCGCGGCGCTTCTTCCGACCCATCGAAGACCTGTCGGAGAAGTACAATATCCTTCAGGGCGCCATGGCCAGCTCGGAGCGCATCTTTCGTCTCCTCGACACCGAGGCCCGGATCCGCGATCCGGATCGACCGGCGCCAGTCATTCCGATCCGCGGCCTCGTCGAGTTCGAGGACGTGTGGTTCCGTTACCGGACCGACGGACCGGAGGCGGCCGGCATGGGGCCGATCGGAGATGGCGGGCCGGGGAGCGGCGACTGGGTGCTCCAGGAGGTCGACTTCCGCGTCGAACCCGGACAGCGGGTGGCGATCGTCGGAGCCACCGGGGCCGGCAAGTCCACCATCGTCAACCTGCTGATGCGATTCTACGATCCGCAGCGCGGGCGAATCCTGGTGGATGGAACCGACGTCCGGACCCTGCCGGTTCGCGACCTGCGGTCCCGCATCGGGCTCGTGCTGCAGGATGTGTATCTGTTCTCCGGCAGCACCGGTTACAACATCAGCCTCGGACGCGAAGGAATCACCGAAGCGCGGCTTCGGGAGGCCGCCCGCCGAGTCGGCGTCGATCGGTACGTGGAGCGTCTGCCGGGTCGGTACGAACACCCGCTGGCCGAGCGGGGAAGCAACCTCAGCGTGGGAGAGCGTCAGCTCCTGAGCTTTGCGCGGGCGCTGGCCGCCGATCCCGCCATCCTGCTGCTCGACGAGGCCACCAGCTCGGTCGACTCGGAGATCGAGGCGCAGATCGAGCACGCCCTGAAGGAGCTGATGCGGGACAGGACGAGCCTCGTCGTGGCACACCGGTTGTCCACCGTGCAGAGCGCCGACCGGATCCTGGTGCTCCACCATGGACGGATCGTCGAGGCGGGAACCCACACCGAGCTGCTCGGCCAGGATGGCGTGTACGCGCGGCTGTACCGGCTGCAACTGCAGAGCGCCACCGCTGCCGCATGACCGACGTCATCGCCTGGGCGAACGGCCTCGACACCCGCTGGCTCCTCGCCCTCTTCCTGTTCATCATCGACGTGTGGGCGCTGTACCTGCTGGCTGGCTCCGGCGCCTCGCGCCGCGAGAAGGTGTGGTGGGCGGTGGTCGTCGTGTGTTGCCCGATCTTCGGGCCGCTGTTCTGGTACGTGCTCGGCCCGAAGCGGAGGCGGATGTCGACGCGGCCGGGACGTTGACGGCCACGTTCCCGCTCCGGGGCCGCGAGCTGGGGCGCGGGCCTGCAACTCTCTGCTCACCCGCTCGACATGAGGGCGGCGAGCATCCGCGCGGAGCGGGCCGCGGCGCCGGCACCCGCTTCCACGTAGCGCCGGGCCTCCTCCCCCATCCGGCGATAATCCTCCCCGGTCAGGAGGTCGAGCAGGACGTCCGCCGCTTGGTGAGCTTCCACCGGTCGCGCCGCCCCGCAGGCCACGAGCTCGCGGGCCTCGCGGCGCGCGTGTCGCGGACCGAACACGACCGGCACGCCGGCCGCCGCCGGCTCGATGACGGAGTGGAGGCCGGTCCGTCCGAAGCCGCCGCCGACCCAGGCGACATCGGCCGCCGCGTACAGCTCGGCCAGGATTCCGACCGTGTCGACCACCAGCACGAGAGGGCCGCGGGTGCCGGACGCAGCCGACTGTTCGCCGTCAGCCGCCCCGACGGGGAGTTCGGACCACCGGCGGGGTCGGACCCCGAGCGTGGCCGCGCAGCGGGCCTCGAGTCGACCCACCGCCCGGTGCGTGGGCTGGTGGGGAACGATGATCAGCGCCAACTGTTCCGCCGGGAGCCCGAGTCCGGCCACCGCCCGCAGCAGCGGTCCCTCGTCGGCCGGCCACGTCGAGCCCGCCACGATGCACCGGCGCGAGCCGACGAGTTCTCGCAGTTTTCGCCCGGCGGGCGGTTCCGATTGCGCGTTGTTCGGCTTTCCCACCCGCGCCAGCGCGCGGTCGAAGGCGGCATCGCCGGTGACCCGAAGCGCGCCGCTCCGGACGCCGAGAGCGCGGAGGCGGGCCGCGTCTTCCTCCGACGCCGCAGCCGCCCGAGTCAACCGGGCGTAGGCCCGGCGCTGGAGTCGACAGCCACGGCCCGCGAGGCGGTGGCTGTCGGGGCGGACGATGCCGTTGACGAGGGCGAGGGGGACACGCCTGTCGGCGGCAGCGCGCGTGAGACCCGGCCACACCTCTGCGACCGCGAACACCACCAGCCGCGGGCGGAGCGCGTCGAGCGCCGCGCCCATGATCCGGGCCGAATCGGGCGGCAGAAAGGAAGCAAAGTCGGGCTCGAGCGCCGGAAGGACCGGGAGCGCCGAAGGCGAGAAATGCGTCACCAGCAGCTGGAACGATCGACGCCGCCGCAGCTCGTCGATGACAGGAGCCACTCCGATAAGCTCCCCCGCCGAGGCTCCGTGCACCCACACGAGCGCCGCCGAGCGGCCGGTCCGGGGGGCGGCCCAGTCGGTGATAGCGGCCGGCGCCCGCCGCATCCCACCGGCGGCTGCTCTCCACGTCGGGGACAGGAGGGCAACGGCCGGGAGAAGGCGCCCCGCCCCCTCCATAGCCCGATCGTAGAAGCGTTCGCCCCATGTCGACGCGGTCGGAGTCACGCTTGTGCCCGCTACTTCATCCGCCATCGGAGCACGCCACGGTGCGATACATAGGCAACAAGACCCGTCTCATCCCCTTTCTTCTGCGCTCGATCGAGGAGATCGGCATCGAAACGGGGGTAGCCTGCGACCCGTTCGCGGGTACCGCCAGTGTGGCGCGGGCGCTGAAGGCGCATGGATGGCGCGTGTACGCGGGCGACCTGATGGCGAGCTCCTATGCCCTACAGGTAGCGCGCGTAGAGCTCGATCGCACGCCGCGATTCCCGGACCCGATCGGCGAGCCGGACGGCGGTCGCGCCGATAGAACACAAAGCTACTCCCGGGCGCTCGAGCAGTTGCATAACCTTCCGGCCGACGGCGGGTTCGTGACCGAACATTACACGCCGGCCGGGGACCCCGGCGCCGCGCACGGACGCATGTACTTCACCCCGGACAACGCACGGCGAATTGATGCGGTTCGTGAGGCCATCGCCGCCGCACGATCCGAAGCCCGCGTCTCTCGCCAGCAAGAGCAACTGCTGATCGCCACCCTGCTCGAAGCGGCCGACCGGGTCGCCAACACGACCGGTGTCTACGCCTCGTTCGTGAAGAGCTGGCAGCCGAACGCCCTCCGGCCGCTGAAGCTGCGGCCTCTGCGTCCGGTGGCCGCTCGGACCTCCGGCCGCTCCACCGCGTTTCGAGGCCGGGCAATCGATCGGGTCGCCGCCGTCGGAACCATCGACCTCCTGTACCTCGACCCGCCGTACAACGAGCGCCAGTATCCCGCGTATTATCACCTTCCCGAACTCATCGCCGAGGGCTGGGATCCGCCTCCGGCGTTGCGGGGGAAGACGGGGCTCATCCCGGACGACGACCGCCGATCAGACTGGTGTCGAAAGTCGCACTGCGAGTCGGCGCTCCGTTCTCTGCTCGATGTGGCCGACGCGCGCCACATCCTCCTCTCCTACAACGACGAGGGGCTCATGTCCGCGCCGGCGATCGGAGCCGTCCTGCGCGCAGCCGGGGACCCGGCTACCTACCGCTGTTTCGAGGCGCGCTACCAGCGCTACCGGAGCGACGGAGACCACCCGGGCCGCCGCTATCAGCGCGACTCCGTGCGCGAGCGCCTCCATTACGTGCGGCGGTCGTAATAGCGCCGTTCGCCGAGAGGGGCACGGCTCTTGCCGCCTGCCGATAACACACGCATCAAGCCGCGTTGGCCGCCCGTGGGCCCAAAAACGGCCGGGGGCTGCGTGCGCCTGATAACATCCTACCACACCGGTGGGCGAGGCTGGAGAATGGAGCACATAGAGTACACGCGCACGGGGGCGGTGGCGCAGATCACGCTGAATCGCCCCCAAAAGCTGAACGCGCTCTTCGGCTCCATGCGGGAGGACCTCCTGATGGCCCTCCAGGATGCCGAACGGTGCGAAGGTGTGCGTGCGGTCGTCATCACGGGGGCCGGCAGGGGATTCTGTGCGGGCGGAGATGTCCGCTACATGAGTCGGCTCAGAGGAGAGAACGACCTGTCAGACTTTTCGCGCATTCTCGACGCGGCCAACGCGGTCGCGCGCACCTTGTACCTCTACTCGAAGCCGCTGGTGGCGGCGGTGAACGGGCCGGCCGCCGGCGGGGGAGCCAACCTCGCACTCGCTTGCGATCTAAGGATCGGAAGCACGAGCTGCAGCTTCACGCAGAGCTTCATCAAGATCGGGCTCGGGCCCGACTGGGGCGGCTCCTTCCTGCTCCCGCGCATAGTCGGCGTCGATCGGGCTCGCGAGCTGCTGTTGAGCGGCCGAACGGTGGAGAGTCGAGAGGCGCTCGCGCTGGGGCTGATCCATCGCCTCGTCGAACCGGAGGAACTTTCCGATGCGGCGCGCGAGGGGGCGCAAGCCCTCGCCGACGCTTCCCCACACGCAGTTCGAGCAATCAAGGCGGCGCTGCGCTGCGCTCCGGTCACCGGCATCGACGCCGCCCTGGAGCACGAGCGGAGCGCCCAGATGCGCTGTTTCATGACGGCGGAGGCCGGAACGGCCTTCGCGGCGTTCGGGAAGGCGCGCCGGCGACAGCGATGAGATGAGTGTCCGCAGGGACTATCTGCGAGACGTCGCGCGGCACCACGGTGTGCGAGCCGCGCTCCGAGTCGCGCTATGGCGCGCGCTTCACCCGCGCAGCGCTCGACTCGAGCTGGTCGCCCTCACGGATCCGCGCCCGCTCCCGTCGGCCGTCGAGGCCGCCCGAGAGCACGCGTTCCGGTTCGCTACCGAGGCCGACCTGCTGCATTACGGCGCCGACGCGCGGGCCAACATCGTGGCCAGCGACCTCGAAGGCCTTCGGCGCGGAGACCGGTGCCTCCTGCAGCTGGACGGCGAGCGGCTGGTCGGATACGCCTGGATTGCCGGCTCCCCCCTGGTGCATGTGGAGGACGGGTTCCATATCAATCTGCCCGACGACACGGTGTACAACTTCAAATCCTACACGGCGTCGGAATACCGGGGGGCGGGCTTTCAGGCGCTGCGCCACCTCCAGCTCCTCCAGCGACTCGAGCCGGAAGGGAAGCGGCGGCTGTTCGGCTACGTCAATCATCTGAACCTCGACTCTCGAAGAGGCGTTCGTAAGAGCGGCTACCGGCGGGTCGGAGTGCTGTGGATCGTCCGGAAACGCGGCAAGGTTCGCGCGCGTCTCACCGTCTCGAGCGACTTCTGGTGTGAGCTGCGTCGCCTCTAGGAGCCTGTCCGAGTAATGGGGTGCGGCCGCGACGTCGGAGGCAGCCGGAGGTGTCGACCTTGGCTCTGAAGCTGGTCGGACTGCTCGTCGTGCTCGGCTTGGCCGTCCTGTTCGCGGCGGCGGCCGGGCTGGCGCGACTGATGCCGGGAAGCCGGCCCATCCCCCCCGGCCCCTCCGACCGCGTGCTCGGGGTCCTCGGTTCCCCCCTGCGCTACCGAATCGTGGGAGATGGCCGACCGACGCTCATCCTGCTGCACGGCTTCGGCAGCTCGCTCGACGAATGGGAGGCGCTCGTCCCGGCGCTGGAATGCGGGACGATCGTCAGTCTCGATCTGGTGGGCTTCGGGGGCTCGGCCCGGCCTCGGGAGAACTACAGTCTCGAGACCCATCGCCGCTATCTGGTCGCGTTCCTGGACAGCCTGGAGATCGAGAGCGCAGTGCTCGTCGGACGGTCGATGGGCGCATCCGTCGCCGCCTGGACGGCGGCTCGATCACCGGAGCGGATAATCGGCGCCGTGCTGATGGCGCCGTCCGGCTTCCCGGGCTCGCTCCGCTATCCCTGGCCTCGGAGCGCGCTGTTCCGACCCGGCCCCGCGAATCGGGTCCTGGGGGCGGTGGCCGGGACGCGTCTCTTCGGGTTGCTCTTCCCGCGCAGCTCGGCCCGGCAGGCGCTCGGTGTCACGGCGTCCTACGATTCGACCTTCGCCGCGGCCCTGGAACGCATCGCGCAACCGGTGTTGCTGATTTGGTCGCGGGGAGACCGAACCGTCCCCTTCGCGGCCAGCGAGGAGTATCGGCAGCGCATACCGCACACCGAGCTCCTGGAGCTGCCGGAGTCCGTCGGGCACGCGACCGGCCGGTTCGACCCGGCCTCCACCGCCCATCGCATCTGCGAGTTCGTGGACCGCCTCAGGTGAGGCGGTTGTCTGCTTAGCGCCCCCGCAGCCTGCGTCGACGGCGCTCGACGAGCGCAGGGAAGCGCCGCTTGATGAACGGCTTGACCCGGTGTCGCACGAGGTGGCTGAGGACGAGGGTCGGACGTCGGCGATAGACCGTGACCCGGCAATGGGGCCGGATATGACTTGTCCAGTGGAGCTTGTACGGTTCGTCGCCGCCGAGAAAGTCGTATCGCCTGATGCCGGCATCGATGAGCTCGCGCAGGACATGCTGCTTGAGGAGGATTCCCGGGGACAGGCCGGCGTGGCTCTTTCGATAGCCCAGCTTGAGGTTGTACGCCGTTCCGTGGTACACGAGGTTGAACTCGAAGGCGACGGGCTCGTCATCGAGGCGCATGAACGCGAACTGGAGCCAACCCCTGTCGTGAGCGACGCGAGCGAGACCACTGTAGAAGGAGCGGAGCGCGTCGGTCGACGCGATCGAAGTTCCGTTCTCGTATTGCCAGCTGTCCCTGGCGATGTCGAAAGCCGTATCGATCCCGCTCGGGTCCCGAATGATCTCGAAACTGAGCCGGCCGGCCAAGTCGCCCGCTCTCGTCTTGCGGCGCAGCGACTTCCGGAAAGAGGCGCCGAGCGTATCGACCAGATCGTCCCAGCCTCCGGGCATCTCCAGGTGGGGCGATTGCAGATTGTCGGTCACGCCGTGGGTAAGACCTCTCTGGTGGAGGAGGTCGAGCAGAGCGCTGGTTGTCGGAACGCTCCGTTCCAGCGGGACGAGCTCCGCAACGTCCCACGACGGTGCTCGCTCCACGATGTGATCGACGATGGCGCGCACAGCGATGGGCGCGTCCACGTCGACGAGCAATCCGGTTCGGTCCGTGTTGTCGTTGCTCCACAGGCCCAGCACGCGACGCGAGTGCCCTGCCACCCGCTCGGTCCGGTACAGAAAGGGCGCGATGGCCACCAAACGCCCGGCTCGATGGACGACGACGAGGTGCATGGTGGCGTCGGCGGCGAACGCGTCCCACCAGGTCGTCAGCCATTCGTAAGTGAGAAAGGGACTGTCGTCGGGAATGCGCTCGAGGAGGCCGGTCCATTCCGCGCGCAGTGCGGCCAGCTCCCGCCGGCGGGACACAACGCTGACCTCATAACGGTTCGGGTGGTTCGACGGCATGGGTTGGGCGGTTTGGCGCTCCGACTCGCGGTGGTGTACAACGGCCGCCAGGACTCCAGCCGGTACCCGGCGGCAACGCGGAAGAAGAGGTTTTGCACGAATCATGCCCCGGGTGGTAGTTGCCGCGGGCCACTGCCCCGATCGAGGCCAGGAGTCGCGGGGGAAAGCACGGCGTGAAGCGGAGGGAGCGGGATCTCCCCGACGAACCGTGCGCCCTTCAGGGAGCGGGATCTCCCCGACGAACCGTG
>CAZJXR010000095.1:0-13956 GCA_964550085.1 uncultured Gemmatimonadota bacterium
CTCGTACGGCGACGAAGTGCGCCTCGGTCAGGGGCGGGAGAACGCGAAGGCCTTCCTGCGAGAGAACATCGACATCGCCGACGAGATCGAACACCAGATCCGACAGCATCTGGGGATCATCCCCAGCGAGCCGGATGTCGAAGAGTCCGAGCCGAAAGAGTCGGGAAAACCCGCGAAAAAGGAGCCCGCGCTCGCCGAGTCGAAGTAGCTCTCCACTTCCCGGCGCCGAGCTCGAAGCCAACGATCCGGCCTGCTTGCACTCCGGACGTCCCGAGCCCGGAGAGGTCGAGGACGTCGGGGGCGAGGAAGCGGTGCGGAGCGCGCTCCATTACCTCTCTTTCCGACCGCGCAGCCACTTCGAGCTGCAGCGTCATCTGGAACGCCGCGGGTACAGTCGGCGGACGGTCGACCACGCCATCGCGGCCTGCCGCCGCCTCGGGCACGTCGATGACCGCGCGTTCGCCGTCGCCCTCGTCCGTGACCGGGTGCGCCTGCGGCCGAGGGGCCGGGTCGCGCTCGAGTCGGAGCTCCGCCTGCGGGGCGTGGATGGCGAAACGGCGCGGGCCGGGATCGAGCAGGTGTTCGAGGAGGAGCAGGTCGACGAAACGACTCTCGCCCGCGCCGTCGCTTCCCATGCGCGAGCCGGGCCGAGGGCGGACGAGCGCACGTGGCGCCGGCGTCTCGAAGGGCTGCTGCGCCGCCGCGGTTTCGCGCCCGATGTCATCGCCCGCGTCGTGCGCGAACTGATCGAACCTCATTGAACGGCCGCACGCCCCGCTCCATATTCTGCCGCAAGCCAGGCTCCCGAGGTTGCCGGGCCGCTGCGGGTCGCCGGAAGTTCCGACCTGATCGCCCCGTGCCGATGACCCCGGACACGATATGAAGTCCAGCGATATCCGGTCTCGATTCGTCGAGTATTTCGTGCGCCACGGACACCTGCATCTGCCGAGCAGCTCGCTGGTGCCCGAGGACGATCCGACGCTGCTGTTCGCCAACGCCGGTATGGTGCAGTTCAAGCGCGTGTTTCTCGGCGAACAGGAGCCACCGGCGGCGCGCGCGGTGACAGTGCAGAAATGCCTCCGGGTCAGCGGCAAGCACAACGACCTCGAGGAAGTGGGACGCACCGCGCGCCACCACACCTTCTTCGAGATGCTGGGCAACTTCTCGTTCGGAGACTACTTCAAGCGCGACGCGATCCGCTTCGGGTGGGAGTTCGTCACCGACGAGCTGGGTCTGGAACCGGAGCGGTTGTGGGCCACCGTGCACCACTCCGATGATGAGGCGCACGCCCTGTGGCTCGAGGCGACCATCCTTCCGCCGCACCGCGTGCTCCGACTCGGCGACAAGGAGAACTTCTGGCAGATGGGCGACACGGGACCGTGCGGCCCGTGCTCGGAGATCCACTATGACCTGCGACCCTCCGGCGCACCCGCTCGGCTGTCGCCGGACGAGTTCCTGGCGCTGGGCGAGGCCGACCAGTTCATGGAGATCTGGAACCTCGTCTTCATGCAGTTCGACCGCGGTCCGGAGGGGGACCGGCCCCTGCCGGCGCCGTCGATCGATACGGGCGCCGGGTTGGAGCGGATCGCGGCGGTGCTCCAGGGGACCGGAACGAGCTACCACACCGACCTTTTCATGCCGATCATCGAGGCGGCCGAGAGGATCGTCGGGATCGAGTACCCGCGCGACGAGGAGCGGTGGGACGAAGGTCTGCCCTTCCGGGTGCTTGCCGACCATGCGCGCGCGGTCGCGTTTCTGCTCGCCGACGGGGTATTCCCCTCCAACGAAGGCCGAGGCTACGTCCTGCGGCGCATCCTGCGCCGCGCGGCGCGCTACGCCTGGCTGCTCGGCCGGCGGGAGCCCACCCTCGATCGCCTGACGGCCGTCGTCGCGGAGCAGATGCGCGACGTGTACCCGGAGCTGGCGGCGCGTCGCGCCCACATCGTGGAGACGACCCGGGCGGAAGAGGAGGGATTCCTCGCCACCATAGACGAGGCGATGCGCCGCTTCGACGAGCTGGCGCCTCACGGCTCGACCGGTACGCTCGCGGGCGCGGAGGCGTTCCGGCTCTACGACACGTTCGGCTTTCCGCTCGATCTCACCGAACTGATGGCGGCCGAACGGGGCTACGCCGTCGATGTGGAGGGGTTTCAGGCCGCGCTCGAGGAACAGAGACGGCGCTCCCGGGAGGCGCGTCCGATCGTCGGCAAGGATGGGACTCCCGAGCGTGTCACCCGGCTCAAGGGCGTGGTGGCGGACGATGCGGAGCAGGAGTGGGTTGGATACGAGCAGTTCGAGGTGCAGACGCCGGTGCTCGCGTACGAGCGGTTGGACGGAGAGCGTGCTTTCATCCTGGCCCGCAACCCGTTCTACGCCGAGGCCGGCGGACAGGTGAGCGACACGGGGACCGTGTCGGGCGACGGATGGCGGGTACGGGTCACTTCGGTCGTTCGAAACGAGCGCGGGCAGACGGTGGTGGCAGGTCCGCTCGAGGTCGGGACGCTCGACGCCGCCCCCGCCTCGGTCGAGGCTGCGGTCGACGATGCGCTGCGCCGCGACACGCAGCGGAACCACACCGCCACCCACCTGCTCCACGCCGCGCTGCGGGAGGTTTTGGGCGAGCACGTCCATCAGGCGGGCTCTCTGGTGGCGCCGGATCGGCTCCGGTTCGACTTCAATCACCGCGGGCCGCTGACGGAGGAGGAGCGGCGGGCGGTGGAGCGGTGGGTCAACGAGGGCATCTGGGCCAATGTGCCGGTGCGCACGAGCCGGGAGTCGTACCGTGAGGCACTGGCGGAGGGGGTCATGGCGCTGTTCGGCGAGAAGTACGGTGACGAGGTGCGGGTGGTGCGCCTGCCGGGACGCAGCGCGGAGCTGTGCGGTGGCTGCCACGTGCGCAGCACGGGGGAGATCGGCCTGTTCAAGATTGTCGGTGAGACGGGCGTGGCGGCCGGCATCCGGCGGATCGAAGCGGTGACCGGACCGGAGGCGTACCGGCGCCTCGAGGCGCTCGAATCGGTCGTCGGCGCGCTCTCCTCTCGGCTCCGGGTCCCGCCGGATGAGCTCGAGCGCCGGGTCGAGGGGCTGGTCAGCGCGCGCGAGGAGCTCGAGGTAGAGGCGGAGGCGCGCCTCGATGCCGAAGCGGATGCGGCGGCGCGCCGGCTGATCGAGAGCGCGGACTCGACCGATGCGCACACCGTGGCCGTCGATGGCGGCCGCATCGTGACCCGCCAGGATGTTCGTCTCCGGGCCGGCAGCGATCTGTCCGCGTTCGGCGATCGCATCCGGCAGGCCCTCGGCACCGGAGCCGCCATCGTGCACGTGGTTCGGGAGGAGGACGGCGGAGACGCGGGCAAGGATGCGTTTCTGTCCGTCGTCACCGACGACTGGATCCGGAAGGGACTGCGGGCCGGGGATCTGGTGCGGCTGGCCAGCAAGACGACGGGCTCCGGCGGCGGAGGGAAGCCCCACCTCGCTCAGGGAGGGGTCGGAGACCGTGCCCTGGTGCCCGAAGCGCTCCGGGCGGCGCTCGAGCTGGCCACCCGCACCCTCGCCCCCTCCCGGTGACCGAATCCGCGGAGCTCGAGGAGGGGCCGGCTCTCGCCGCCCGCCGCGCCCTGTCCCCGGCCGTCGAGCGCTGGCTCGAGCCGCGGCTCGCCGACGTGCCGCCCCCGCTCGCCGACGCGGTGCGCGCCGTCGTCGGCCGGGTGGCTCGCGCGGTCGAACCCGATGAAATTCCGGACCTGTTGGCCGACGCGGCGCTGCTCGAGCTCGATCAGGTGCTCGGCGCACCCCAGTCCCGCGCCGGCGCGCTGCGCCTGCTGGCGGCGGATGCGAGCCTCACCTACGCCTTCGAGGCCGCGGCAGAGCTGGGTGACGGAGCGGAGGCACTGGCGATCCGGCTGGGGCTGAACGGCGAGCTCGGGCATCGCCTCGCGACCGGACGCGCCCGCCCGGAGCAGGGCGAAGGCGCTCCGTCCCGGGACAACGAACCGGGTGCTTCGTGAATTCGAGCCTCATCGACATCCACAACCACTTCGTTCCGGGCGTGGACGACGGCGCGCCGACGATCGACGATGCGCTCCGTTACCTGGGCGAATTCGTCGAGCAGGGGATCAGCCGCGTCGTCACCACCCCACACCTGTCCGCCCGACACCTTCGTTCGGGCCGACGGGCCGGCATCGAAGCGGCTTTTCGCGAGCTCGAAGCCGCGGTGGCGGAAGAGCTGCCGGACCTCCGGCTCGAGGGCTCGTACGAGATCTGCCTCGACGAGCCCGACGCCGACATGACCGACCCCGCTCTCGGTCTCAGCGACGGAGGTGCTCTCCTGGTCGAGTTTCCGATGTTGATGCTTCCGGCGTTCCCGGAGCAGATGATCGAGCGGGTAACGGCGCAGGGGTGGCGAGCGGTGCTCGCCCACCCGGAGCGTTACTTCGGCATCGGCGGCAATCCCGGCTGGATTCCCCGCTGGCGCGCGATGGGAGTGCTTATGTGCGTCAATGCGGGCAGCCTGTGGGGAGAATACGGGGCCGAGGCGGAGCGCGTGTCCCACCTCATGCTGGCCGAGGGCCTCGTCGACCTGGTCGCATCCGACCACCACGCCCGACCGCACCGCGCCACCTCGATCCGAAGCGTGTGGGATCTGCTGGTGGATGCGGGACACCTGGAGCAAGCCTGGCTGTTGCTGCGCGACAACCCGCTCGCCGTGCTGACGGGGGAACCGGTGGCGCCCGTTGAGCCGGCGCCGATCGCCACCGGGCTGTTCGGCAAGCTGCGTCGGCTGGTGAGGAGACGCTGAGGGATCGCGCGGTGGATTCCGACTTCCTTTCACCCTACCTGGCGTCGCTGGCCGACGATGCGCGGGCGACCGGTACGAAGGCATCGAGCGCCGTCCACTCTTACGCGAGACGAGCGATCGATACATTACGCTCGGGAGGCAAGATCCTCCTGTGTGGCAACGGAGGGAGCGCGTCGACGGTCGAGCACGTGGCGGCCGAGTACGCGGTCCGTTTCCGACGCGACCGCAGGCCGCTCGCCGCCATGGCCCTGACCGCGAACAGCGCCTATTTGACCGCGGCGGCCAACGACTTTTCATTCGAAGATGTGTTCGCGCGTGGCGTCCGCACCCACGCCCGGAAAGGGGACCTGCTCGTCGTCCACTCGACCAGCGGTCGCTCGCCGAACCTCCTGCGGGCCGTAGAGCAGGCGGTCAGCATGGAGGTGGCGACCGTGGGCCTGCTCGGTCGAGGCGGCGGACCCCTGGCCCGGAGCGTCGATCTGCCCATCGTCGTGCCGGCGGACGATTCGGCCCGTGTTCAGGAACTTCACCTGGCGATCGAGCACGCAGTGGTCGGCACGGTCGAGGCGTGGTTCGTAGCGTGCGAAGCGGAGGAGGCGCAGTCGTGAGTGATCGTTCGAGCTTAGAAGCAGCGATGTCGTCGGTTGCGGAGCTGGAGGTGGCCCTGCCCGGGATCGCCGGACGCCGGGCGTTGGTGACCGGCGGGTCGCGCGGGATCGGGCGGGCGACGGCGCTGCTGCTGGCTCGCTGCGGTGCATCGGTTGGCATTGCCTACCGAAGCGCGAAGGCGGCTGCCGAGGCGGTCGCCGAGGAGTGCCGGGGACAGCTGGCTGGCTACCGAGCGCGACACGCCACCGGGTTGACGGACGCCGACAGCTCCGACCAAGACGTGTGGGTGCAGGCCGGAGACCTGTCGCGCGAGAAGGACGTGGAGAATCTGTTTGATCGGGTCGATCGCGCGTTCGGGACGCTGGACATCTTCGTCGGCAACGCGGGTGTCTGGAACGAGGACGCCATCCCGGTCGACCAGCTCCCCCTCGAGGTATGGAGGGCCATGCTCGGTGACAATCTCACCTCGCTGTACCTCACCACCCGGGAGGCGGCCGCGCGCATGAAACGGGGCGGCCGCATCATCCTCCTCTCCTCCACCGCGGGTCAACGCGGGGAACCGGGCCACAGCCACTACGCGGCCAGCAAGGGAGCGATCATCTCGTTCTGCAAGTCGCTGGCCGGCGAGCTCGGGCCGCGGGGAATCACCGTCAACTGCGTGGCTCCCGGCTGGGTCGACACGGACATGAGCGCCGCCGTGCTGCGCTCGGAGCGGCTCGACGAGGTGCTGGAGGAGATCCCGCTCCGACGCGTGGCGCAGCCCGAGGACGTGGCCGGTCCGGTGTGCTTCCTGGCCAGCGAGCTGGCCAGGCACATGACCGGGGCCGTACTCAACGTCAATGGCGGCAGCGTGCTGTGATCGCGGTATCCGACTTTCGACCGCCGGCCGCCCTCATCCAGATCGCCGAGGCTCTCGAGGCGCGCGGGTTCGAAGCGTGGGCGGTGGGCGGCGCGGTGCGGGATGAGCTTCTCGGTCACCACCGGGCCGACTGGGATGTGGCCACCGACGCGCGCCCCGATGACGTGCGCCGCGTGTTCGGTAGAACGATACCGATCGGAATCGAGCACGGAACGGTCGGGGTCATCGCCTCCGACGGAGAGCTGTACGAGATCACCACCTTTCGGCGCGATGTCGCCACCGACGGGCGGCACGCGGTGATCGAGTTCGCGGATCGGATCGACGAGGATCTCGGCCGTCGCGATTTCACCATCAACGCGCTCGCCTGGCGGCCCGCCACCGACGAGCTCGTCGACCCGTTCCACGGTCGGACCGACATGGAGCGGCGCGTGCTGCGAGCGGTCGGCGATCCCGCGACCCGCTTTGCCGAGGACTATCTACGGGTGTTGCGAGGACTTCGCTTCGCCGGTCGCTTCGCGCTCGACATCGATCCCGACACGCGGACCGCCCTGCGGGAGGCGGTGGACCGGACCTCGCGCCTGTCGGCCGAACGTGTGCGGGACGAACTGTTGAAGGTGCTCGAGGACCCCCGACCTTCCGACGCTCTCCGCTTGTACGCCGAGTTCGGCGTTCTCGAGGTGTGGTATCCGGAGATCGCGGATCTGGCGACCGATCCCCGCTTCGAGCTCTACCTGGCGGCGGTCGATGCGATCCCGGCCGCGCGTCGCGCGCTTCGGATCGCAGGGCTGCTCCTCCCGTCGCGGCGGGCGGACGGGGAACCGGTGGCGGCGGAGGCGGTGCTCCGCCGGCTTCGCTTCTCGAACTCGGAGATCCGGCGCACCCTTCACCTGGTGCGCCACGCCGAGCCCCTCGTCGGCCCGGTCGACTCGGATGCGCAGATTCGCCTCTGGCTGGCCGAGGTCGGGGCAGAGCACGCCCGGGACCTGTTTCGCCTCCGCTTCGCGAGCGCCCGGGCGCGAGGCGCCGAGGAGGAGGCCCGGTTCCTGATCGCCGCCTGGCGACGGGCGCACGATCAGCTCGGCGCCGCTCCACCGCTCCGGGTCAGCGACCTGGCGATCGGCGGGCGCGAGCTGCTCGAGCTCGGCGTGTCGCGTGGCCCTGCGGTCGGTATCGTGCTCGACGAGCTGCACGCCCGGGTGCTCGAGGATCCCGAGCTGAATGAGCGCGCCCGCCTGCTGGAGCTAGCCGCCGAGTTGATCGAACAGGGGCGTCTCGGCCGGCGCGACGGCAGCGGCACTGTCCCTGGAATCGGTTGACGTTGGAGGAGCTGAGCCTGTTCGGGCCGAGTCCGCGGATCCCGGCGGCTTCGCGTCGGGAGAGGACGACCCTGGGGGAACCCGGGCCCGATGCGCCGCTCGCCGCCCGCTTCCGGCCCCGATCGCTGGCCGAGTTCCGGGGGCAGACTTCGCTGCTCGGAGAGGGTCGGGCGCTGCGGAAGCTGATCGAGGGCGATCGCGTCCCGAGCCTCATCCTGTGGGGTCCTCCCGGCTGCGGTAAGACGACGCTGGCGCTGATTATCGCACGGGTCACCGCCGCCGCCTTCGAGCCGTTCAGCGCCGCGACGCAGGGCGTCCCTCGATTGCGCGAGCTGATCGCCCAGGCGCGGGAACGCAAGCGGGCGAGCGCCCGGCCGACGATCCTGTTCGTCGACGAGATTCACCGCTTCAACAAGGCGCAGCAGGACGCGCTCCTACCGCACGTGGAGGCCGGGACTGTCACCCTGATCGGGGCCACCACCGAGAACCCCAGCTTCGAAGTGGTCGGTCCCCTGCTCAGCCGCGCCCGCGTCATCGTTCTGGAGCCGTTGAGCGAGGACGAGATCGAGGCGATCTGCCGCGATGCGCTGGTCGACCCCGACCGGGGGCTGGGCAGTTCCGGCCTCTCCATCACCGGCGAGGCGCTCCGCCTGCTGAGCATCGGTGCCGACGGCGATGCGCGGCGCGCGCTCAACGCCCTGGAGACGGCGGCCGGGCTGGTCGGGGCGAGCGGTTCGATCGACGCGGACGCGATCGAAGAGGCACTCCAGCGCCGTTTCGCGCACTACGACAAGGGAGGCGAGCAGCACTACGACCTCATCTCGGCGCTGCACAAATCGGTGCGCGGCTCGGATCCCGACGGGGCGCTGTACTGGCTCGGCCGCATGCTCGAAGGCGGAGAGGACCCGCTCTACATCGCCCGGCGCTTGGTCCGCATGGCAGTCGAAGACGTCGGGCTCGCCGACTCGCAGGCCCTTTCGGTGTGCATCGCGGCCCGGGATGCGTTCCACTTTCTGGGCTCGCCCGAAGGCGACTTGGCTCTGGCCGAAGCCGCGACGTATCTGGCCCTCGCCCCGAAGTCGAACCGGATCTACACCGCTTTCTCCGCCGCGCGCGATGCGGCGCGGCGCACCCCGGCCGAGCCGGTGCCGCTTCACTTGCGTAACGCACCGACGAGCCTCATGCGCGATCTCGGCTACGGTCGGGGCTACCGATACGACCCCGAAGACCCGCTCGGCGTCGCGCCGCAGCACTATCTGCCCGCCAGCGTGGCCGGGGAGCGCTTCTATCAGCCCGGTGAAGCCGGCGGCGAGGCAGAGCTGAGACGCCGCCTGCAGGCGATCGAACAGGCGCGGAATCGTGGCAATCCCGATTGATGGCGGGGTAGCTACATGTCCATGATCGACATCGAATCGCCGGTCGAACAGATCCTGCTGGTCGGGGCGCCGGACTACGCGGTCCCCCGCACGGCGGTCGAAGAGCATCTGGTGGAGCTGGAGCGGCTCGTCGAGACGGCGGGGGGCCAGGTCGTCGGGACCATGGTTCAGCGTCTGCAGGCCCCGAACCCGGCCACCTTCATCGGAAGCGGAAAGCTGGAGGAGGTGCGGCGTCTGGTCGAATCAGCCGGCGCGACGCTGGTCGTGTTCGATGAGGATCTCACCCCCGCCCAGGGATTAGCGCTCGAGGAGCGGCTCGCGGTTCGAGTCATGGACCGCACCGAGTTGATCCTCGACATCTTCGCGCTCCGGGCCCGTACCGCAGAGGCCAAGCTACAGGTGGAGCTCGCCCAGTTGCGCTATCTTCGTCCTCGCCTCAAGCGCATGTGGACCCACCTGTCCCGCATCGAGGGTGGCATCGGGGCCCGGGGGCCAGGCGAGCAACAGATCGAGACCGACCGCCGCCTGATCGATCGTCGCATTTCGCGTCTGGAGGGCGAGCTCGGCCACATCTCTCGCGCGCGGCGCACCCGGCGCAAGGGACGCAAGAATGAGTTCCGGGTGGCCCTGGTCGGCTACACCAACGCGGGCAAGTCGTCGATCCTGGGCGCTCTTTCCGACAGCGATCTGTTGGTCGAAGACCGATTGTTCGCGACGCTCGACTCGGCGACGCGCAGCGTCGACATCGGACCGGGCTATCGCGCCCTGATCACCGACACGGTCGGCTTCATTCGCAAGCTCCCGCACCACCTGGTGGCGTCGTTCCGCGCCACCCTGGAGGAGATCGAAGAGGCGGAGCTCGTCCTGCACGTGATCGACGCCTCCGCACACTGGGAGGACCAGGTCGACGCGGTCAACGTGGTGCTCGACCCCCTCGGTCGCGGAGGCGACCGGACAGTCCTGGTGTTCAACAAGATCGACCGGCTCACGCACGAGGAGGAGGCCGCGTTGCGGGCGCGCACCGAGCTCCTCGGGCCACGCGTGTTCACGTCCGCGTACGAGGCGCATGGGCTCGACGAGCTGCGTGCCGAACTCCTCGCTCGCATGCGCGCCACGCGTCCCACCGTCCGGGTCCGACTGGCCGCCTCCGACGGACGCACCCTGGCCGAAGTCTATCGCGAGGGCGAGGTGCTCGAGCGCCGCGATCGTGACGGCACCATCGAGCTCACCGCACGGGTCCCGGCGGCGATCGTCGGCCGCTGGCGCACGCAGAAGGGCATCGAGGTGAGCGGACAGGACGCCGCGTGAGCCGTGAGGTCGTGGTCGTCGTGGGAGCGGGCCGGGTGGGACTCTCCATCGCCATCGGCCTCGCGCACACGGCCCGCTTCCGGCCCATCGTTGTAGTCGGTCGCTCGGCCGTGAAACCGGAGTTCCTCGGCAGTCGCCCCGGCGTGGAGTACGTGAGCACGGGCGGCGCCGGCTCTCTGCTGGCCGACGCGGGCGGCGATGGGGCGCTCCGGCTCGTGCTCGCGGTACCCGACGACGAGTTGTCGGGTGTGGCGGCCGAATGGGCGCGCCGCATGCCCGCGGCGGCACCCGAAGCGCCGTCGGTCGTCCTGCACACGAGCGGCTTCTATCCGGCGCAGCTGCTCGAGCCCTTTCGCGCCGCAGGCGCAGCGGTCGGGAGCTGGCATCCGCTGCTGGCGCTCGCCTCTCCGACCGTCGACGCCTTTCGCGGGGTCACGGTCGGGATCGAGGGAGATCCGGGCGCCGTCGAGTGGGCCAGCGTCATCGGCGAGGCGCTCGGAGCCCTTCCGGTCCGGGTGGCGACGGGCGAGAAGGCTCGCTATCACGCGGCGGCCGTGTTCGCCTCGAACTACCTCGTGGCCTGCCTCAGAGTGGCCGGACGTGAGCTGGAGTCGGCGACCGAAGGCGCGGTCGGCGAGGCGGCGTTGATTCCTCTCGCCCGCGCCGCGATCGAGAACGTCGCCCGACACGGCATCGAGCGTGGGGCCACCGGACCGCTGGTTCGCGGCGACGTGCGGACGGTCGCCGGACACCTGCGCACCCTCGACCCGCGTCGAGCCGCGCTGTATCGTGCGCTCGGCCGGGAGCTGCTGGAAGCCGTGGGCGAGCGACTTCCAGCGCCCGCGCGCGCGCGACTGATCGAGGTGCTGGAGGAGGAGGGACCGTGAGGAGTGAATTCGACGCCGGCATCCGCCTGTACGTCAATCTCGATCACGTAGCGACCGTCCGGGAGGCACGAAAGACGGACGAGCCCGACCCGGTGCGGGCCGCCGTGCTGGCCGAGCTCGGTGGAGCGGACGGCGTGACGGTCCACCTGCGCGAGGACCGCCGTCACATCCAGGAGCGAGACGTGGAGCTACTGCTCTCCACCGTCCGGACCTGCGTGAACCTCGAGCTCGCCACCGACGTTGAGGTGCTCGCCCTCGCCGAGCGCTGGAAGCCTTACCAGGCGACCCTGGTCCCCGAAAACCGGCAGGAGGTCACCACCGAAGGCGGGTTGCGGATCGATCCGGAGTCGACGGGACGGATCGCGGCCGCGGTGGGGCGGCTGCGCAAGGCGGGGGTACGAACCGCCCTGTTCATCGATCCCGATCTGGAGGCGATCGAGCGGGCGGCGGAGATCGAGGCCGATGCGGTGGAGCTCCACACCGGCGAGTTCGCCGGCGCCGAGGACGAGTCGGAACGGGCGAAGGAGGTGCGCCGTCTCCGGGAGGCGGCGGAGGCGGCACACGGGCGGCAGATCGCGGTGCACGCCGGGCACGGACTCACGTACGAGAACGTCACGCCGGTGGCGCGGATCGACGCGATCGAAGAGCTCAACATCGGCCACTCGATCGTGAGCCGCGCGGTGCTGGTGGGGATGGAACGCGCGGTCGCCGAGATGAAGGCGCTGATCCTGCGGGCGCGACCGGTCTAGGCTCCTGGTGAGAGAGCACCGGGGCAAGACAGTCATCGGCCTTCTCATCGCCGCGGCCCTCCTGTGGTGGGCCCTGCGCGACGTGTCGGCCGCCGCCGTCCTGTCGGAGGTCCGCCAGGCCAACCTGTGGTGGCTGGCGGCCGCGGTGGCGATGGCCACCGCCAGCTTCCTGCTCCGGGCCATCCGCTGGCGTCTGCTGCTGCTGCCGACCTGTCCGACGGCTTCCTTCCGCGGTCGATTCAGCGCCGTGTCGATCGGGTTCATGGTCAACAACCTGTTGCCGGCCCGGCTCGGCGAGTTCGCCCGCGCTTTCAGCCTCTCCCGGGTGGAGCCGATCGGAGTGAGCGCCGCCTTCGCCTCGCTGGTCGTGGAGCGCGTGTTCGACGGTCTCGTTCTAGCGCTCTTCCTGTTCATCGCCCTCGCCTCTCCCGGCTTCCCGGTAGGCTCCGGAGAGGACGGATCGCTGATCCGCCATACGGCCACCATCGGCGCGGTGCTGTTCGGCATCGGTCTCCTGACCCTGTGGCTCCTGGTCCGCTTTCCGGCCATGGCGCTCACCGCGGTCGAGGCAACGATCGGACGACTCCTGCCCCCGCACCTCACCCGGCGCGGGATCAAGATCCTCGCCTCGTTCATCGAGGGTCTGGGCGTGCTTCACAGTCCGCGCATCTTCGCCCGGGCCATGGCGTGGTCGATCGTCCTCTGGCTCTGGCTGTCGGCTTCGATCTGGTGTGGACTCCTCGCCTTCAGGGTGGAGAGTCCCGGTGCCATCGGCTCCATGTTCGTCCAGGGCCTGATCGGCTTCGCGGTCGCCATTCCATCGAGTCCGGGCTTCTTCGGTCCCTTCGAGGCGGCGGCGCGCTTGGGCCTGACTCCGTATGGCGTCGCCACCGACCGCATTATCAGCTTCGCGACCACCTACCACATCTCGACCTTCCTGCCCATCACCCTGATCGGGCTGTACTACGTGCGCAGGCTGGGGCTCACCTGGGCCGAGGTGGGACACAGCGAGGAGATCGTCGAGTCGGCGGTCGAACATGCCGACGAACCGGTCGCTTCTGCCGATCCGCCGGTCGCTCCTGCCGGTCCGCCGGTCGCGCACGCCGACGCGGGGCTCGAGCGCTCCAACTCTGCCGAGCCCCTTCGCGCGCGAGCGTCATCCGCCGATCGGCGGTCGATCTCGGAGATCGTGCGGCGCCGGGCGCACGCCAAGATCAACCTGCGCCTCCGCGTGTTCGAGCCCGACGCCGACGGCTTTCACGCCATCGAGACGATCTTCCTCCGTCTCGATCTGTCCGATGACATCGAGCTGCGAGCCGGGGAGCCCGGCGCCGGCATCGAGCTGGTCATCGAGACCGATGGGGTTCCGTCGTCCGCCGTCCCCGTCGGCACCGACAATATCGTGTGGCGGGCGGCCGACCGGTTCTTCGCGCAAGCGGCGCTCGAGCCCGACGTCACCATTCGACTGGTGAAACGCATCGCGGTCGGCGCCGGGCTCGGCGGCGGCAGCGCCGACGCCGGTGCCACCCTGGGCGCACTCAACGACATGTACGGTCGCCCGCTTGCCGCCGAGCGGCTCGACCGCATCGGCGCCGAGCTCGGCAGCGACGTGCCCTTCTCGCTCCTCCCCGAACCGATGGCCCTCGGATGGGAGCGCGGACGGGCGCTTCTGCCACTGGCGGCACCGCCGCCCCGTCCCGTGCTGGTGCTGATTCCCGACACGCCCGTCGCTACCGCGGACGCGTACGCGTGGTTGGACGCCGATCGGAACGCCGGCAAACTGACCCGCCCGCCCGCGACGACGCTTCCGGCCGTCGACCGGCTCGGCGAGTGGGAGACACTGGCGGAGCTGGCCATCAACGACTTCGAGGCTCCCGTGTTCTGCCGTCAGCCGCGCCTGGCCGACTGGAAGCGGGCGCTGTTCGACAGCGGCGCCCGGCCAGCGCTTCTTTGCGGGTCGGGTTCCGGCCTGTTCGGCGTGTTCAGCGACCGGGCGCGCCGCGACGCGGCGGGTTCCGAGCTCGACGGAGTGTCCGGGGTTCAGTTGCTGTCGA
>CAZJXR010000096.1:0-13496 GCA_964550085.1 uncultured Gemmatimonadota bacterium
TCAAGGACACCTCGGGTCCGTCGATGAACATCGTGATCAAGCTCATGAGCGTCGTATCGCTCGTCCTCGCCCCCTGGTTTGCCCGCGTGCACGGCCTTGCAGCGGATCCGGCCCTCGACCGCACGCTGGGTAGCCTGCTCGCTTGGCTTCCGTGGGTCGGTTGAACGACCGGAGCCGTTCCGGACGGGAGTCGAGAGATTCGATCAGCGGCGCGGGGCGGATCGTTGTAGGACGCAGCGGGAAGCGGTAGTTTACAAGTGGCGGGCCGCGAACGGGCCCGCCCGGTGGACGGACTCCTGCCCCGGTCGCACTCCGGGGCCGAACAGACCGAAGGAGCGTCGAATGCGTGATTACGAGGTAGTCTACATCTTCAAGTCGGAGCTACCGGTCGAGGCACTGGAGCAGCGCCTCGAGCGGTATCACGAGAAGCTCACCGGCTCCAACGGCGGCGAGATCACAGCCGTCGAACACTGGGGGAAGCGGCAGCTCTCCTACCCCATCCAGAACCAGTCCAGCGGCTATTACGTGGTTGCGCAGTTCCGGTCGGCCCCCGCCGCCCTCCCCGAGTATGAGAGGCTGCTGAAGCTGGAGGAGGATCTGCTGCGGTATCTCATCGTTCTGTCCGAAGGCGAACTCCCGACACCGCCTTCCGCTGCCGGCGAGGCGGAGTCGGATTCGTCGACGAAGGATGACGATGCAGAGAATGGAGAGGACAGCTAGCCATGGCGATGAAGAAGGTGTGCAAGCTGTGCGAGCGTGGCATCGCGCGGATCGACTATAAGGACGAGCAGCTGCTGACGCGCTTCCTGACGGACCGCGGCAAGATCTTGCCGCGGCGAGCGACCGGAAGCTGCGCTCCCCACCAGCGCCAGATCGCCACGGCCGTGAAGCGGGCGCGCTATCTTGCGTTGATCCCCTACATACGGGGCTATTACGACTAGGCCTTCTAGCGGCGGGCGGCCGGCGGACGGTTCGTCACCGCCGCGGCACCGTGGCCGGATGACACTGCGCGGCTGGGCGTTCCTGCGGGCGACGTGGCTCGTCCTCGCCGTCGTCTTCCTGTCGCCTGTCAACCCGTTCGTCCTGGTCGGTGTGCCGCTCGCGCTGCTGCTGCTGGCCTTCTGCAGCCGCGAGATTCCGGCCATCCTGCTGGCAGCGGCCCTGCTCGCGTTCGCGTTCATGGGGGCTCCTGAGAGCGGGCGGACGATCTGGATCGCGGAACGGGGTTGGGCGCTCCTGTTGGGAGGCGCGTTCGTGATCGCCACCCTGTGGCGTCCGCGCGATCGCGTGATCTCCCGGTCGATCTACACGCTGGCCACGGTGTTCGGCTTGCTGGCGGTGTACGCCACGCTGCGACCGTCCCTCCTGGTGGAGCTCGATTGGTGGGTCGCCGCCGAGCTGAGGAACGCCGCCGGCCGGGCGTACGATATGCTGAGCTCGATATCGACGGCCTCCGGCCAGACATGGGCGGAGCGCGTGGGCCACACGCTGTACGAGTGGGCGGACGTTCAGGCCAGCGTCTACCCTGCCTTTCTGGCTCTAGCGTCCGTCGCCGCGCTGGAGGTCGGCTGGTACGTGGTGTGTCGCTTCTGGGGCGCGCGCGTCACTCTGGGCCCGCTGCGGGAATTCCGCTTCAGCGACCAGCTGGTGTGGGTCCTGGTCCTCGGACTCGCGCTTCTCGTGCTCCCGGTCGGCGAGTTCGCCGGTCGAGTCGGCGAGAACGCGACCCTGTTCATGGGGGCCCTGTATCTCGTGCGTGGGGTCGCGGTCCTGGTGTGGGTGGCCGCGGCCACCATCACATCGGCGTGGACGGCGGCGTTATGGGGCCTGTTCGTCATCGTCCTTTACCCGGTGGTGGCGGGCGCGGCGGTGGCGATCGGTCTCAGCGACACATGGCTCGACCTGCGCGGGCGACTCCGTCGCGCCATGGCGCGGGGCGGTACGGACTCCTGAAGCGGCCGCGCAGCAGCATCCGGGGCCCACGGCTCCGGATCCCAGTTCGAACAAGGAAAAACGGGTGGCACAATGGTTGAAGTGATTCTCAGACAGGATGTGGAGAACGTCGGCCGCGTCGGGGAGATCGTCGACGTGAAGCCAGGTTACGCGCGCAACTACCTCATCCCGAGGGGGATGGCCTATCGGGCCACGGCCGGAAACAAGCGACGTCTGGAGGAGGACCGGCGGCGCGCCGAACGGGCGGTCGAGCGCGAGCTGGAAACGGCAGAGAAGCTCGCGGCTCAGCTCCGGGGTCGCTCGGTCACTTTTGCAGTCCGCTCGGGCGAGGGGGGCCGCCTGTTCGGCTCGGTGACCTCGACCGACATCGCCCAACAGCTGGAAGCGGAGGGCGTCACCGTCGATCGCCACGCGATTCGACTCGAGGAACCGATCAAGCAGCTCGGTGCGTATACGGTCACCATTCACCTGCATCGCGACGTGAGACCGGAGATCAAGGTGTGGGTGGTGTCCGAAACGTGATCGGCACGGAACCTCTGCACGGCTCGGCTGTTACCACCGGATGGGCGACGGTTTGATCGAACAGGAGAAGAGCGACGCGAATCAGCTGACGGTTCAGCTCGAGCAAGTGAGAGACGCGCCACCCGAGCTGGAGGTGGTGGCGGCGGCGCTGCTGGAACGAAATGCGCGGAATGCGGTCATACTCGACCTGCGTGGGATCTCCGATGCGACGGACTTCTTCGTCATCGCGTCGGGTGACTCCGACACCCATGCGCGAGCGATCGCGGACAACGTCGGCGTGCGAATGAAGGAGGCGGGAATGGCGGCGGCCGGAATCGAAGGAGCGAGCCTCGCCCGCTGGATTCTGATCGACTATATCAACGTGGTGGTGCACGTATTCCTGCCACCCGTGCGGGAGTTCTACCAGCTCGAGACACTCTGGGGAGACGCACCAAGCGCTACGCTCGAGTAGTCAGACAGCCTGGTCGAGAGGAGTAGTAACTTGAGGGTCCTGTCCGACCGCATCGCGTTTCTCGCCTGCCTCGTCGCGCTCGGCACGGCCGCCGCCCCACCGCACCTGCTGGCGCAATTCGGTCGCAACAAGGTTCAGTACCGCTCCTTCGACTGGCAGGTGATCGAGACCCGACACTTCGACGTCTACTTCTACGAGGAGGAGCGCGAGGTCGCCATCGACGCGGCGCGAATGGCCGAGCGCAGCTACGGTCGGCTGAGCCGTATCCTCAATCACGAGTTCCGCAACAAGAAGCCCATCATTCTATACGCCTCGCACACCGACTTCCAGCAAACGAACGCGCTGGGCGGGCTGATCGGTGAAGGAACCGGAGGGGTCACCGAGTCGTTACGGGACCGCGTCATCCTTCCGGTTACCGGCTCGTACGAGGAGCTGCAGCACGTTCTGACCCACGAGCTGGTGCACGCCTTCCAGTTCGACATCCTGAAACGCAACGCCGTAGAGGCGACCACCTCACCGTTCGCGTTCGTGCCGAGCCTGTGGTTCATGGAGGGGATGGCGGAGTACCTGTCGATCGGAGAGATCGACGCCAAGACGGCCGCCTGGATCCGCGACGCCACCCTGGACGGTTACCTGCGCACCATCGAGCAGATGGACCGCTTCAACGATTTCCTCAGCTACCGGTTCGGCCAGTCGCTGTGGAACTACATCGGGGCCCGCTGGGGTGACGAGACGATCGGGCTGTTGATGAAGCGGGCAGCGAGCCTCGGCGCTGATCGGGCGTTCTGCAGCACGCTGGGCATCTGTCTTGCCGAGCTGACCGAGGAGTGGCACGAGGCGGCGCGCGCGACCTACCTGCCGCAGGTGGCCGAGTTCGAGGACGCGTCCGAGGTGGCTCACCAGGTCACCGATCACTCCTTCGCCGACCGGTCGCGCTCGGCCTCCTTCGTGGCGCCCGCTCTGTCGCCCGATGGAAATGAGATCGTCTACCTTTCGGATCAGGGCCACGATCTTTACTCCTTCTACGACCTTTTCCTGGCCGATGTGGAGACGGGAGAGGTGAAGAAGCGGTTGGTGAAGTCTGCCCGCAACTCGAGCTTCGAGACTCTTCGCTTCCTGAACTCATCGGCCGACTTCTCCCCCGACGGAGATCGCGTCACCTTCATTGCCAAGGCAGGCGGCCGTGACGCGCTGTATATACTGAACGTCCGGACCGGGCGGGTGGAACGGAAGTTCGTCCCGCAGCTGAACGGTCTGCAGACACCGGCCTGGTCGCCGGAGGGGATGCGAATCGTCTTCACCGGGCTGGTCGGTGGCCTCAGCGACCTGTACGTGTACGATATCCGCAGCGGGGACCTCACCCGTCTCACCGGCGATCGCTACGCCCGACTGCAACCGGCCTGGTCTCCCGACGGTCGTTATATCGCGTTCGCCACCGACCAGGGCCCGGGGACCGACTTCGAGACGCTCGAGTTCGGTAACTTCCGGATCGCGCTCTACGATCTGGAGACGGGCCAGATCACTCTGCTCCCGCAGCAGAGCGAGGGGCAGAACACGAACCCGGTCTGGTCGCCGGATGGCGATGCGATCGCGTTTCTCTCCACCCGCACCGGCGTGTTCAACGTGTTCGTGTACGATGTTCGGGAGCGGACGGTGTCCCAGGCGACCGATCTGCTGACGGGCGCCACCGGGATCACGCCGCTCAGTCCCGCCCTCAGCTGGGCGCGCCGGGCCGATCGGCTGGCGTTCTCGTACTTCGAGGAGGCCGGCTACAACATCTACACGATCGACTCTCCGCGCGACCGCCTGCGCGCACCCGGCCCGACCGCCGAGCCGCTCACGGCCGCGTCGCAGGTCGGGAGACCCCGCTTGATCGAGATGCCGAGCGGTCAGATGGTGCAGCAGGACGACGACATCCCATCATCGTTCTACCGAACGCCGGAAGGGTTCCGTCGCTCGGGCTTCGAGCCCGGCATGATCGATACGCCGCTGGCGGATGCGGCTGCCGACGCGCGACCGGACCCGCCGCGGGCGCTGTCCGTGCAGGCACTCCGGGACAGCGCCACGCTGGCGCTCCCGGATACCGCATCGTTCACCTTCAAGACCTACAGGCCCTCGCTCACCCCGGATCTCGTCGGACGGCCGACGATCGGCGCGACGACCGGCGGCTTCTTCGGAGGAGGGGTGTACGGCGGCTCGTTCATCACTCTGTCAGACATGCTCGGCAACCACAACGTGGTGCTGGCGGCGGACATTCGCGGGACGTTCGACAACGCAGTGATCTTCACCCAGTACGCATTCCTCAAAAACCGAACGAACTTCGGAATCTCGTTTCAGGCCTACCCGTTCTTCCGCTTCCTCGGCCGACGCTTCGGCGCCATACCCGGCGAGGATGACTTCCTGGGGGACTTCGATCTGTTCCGACGCGACCGGTTCCGCGGGGTGGGGTTCGACGCCGCATATCCGTTCAGCCTCTTTTCGCGGCTCGAGTTCGGGATGAACGCGGCGACGATCCAGTCGGACCTCGTGTACCGCAGCGTGCGGCGGGCCGACGTCGGCGGTTTTACCACCGTGGTCAAGGGTCCATCGGACGCGTTCGTGCAGCCGACCGTGTTCTACGTGTTCGACAACGCTCTCGACGGCTTCACCGGGGGCATCGCCGGCAGCCGCGTCCGGATCGGCGGCGGCCCGACGGCTGGCGACCTCAACCTGATGGACGTGTCGGCCGACATTCGCAACTACGTGGCGCTACCGGGACCCCCGGTGTTCGCGACCCGGCTCCTGTCGTTCAATCGCTTCAGTCTCAATTCTGACCACGACGCCGAGCGTTACGAGTTCGTGTGGGGCAGCCCGTACTATCTGCGCGGCTACGAGATCGCGTCCTTCGGGCAGGAGGAGTGCCGCCTGTCACAGACTCCCTCCGATCCAGATGTTTTCTGTCCTGCCACCGAGGAGCTGATCGGTTCTTCCGTCCTGCTTCTGAACTCGGAGATCCGGTTTCCGATCCTGAACTCGCTGATGTACGACTGGCTTCCGCTGAACTTCCCCCCCATCGATGGCGCGCTGTGGTTCGACGTCGGGGTGGCGTTCACGCCGGGAGAGAACATCCTGGTGCTGGACCGGAAACGGTTTCAGAGTCGGGTCCTGTACCGGGAACCCCTGACGGCATACGGAGCGAGCATCCGGATGAACCTCTTCTACGCCATCGTGCGGGTCGATTACGCCATCGTGCCATCGCGTGGACGGTTCGGCGACGGGGTGTTCGCGCTCTCCTTCGGGGCCATGTTCTAAGATCATCCGGCGGCGACCGGATATTGCAGAATCCGCCCACGAATTCTTGCCATGGCTTTCCGGGCGCAGCTATGTTCAACGCCGTTCGTCAGGTGGCGGTGTTGCGGTGGAGACGGACCACGGTGTCCCCCTTTTCTTCACGCTTGTCTTTACAGAGATCATTAGGAGCCCTTGCGCTCGTGTTGGCGGCCGCGTGCCGGGGTGAGTCCATCCGAACCGCGGCAGAGGGCGGCACGCCACTGCCCGCGGCGCGCGGCGCCGCGCTGGTCGTCGGAAGCTCCCTCGAGCGCTGGAACCTTCTCGCCGTGCCCACCGATGGGGGCAGGGCGTCCCTGAGGGCGCTCGACAACCCCGATCACATTCTGTGGGAGTCGGGCACCGCGCTGCCCGAAGCGACCGCAGCCGTGTCGACCGACGACGGCGTGACGGCATTGCAGCAGGCGGACGGCACCGTGTACCGGTACGATCCACGCGCCGACGAGCTGATCCGGATCGGCGCGGTCCGACCGGGCGGCAGCTGGAAGGCCGGCGGCGGCCATCTGCTGTACGTGGGAACGGCCGACTCGACGCTTCTCCAGATCTCGCGCGAGGGGAACTGGCGCTACAAGATCGGCCATCCGATTGAATGGGCGACGGTGGTCGAGGCAGGCGGCGTCGCGGTCCTGGTGCGGACGCCGCAGCACACCGAGCTGTGGCTGCTGCGGCGGGGGGAGAGCGAGCCCGCCGCGCGGGCGGAGTTGTCGCTCGAGGCGCCCGGAGTCTCGACCGCCTGGGGTCGGCGCGTGGCGCTCGGTGGCGCGGCGGAGGACGAGCCAGCGGTGCAGTTCGTCGCTATTCCCGAGCTCACTCCGGCCGGGAGCGAGAAACTGGACGGGCGGGTGGTGGCGCTGGCCGCTTCGCCGTCCAGCCACGAGGTCTACGCGGCGGTGGAGGGAGGGGATCGTCTGCTGGCCGTCAACCGGATCAACGGCTCGGTGCGGAGGCTGGCCCGCCTGGACGAGCCGGCCGAGGAGATCCGTCCGGCCCTCCTCGGGAGCTATCTGCTCGTGCGCACCGGATCGAGTACCCACGTGGTGTCGCTCGATGGAGGGCGGACCGAAGTGCCCACCGATTGGAGCGCCGGCCTTCCGCTCGGCCTCCCGGATGGCCGCATCCTGGTGGTGCGCGACGGCCGCACCGGCTTGTTCGATCGGGACAGCGGCGAGGAGAAGGAGGTGGCGGGAGCGCCTGGCTCCGCCAGCTGGGCGCTGGTGGAATGGGACCCGGCGCCGCCACCGGTCGTCGCCGGGCCCGTACCGGGCGTGCCGCTGCGCGATTCGCTCGCCGTCAGCGAGGCGCCCCTGGGCGCCGTGAGCCAGGGACTCGACGAGGCGACGGAGCTCGTCCCCGCCGGGGGTCGCGATCCCGCTGCCGGGCCCGAAGCGGCGGGCGCGGCGCCGACCGAGCGACTCCTCGGCTTCTACGCGATCGTGGCCTCGGCCCGATCCTACGCGGGTGTCGTCGCCCTCACCCAATCTCTCGGAGCGGCGGGCTACCCAACCGCCGTGCAGACCCATCGCGACGACGCGGGGGTGGTGTGGTATCGTGGTCTCGTCGGGCCGTATTCGAACCGCCAGGGGGCCGATGCAGCCGCTCGGCAGTTGCGCCGCGAGCGGAATCTACAGGTCTGGGTCACCGAGTTCGGCACCACGTTCGCCGCTGAGGAGCAATTGAACTGAGAACACAGCCGGATTGAACCGCCCCATGTCACAACACGAGAAGAGGCTCGAACCGATCTCCTCAACCGAGGTGCCGTCCTGGGCCCGAGTCATCGCGCTGTTCGGCGATGAGGGTTCCGTACAGTCTGCATCGTCCGCGATCGAGTTCGCGAAGACGCTGGGTGGCGAACGACCCCATGTGCTGCTGGCGAATGCCGCGACGGACGCAGAGACGCTCGACACCATGTTCGGGGTGGAGAGCGGGTCCGGTTTCGGCGACGTGCTCGAGGGCAGAGCCACGATTCCGGAGATCGCGACCCGAGGGACGGATGGAACCTTCGTGTACCTTCCGGCCGGTCGTCCGGCTCCCCACGCCGACGACCTGCTCGGTCGACCCCGTTTCGGGACGCTGGTAACCCGGCTGCGCTCCTCCGGTGGCACTCTTCTTCTCTATCTGTCGAACGACCGGACCCACCCCGGTCTCGAGGCGCTGGCCGATGGCTTCATCCGCCTGCCGCCGCCGAGCCACGCGGCAGAGGGGGACGCAGTCGACGTCGCCTCCCGGACCGCCGGGCTGGGCGATCGGGTGCCGCCGGTCAACGGCGACGGAGCCGAACTCGCCGCGCCGACCGATGTCCTGGCTGGCCCCGGCGCGGCTGCGACCACGGATCGACTGCGGGAGGCAGCCCGGCGCGCGGTGCCCGGCCGCGAGGAACGAGCCAAATGGCGACGGCACCGATCCGGCTCAACGTTCCCGGTTCGCCGTGTCGTGGTCGCCCTGCTCGGAGTGGGCGCTCTGGTCGCCGGTTGGTGGGCTCTGTCCACGAACATGCTCTCCCGGACGGCACCCGCGCCGACGACGGAGACGGGCACGGAGAATGACGCGGTGGAGGCCGGAGTGGCGGGCGCGGCGGTCGCGGTAGAACCCGGAAGCGCGCGCCAGAACTGGGAGGCGACGATCGGCTCCGCCCCGGAGTTGCCGTTTTCCGTCCTGCTCGCCTCCTACGCCGATTGGGAGGATGCCATCGAGCGGCGCGACGACCTCGTGGCGCTCGGAACCCGGGTGTACTACATCGCCCCGACGCCGCTCGGCGGAGCGCTCTACTATCGCGTTTTTGCCGGCGCGACCGGGGACCGGGAAGCCGCCACGGCCCTGATGGAGGAGCTCGTGGAGCTGGGACGGAAGGAGGCGGCCAGCGACTGGGATGTGCGCCCGGTCGGACTGGCTTTCGCACTCGGCGTGTATCCGACTCGCGTGGAGGCGGAGGCGTTTCAGCTCCGCCTCGAGCAGCAGAGGATCCCGGCGTACACGCTACCGGTGACTGCAGCAGGTGACACCGCGTTCCAGGTCTACGCGGGCGGATTCGAATCGGAGGATGCGGCGGCGGCGCTGGCCGCGCAGCTGGAAGACGCGGGCTGGGAGGCGGAGCTGGTGCCACGACGGGGGGTGGAACGGTGAAGATCAGGTCGCTGACGCTGCACGGCTTCAAGTCGTTTGCCGACAAGACGAAGATCGAGCTGCACGAGGGCATCACCGCCATCGTCGGGCCGAACGGGTGCGGCAAGTCGAACATCTCCGACGCGCTGCGCTGGGTGCTGGGCGAACAGCGACCGACCGCAATCCGCGGCGCCCGCATGGAAGAGGCGATCTTCGAGGGAACGAGCCAGCGACAACCGATCCACCGGGCCGAGGTCACACTCGAGATCGCCAACGAGGACGGCATCCTCGCCGTTCCCTACTCGGAGGTGGCGATCGGCCGCACGGTGTACCGTGGAGGGGACGGTCAGTACACGCTCAACGGGTCGCCATGCCGACTCCGGGACATCCTGGACCTGTGCCGCGACACCGGCCTCGGAGCCAATGCCTATTCGATCATCGAGTCACGCATGATCGATGCCATCCTCAGCGACCGAACGGAGGAGCGTCGAGCGCTGTTCGAGGAGGCGGCGGAGATCGGTCGGTACAAGGACCGGCGCCGAACCGCGCTGCGGCGTCTGGAGCAGGCGGAGGGAGACCTGGCCCGCCTCGACGATGTCATCTCCGAGGTGCAGACCAAGGTGCGCTCGCTGGCTCGGCAGCGCGGCAGGGCGGAGCGCTATCTGGAGTATCGCGAGCGCCGGCTGCAGCTCGAGATCGCCGTCGAGCGCTCGCGTCTGAACGCCATCGCGGAGCGGTTGGCCACCTGCACCCGCGAGGTCGCCGAGCTGCAGCAGAGCCACCCGGCCGAAGCGGCGACGCTGGCGACGCACGAGGAGCAGGCGGAGCAGCTCCGAACCGAGATCCAGGCGCGCGAGGCCGCGCATGCCGGGCTGGCGGGACAGCTGGAAGATGCGAGGAGCCGGGTGGATGAGCTCGAGCGGCAGCGGCTGATCGCCGACGAGCGTGCTTCGGCGGCCGAGAGCAGGATCGCGGCCATCGACGAGGAGCTGGCTTCGATCTCCGCCCGCGGCGAGGAGCTCGAAGCCGAGCTCGCCGAGCTGGCCACGTCTGCGGACCGACACCGCAGCGCGGCCCGCGAGCTGCGCAACCAGCTCGACGAGGCCGAGACGAAGGTGGAGCGACTCCGGCTCGGGCGCGAGGAGCGCAAGCTCGAGGAGGAGGCGGCTCTCGGGCGGCTCACCGAGCTGATCCGGCGGGCAAGCGCCATCGAGGCCGAGCGTGAGTCGGCTTCGGCCCGCTTCGAGGAACGGGAAGCCGAGCTCGGGCGGCGGCAGGCAGCGCGCGAGCAGCTCCGGGCCGAAGCCGCGCGATTGGAACAGGAGCTGGAGAAGGCGACCAGCGAGGCTGCCGAGGCCGCCAACAGCCTCTCGGCGTGCGAATCCGAGCTCGAGGCGGCCCAGGCCGAGATGTCGGCCTGCCGCGACCGCCTCCGCGCCGTGCGGGAGGAGATCGCGACCCTCGAGGGCACCCTGTCCGCGGACCGCTCGCGTGCTGGAGCGCTTGCCGCCCTGCTCGCGTCTGGCCAGGACCTCCCCTCGCTCGTATCCGAGATCCTCGAGCAGCGCGCTTCACTGCCGGGCATCCACGGCATCCTCGCGGACTACATGCAGGTGGCGAAGGAGTCCGCGCCCGCCGTGGAGGCGCACCTCGGGGCGTACCTGCATGGTCTCGTGGTGCGTAACTGGGACGCCGTGCGCGCGATCCGCGACTGGATGGCCGAGGTGGAGGAGTCCGACGGACTGCTGCTGCTTCCGGCGGATCCCGGCCCGCGCGTGCCCGGGACGCCCGTGACCACAAGCCCCGATGCTCTGCTCGAGCGGGTAGCCGTTGCAGGTGAGGGGGCGGAGTGGGCGCGCGCTTTGCTTGTCGGTGTCGCGACCCGCTCGGACGGCCGGACCGAGCCGGCCGAGGGGGCCTGGGTGGCGGCCGACGGCAGCGGCCAGGACCATTGGGGCGCGGTGCGCATCGGGCAACCCGGGGCGGGTCGCGGCGTCCTCAGCCGTCGGGCGGAGCTGGTCGAAGTGCGCGAGCGGATCGAGACCAGCGAGGTCGAGCTGGATCGTCTGCAGCGAGAGCTGGAGCGAGAAGGGGCGGAGCTACAGAGCTGCCTGGAGACGGTCGACCGGATCGAGAGCGATGTGACTCGTGCGTCGCGCCACAACCGCGAGTGCCAAGCGCGACGGGAGGCGGCCGAGGGACGGCGGGCGCGCGCTCGCGGCGAGCTCGAGGAGGTGACCGCCCGCATCGCGGAGCTCACCTCGCTGTTGGAAGAGGCGAGAACGGCGGCAGCCGAGCTGGAGCGGCAGCAGTCGGCGGTGGAGGAGGAGCGCGAAGGCACGGAGAGCGCCCTGGCCCGGGCGCGCGCCAGTACGCAGGAATCGACCGAGAGTTGGGAAAGCGAGCGCGCAGAGCTCCACGAGGTGAGACTCCTGCTGGCGCAGAAAGAGGCGAGCGCCGGGGCGGCGGAGGACCGTCTCGACCGGGCGCGTTCGGCGCTCGCCGAGCTCGCCGAGCGAAGACATCGACTCGAGGTCGAGCGGGCCGGCCATCGCGGCGTCATCGAATCCGGTCGGCAGACGGTCGATGCCAGCGCCGGCGACCTTGGTGACCTGGTGGAGGGCCGCACCCGGCTCCAGGCCGAGCTCAACAGTTCGCGCGACGTCCTCGACGAGCGCAAACAGGAAATGGAGCGCGTGGTGAGCTGGCTGCGAGAGGCCCGGGCTGCTGAACGCGAGCGGGCCGATCGCCGCCACGCGCTCGAGCTCGAGATCACGGAGCTTCGCGGTCGGGAAACGGGCATACGCGAGAGGCTGGAGGCGGAGTGGGATGCGACCCTCGATTCCCTGCTGGAGCGTGCGACGCCGCCAGCGGAGGGGATGCTCGACGAGTGGTCGATCGAGCTGGAGGGCCTGCGGGCGAAGCTGGCAAATCTGGGTCCGGTGAATCTGCTCGCGGCGGAGGAGTACCAGGAAGAGAAGCACCGGCTCGACTTCCTCAACTCCCAGCGGAGCGACCTGGTGGCGGCGGGCCAGGATCTGCACGCATCCATCCGGCGCATCAACGAATCGGCGTCCGCCGCTTTCCACGCGACGTTCGATCAGGTCCGCCACAACTTCCGCGACATTTTCGTGACCCTGTTCGAGGGCGGTGAGTGTGATCTGTGGCTGACGGACCCTGACGATCCGCTCGACTCACCGATCGAGGTGTCCGCCAGCCCGAGGGGGAAGCGCACGCAGAGATTGCACCTCCTGTCGGGTGGCGAACGGGCGCTGACCGCCCTCGCCCTGCTGTTCGGGATCTACCTGACGAAGCCCAGCCCGTTCTGCGTGATGGACGAGGTGGACGCTCCGCTCGACGAACAGAACATTCACCGCTTCACCACCATGCTCCAGCGCTTCAAGGCCGGGACACAGTTCATCATCGTCACCCACAATCCGCGCACGATCGAGGCCGCGGACTGGATTTACGGGGTGACCATGCAGGAACCGGGGGTCTCGTCGGTCGTCGGAGTGGAGTTCGCAGAGCTCCCGGCCGGCCAGGTGGCGTGACGAGCTCGACCGTCGCCCCGCCGCATCCCGCTTCGCACCGACCGCGGCCGGGCCTGCGCCCGTGAGCCGACTCGTGGTGGTGGGCTCCGGCACCGTGGTGCCGGAGGGCGACCGTGGCGGCTCCAGCTTCTACTGTGAGCTGGGGGAAGCGAGGATCCTCATCGATTGCGGGCCCGGGGCCGTGCAGAGCCTCGCCCGCCTCGATCTTCCCTGGCGACGGCTGACCGACCTCGTCGTCACCCACTTTCACACCGACCACGTCGGCGCCTTGCCGGCGCTCTTCTTCTCCTTCAAGCACGGGCTGCTGCCGGAGACCAGGGAGGAGCCGCTCGCCGTGTGGGGACCGCCCGGTCTCGCGGAGCTGTTCGACGACCTGAGCGCCGCGCTCGGGGACTTCTTCCACCACCCCGGGTTTTCGGTCGCTATCCACGAGCTGACCCCCGGCGTTCCCGTGCAGCTGTCCGGCGGCCCGATGCTCACCACCCACAAGACCCCGCATACCGGGGAGAGTCAGGCCGTACGTCTGGAGGCGTCCTCGGTGGCCGTCGGTTATACGGGGGACACGGGGCCATCCGCTTCGCTCGGACCGTTCA
>CAZJXR010000097.1:0-13283 GCA_964550085.1 uncultured Gemmatimonadota bacterium
AACGCCCGACCAGGCAACTGTCGAGGGCTGGGTCTCCGACGCGCTCGTCGCGTTCCGGCAGGTACATCCCAGCCTGCAAAGCTACATCCTGTTTCCGATGCTCGGCGGCCCGTCGGATTGTGAGGTTCTCTCTGCCATCGTACACCCGACGATCGTGGCAGCCGCGATGAACGTCGCGTCACAGTATAACGACGTGGGCGTCATTGATCAGAGCGTGGACGACTGCTCGTGGTTCATCGATTACGCCCACGTTACCAGGGAGGCGGGCGCGGTGATCGCCGACAGAATGGCCGACGTATGCGCGTCGGAGGAGTTGTGTGGAGCGATCTTCCCCTGAATCCAGTGACCCTGGATCCGTCTTAACGCCTGCCTGAGACCGGACTTTGCCCGTACTTTGCCCGAGGGTAGAGACGGAGGGGCAGACGCGAGAGATAGGGCATGGAAGGAAGGGGCGGAGTTGTGCCCCTTCCTCTACATGGTACCCTGTGGTGCAGGGGGTGGCCGAGACCTCATAATCCCAAGGTCGCAGGTTCGAGTCCTGCCGGGCCCACTTGGAATCAAAGGCGTTACAGCGTAGCACCACCGCGGCCACCCCCGCGGACGTTGCCCGAGCTTTGCCCGTCGCCTCACCTACTCCGCATCGCGACCCTTTCTTCTCGTGCGCTCCGGGGCCGAGCCGTAGCGCGCGCCGAGATTGCCGGCTGCGAGCGCAGGACGTGCCGACCATCGCTTGTTAGGCAGCTTGATGCCTGTCTCAGGGCTCGAGCGCTGCCCAGACGAGGAATGCCCCGAATGAAGCGACCAGGAGAAAGAGGAGACGAATCAAGAGAGGAGGGCGAGCCTGAAACCACCCGAGGATGGATCGTACCTGCTCAAATCCCAGCAGCGGAACCAGCGCCGCTTTGAGGACAAGAACGGCTCCGATGACGCGGATCAGCCTAGGGAAGGCTGTCCCGGAGGCGCCAAGAATCAGGATTACGCCCATGAGGACTCGGACCCCGGCCCACCCATAGATCTTGATGGGTGAGGACTTGAAGCCGTCGAGCGTCCTGGACATCCCACTGGGCGCCGCAAAACCCATGACGCCCAACACACCGATCACCGCACCGACGATGGCGATCGCAACTCGCATGGAAACTCCTATCCTGTCACGGCGGTAATGCCTGACGTTTTGGCGGCTCAGCCGCGCGCCGCATTTTTTCCGACCTCTGACTCGTTACGCCTCCGCGTCAGCTGCACCGCGCGGATATCTCGGCGATCTGGTTCGTGCGGGTCCGCATCTCGTCGGCAGGTCGGCCCTCTCAAGGTAATGACCTGCCGGCGAGCGCCGACCAGACGCGCCCCTGAGCCCTGGCCGGCACCACCATCAGGGCTTCCTTGCGTCGCCAAAGAGCAAGGCGGAGTGCCATTGAGGGTCGAGACTGAGTCGCAGACCTGAGAGATTGAGGAAGGAAGGGGCGGACTTGCGCCCCTTCCTCTACGTGGCACAATGCGGTGGATACGTTGCTTCGGGAGGGTGACCGTGAACTACTCCCTTCCCGGCGGCGGAGAGCAAAGCAACACGTGCGAGGCGACGGACGGGTCGGGGAACCAGACCAACCCTGTCGCCGGAGTGCCCAGCGTGATGTACGACTGGGTCCAAAAGCCTTCACGAATGTGACTGCGAGTTAGACGGAGACCCGGTCCCGGTCAGTCGGGGTCAGACTCCGGCAGCGCATCCACTCCGCGGATCAGGGCGTCGATCTGGTACCGATCGTCATCTGGCACGCTGGGCGCCGCGGTGAGCTCCTCGGCCATCGCCGTGAGCTCGCGACGCTTCCCCGGATACCCTTCCCAGACGGCGATGAACGCTGCGTCGACGTACCGATACGCAGCGGTCACGACGTCACCCGACGCCTCGGCCACGTGCGCGGCCTGCTCCATGGTGCTTCGCGCGTCGGAGTAGTCGCCGGCGTAGAAGAAGAGCCGCGCGGCTCGGTCATAGCCATCGTACGAGGCGGCATCATTCTTTGGGAAAGCGTCAGCGGCTTGTTTGTGCAGCTCGGCGGCCTCTTCCCAGCGCGTCGGGTCATCGTAGAGCGCGGCGGCCTGCGCGTGCAGAGGATGGTCCTCCTCCAGCACCGTGACGGTGATCTTGGGCAACTCGTACATCGGCCGGTCCTGAGCGGCCCCGGGCACTGCCAGGATCGCGGAGAGCGGAACGGTGAGCAGCAGGGATCGCACCTTCGGTGTCATAAGGCACTCCTTGGCGTCGTGTGGAATGTGCGTTTCAGGGTAGTCTCGATACCGACCTACACGAATCCCACTCGCGCGGCAAGAGGTATGGTTGCTGGCCGGGCGGGAGGCAGGATAGCTTCGCTGCTGGTTTGACGCTCTCGGACGTCCACTCCATCAACGCTTTTTCTTTTAGACGGAGGTAAACACCATGCGGTCGGCACTCACCTTGCTGTGCGCGAGCATCCTTGTTCTCCCATCCTTCGCGCATGGCCAAGACGCCCAAAGCGGTATCGCGGAGGTGAACGGCAAGTGGATGGCGTCGTTCAACTCCGGCGACGGGGCGGGGATCGCCATGCTGTACACGGCGGACGCGGTGCTGCTGCCACCGGGCAGCGAGCCGGTCAAGGGAAGCGAGGCGATCGGGGCCTTCTGGCAGGGCTCCTTCACCGAGTCCGGGGCAAGCATCGAGTTGAAGCAGGTCGAGCTGGAGACCAACCAGAACAGCGCGATCGAGGTCGGCTCCTACGTGATCACCGGGGCGGACGGCGGGCACGCCGATCACGGCAAGTACATCGTGTGGTGGAAGAAGGTCGACGGAAGCTGGAAGCTGTACCGCGACATCTGGAACAGCAGCATGACGCCATAGCCGGTCGGAGCGTACCTCCGCCCGGCTCGCCATTCGAACCCACGTCCCCATCCTCGAGTCGAGCGCCGGGCGCGGCTCGATCGCGGCGCCGCCGGGACGCCGGGGAGCTCGCATGCACACTGCTCGCCGCACACACGGCTTCACCGAGTCGGTGATTCGCGAGATGACTCGGGTCGCGCAGGAACACCGGGCCATCAACCTTTCGCAGGGGTTTCCCGATTTCTCCGCCCCCGATGTGGTGAAGGAAGCGGCCGCTGCGGCTATCCGCGACAACATCAACCAGTACGCGATCACCTGGGGATCGAAGCGACTCCGTGATGCGATCGCCCGCAAGTATGCCGATTGGTACGGGATGGAGGTCGATCCCGAGCGCGAGATCGTAGTCACCTGCGGGGCCACCGAGGCGGTGGTGTCGGCTCTCCTCGCCATCGTGGATCCGGACGAGGAGGTGGTGATCTTCGAGCCGTACTACGAGAACTACTGGCCGGACACGGTCCTGTGCGCGGCGAAGCCGGTTTTCGTTCGGATGGACATCGGCCGGGAGCTCGACCTCGATCGAATCGCCGCTGCCTTCTCGTCCCGTACGCGCGCCGTCGTCGTCAACACGCCGAATAATCCGACCGGGCGTGTGCTCCGGCACAGCGAGCTCGAGGGAATCGCCGAGCTGTGCCGCCGCTACGATGCGTACGTGGTCACGGACGAGGTGTACGAGCACATCTACTACGAAGGGGAGCATATCCCGATCGCCACCCTGGACGGGATGCGCGAGCGCACCATCACCGTGAGCAGCGCTTCCAAGACGTTCAGCATCACCGGCTGGCGGATCGGAACGATCGTGGCGCCGACGGGGGTGACGGGGGCGATCCGCAAGGTGCACGACTTCCTGACTGTCGGCGCGCCGGCGCCCCTCCAGGAAGGCCTGGCGGCCGGCATGGAGACGCTCGGGCGTGAGTACTACGAGCAGCTGTCTGCGGACTACGGACGGCGGCGGGACGTGCTGGTCGCCGGCCTCGTGGCGGCCGGTTTCCGCTGCGCGCCGCCCGAGGGCGCCTACTACGTGATGGCGGACTTCTCGGAGCTGAGCGACCGGCCGGACGACCGGTTCGCGGTCTGGCTGGCGCGCGAGATCGGGGTAGCCTGCGTCCCCGGTTCGAGCTTTTACCGGGACCCGGAGGCCGGTCGGACGTTCGTACGCTTCGCCTTCTGCAAGACGGAGGAGCTGCTGCAGGCCGCGGTGGAGCGACTGGCCGCTCTGACTGACTGACTCCGAGCGGAGCTCGGCCGGTGAGCCGGCCGAGAGGCTACTCGCTGGACGTCGCGGCGGTCGCGCCCTCGCGACAGACAGCGTGGTGTTCGCCCGCCCGCCGGCACACGCCTTCGATCGTCACCGCATCCGTAGTGACCAGACCCGCGCGGGCGCCGAGAGCTCGAAAACAGCCGCCCCTCGCAGCCTGCGGCGCCGCCCCGCACAAACGGAGCGCCCGGGCCGCCTCGAACTCGGTGTCCATGAAGTATTCCATGGCACCCCGCAGGCACGCGTCGCGCTGCTCTCGCTGTCCCCGGGCACAGCTCGCAATGATGGCGCCATCGTCCTCGTGGTGCTGCCACCCGATCCGTTTGCCGAGGCCGAAGTAACAGGCGACGACTCCGGCGGCCGGTGCCTCATCGCACAGCTCGAAGGCGGTCTCCAGGTCGTCACCGTTCAAACGCAGGGCGATCATGTACTGGTACGACCAGCACGCCCGCTGGTGACGATCGCCGAACTCGGTGCACGGGTAGGTCGAGTCCCCCCTTTGGACCATCCCTCGATACGGCGTCTCCGTTGAAGATTGGCGGTTCGCGGCTCTCTGCTTCGCGCTCTCCACCGCATGGTCCGCGTTGGCAGCCGCTTGTCCCCCGGCGCCGTGCGCGTGCCGGTCGCCCCGCGGAGCCCGCGGCTGCATTCCGTGAACGGCGTTCTCCATGAACACCCCGTCGAAGCACTCCTGGCGCTCGACCTCCCGGGGCAGGGACTCGCAGCGCTCGAGGGCCGCCGGGAGGTCGAACCCGAGGTGCACGGTCAGCCCGTGGCCGATCCCGTGCGCGCATTCGAGCCCCTCGATCGGCCGGCGTCCGGGCGCCACCATCGAGCCGCACAGGGAAGCCAGCGCCTCGGGACCCACGTCGGGCCGACCCTCGAAGTAGGCCTCCAGCACGCCGTGATAGCAGCCGGACTGAAAGATCTCGCGGCAGTCGCCGAACACGGTCGGGTCGAAGCCGTTGTTCTGGATCGCGAAGCGGCCGATGGCGTGCGCGATCGCGTGGCCCTGTGCCCGAATCTCCTCGTGTTCCGCGGCAAGCGCTTCGAGCCGGTCGAGGGCGGCCGCGACGCCGCTCGTCTGGGCGACCCCGAACAGAGACGCCACTCGCAGGCTGGAGGCCGAGGCGGCACCCCAGTCGATGGTCGGATCGTCGACGCGCGGTCCGTTCGCCGGCGCCCTCGACACGGCGTACAGGGTACCGCTCAGGAGCGCGGTGATGGCCACGATGCCGACCGGCACGGAAACCCGGACGACGCGGCTGAGCGCCCGACTCACCACGCCCGCCTTGGGCGCGTCAGTCGACAGGAGGGCGGCCACGCTCCCGACCACCACCATCGCGAGCACCGAGGCAATGACGGTAAGGACGAAAGCCGGGGATTGCTGGAACAGCCGACCCGACAGGGCGACGGCCAGGCCGAGGCCGACGATGCCGAGCGCCATCATTCGAACTCCGTACTTGCGGATCATGTCGGTTCCCTGCACTGGGGCTCAACGGGGCCCGCGCACCGCACGCGGGCTCTCATGAAGTGGCTGGCAGGCGTGCCCCCTCCAGATGAATGACGCCCTCGAGCTGCCAAGTGTCACCCCGCGGCGATCACGTCCTCCAGGCACTCGTGCGGAGAGAGCGGTGGCGGTGTCCGGCCGCAAGGCGGCAGAATGTGCGCATGAGCCGACTCCCGGTCGTGTTCCACGAGGCGTACGAGGTCGACATCGGTCCGCACGTCTTCCCCACCACCAAGTACCGGCTCGTCCGCGAGCGGCTGGCGGCGGAAGGGCAGGGCGACACCCTCGAGTTGGTGCGCGCCGAGCCCGCTTCCGATCAGGTCCTACGGCTGGTCCACACCGATGCCTGGATCCGGAAGCTGGCCGACGGAACGCTCAGCTACACGGAACAGCTCACGCTGGAAGTCCCGTACTCCCCGGCCCTCAAGGAGGCCGCTTGGCTGTGTGCCGGCGGCTCGATTCTGACTGCACGGTTGGCCCTCGCGCGCGGGGTGGCCGTCCACCTGGGAGGCGGCTTTCACCACGCGTTCCCCGATCACGGCGAAGGGTTCTGTCCCATCAACGACGTGGCCGTCGCCATCCGCTGTCTGTGCGCGGAGGGCCGGATCGAGCGGGCGCTGGTCATCGACCTCGACGTGCACCACGGCAACGGCACCGCCGCCATCTTCGCCGACGACCCGAACGTGTTCACCTTCTCCATGCACCAGGAGAACAACTACCCGGCCTGGAAGCCGCCCGGCGACCTGGATATCGGCCTCGCGGACCGCGCGGGTGACCGGGAGTACATGGAGACGCTCAAGGGGGCACTGCCGGCGATGGTCGCGGATCACCAGCCCGACCTCGCCTTCTACCTCGCCGGCGCCGATCCCTACCGGGAGGACCAGCTCGGCGGCCTGGCGTTGTCGCTCGAGGGCCTGGCGCGGCGCGACCGGTTCGTGCTCGAGAGGCTGGCCGAAGCGGGGGTGCCCGTCGCCGCGGTGCTGGCGGGCGGCTACGCGCGCCGCACCGAGGACACGGTCACCGCGCACTGCAACACCGTGCTGGCCGCGGCGGCGGCCTTGGCCCGGTAGTCGGAGGAGCCTCAGTAGATGGCCACGGTCTTGATGTTGACGAACTCGCGGATTCCGAAGGTACCGAGCTCGCGGCCGTAGCCGCTGTCCTTCACCCCGCCGAACGGCAGCCTGGGGTCCGAGCGCACCAGCTCGTTCACGAACGCGACGCCCGCTTCGAGCTCTTCGCGCGCGATGTGCTCGCCCCGCTCCCGGTCGGCGGTGAACACGGCGGCCGCCAATCCGTATTCCGACGCGTTGGCGAGCGCCAGCGCCTCCGCTTCATCCCGAGCCGGCACGACGGCGGCCACCGGCCCGAACAGCTCCTCCTCGAAGGCCGGCATTCCGGCGTGCACCTCGGTCAGAAGGGTGACGGGGTAGAAGGCGCCCGCTCCCTCCGGCACCGCGCCGCCGAGCCGGCAGCGCGCGCCCGCATCCACGCTCTTGCGCACCTGTCGGTCGAGCGTGTCGCGGAGGTCGAGACGGGCGAGCGGCCCGACCTCCGTCGACTCGTCGGTGGGGTCGCCGACCTTCGCCGCGCGGAGGTGCTCGAGCAGCCGCTCCTCGAACTCGTCCCGGCGGGACTCGACCACGATCAGCCGCTTGGCCGCGATGCAGGACTGTCCGGAGTTAATGAGGCGGCTCGCGGCGCACCGCTCGGCCGCTGCCTCGACATCGGCGTCGGCGAGGATCACGTACGGATCGCTGCCCCCGAGTTCGAGCACCGTCTTCTTCAGCGCCTCGCCCGCCACCCGGGCGACGCTGCGCCCGGCCCGCACGCTGCCCGTCAGGCTGACCGCCCGCACCCTCGGATGACGGATGATGCGTCGCGCTTCGCTCTCGACCTCCCGCTCATCGATGAACAGGCTGCGAAACAGACCGATCGGGAACCCCGCTTCGACCAGCAACCGCTCGATCGCCCGCGCGCACCCGCACACGCTGGGCGCGTGCTTGAGGAGACAGGCATTGCCCGCCATCAGCGCCGGAGCGGCGAAGCGGAAGACCTGCCAGTACGGGAAGTTCCACGGCATGATGGCGAACACCACGCCCAGCGGCTCGAAGGCCACGTAGCTGTCGGGCGCGTCCGACTCGGTACGCTCGACGGCCAGAAAACGATCGGCGTTCTCGGCGTAGTAGTCGCACACCCAGGCACACTTGTCGACCTCGGCGCGGCTCTGCCGGATCGGCTTTCCCATCTCGAGCGTGATGAGGGCGGCGTGCGCCTCCCGCTGTTCCCGGAGCGTGTCGGCCGCTTGACGCATGCGCCGGGCGCGATTGGCAAACGGCTCTTCGCGCCAGGCGCGGAAGGCGTCGTGCGCGTGCTCGACGAGCGCCACCACCGCGGCGCTCGACATCGCCTCGTACTCGCGCACCACCGCTCCGGTGGCCGGGTTGACGGACCGCAGAGGCATCGGATCAAGCTAGGAGAAGGGTTCGCGCGGCGCGAACACGCAGGCGGCGACCTTGAAGCCGCCCCCGCCGCGGCCTCACAGGCTCCGGATCGCCTCGATAGGATCGAGCTTGGCGGCTCGCCGCGACGGGTACCAGCCGAACACCACCCCGACAACGAGGGCGAAGAAGATGGCGAGAAAGACGCCCGGCGGGTAGACGGTGATCGTGAACTCGAAGCCGAACGACTGCGAGATGCGCTTGGTCAGATAGATCAGGCCCGCGCCTCCACCCACGCCCGCGATTGCCCCCAGCAGCGCGAGGGTGAGCGACTCGCCCATGAACAGCTTGACGATCTCGCGTTCGTGGGCGCCGAGCGCCATCCGGATTCCGATCTCTCGCACCCGCTCGCGCACCGAGATCAGCAGCACGCTGAACAATCCGATGCCTCCCACCACCAGAGTGACGCCGGCGATGGTGAACAGGACCGCGTTCCAGCCGGTGAGGATGTTGTCGGCCATGTCTAGGTCCTCAGCCAGATCGGCGGCTTCATTGTCCAGCTCGAAGTCGTCGGCCCCCTGGTGACGTTGCGTCAGAATGCCGGCCGCTTCCCCCAACTTGGAGGCAAAGTCCGCCTCCTCGGTCGTCTGGATCAGGACGTTGTGCAGCTGTCCCTCGCCAAGATAGTAGCGGGTGATGTACGAGTACGGGACGTAGATGCGGCGGGCGGTGAAAGAGAAGTCAGCCGGAATGAACTTGAACTGGATCGGCGACGCGACGCCGATCACGCGAAAGCGGACGCCGTCGATGAGGATCGTGCGGCCGACCGGATTGGAGCGACCGAAGAACGGTTCGACCAGCTCCTCGCCGATCACTGCCACCCGGGCGGCGTTGGCGATGTCGAGCGGCACGAATTCCCGGCCGTTGAGGACGGGCCAGTGGCGGAAGTCGAGATAACCGACGTCGATTCCCTCGACCGGAACGGTGCGTTGGTCGAGCGGCGTGCTGGCCAGCAGCTCGCCCGCGTAGGTGCGGGCGAACGATCGCTCGATACCATCCATACGCCGGAGTGCGTCCAGGTCCCCCTGCTTGAGTCCGGGGTGTCGGAGATCAGCCGCGCGAGTCGCGTCCGAGCGCGGCCCGCGGTCGTAGTACTCGAAGGTGCGAGGCATCCCCATCAGGGCCAGCTCCTCGGTGGCCATGCGCATGGTGGCGGCGGCCAGAGAAGTCATGGCCACCAGCGATGCGGCGCCGAACACGATCCCCGACAAGGTTAGCAACGAGCGGAGGGGGTGCGCCCGAATCTCGCGCAGCGCGTCGAGGGCGAGCTCGGCCCAGTCGGCCGCCACCGCCCCGATGCGCCGCCGTGATCCTCCACCCGGCAGCCTCTCTCGTTCACCCAAACCGGAGCGCCTCCACCGGTGACATGCGCGCCGCGCGCACGGCCGGGTAGATGCCGGCGGCGATCCCGACGCTGAGCGCGGTGAGGATAGCGACGGCGGCGATCGGGGGCGTCACCACCGCCGGGAGCTGCATGAAATGGGCGACGGTCCCGGTGAGAGCGGTGCCGAGGCCGAGGCCGAGCAGCCCGCCGATCACCGCCACCACCAGCACCTGCGCCAGCACCTGGCCGAATATGTGAAAGCCGTTGGCCCCGATAGCCATGCGGGTACCGAACTCACGCACTCTCTCAACTACGGAGGCGAGCAGGATGTTGGCGATCACCACCCCACCCGTGAACAGCGACACCACGCCGATGACGAGGAAAATGACGTTGAACAGCATGAGGAACTGTCCCTCGTCGTCGCCCCCGCGCACGCCGGAAGGGACGATCTGGAAGTCCTCCACCCCGTGGCGGAGGTACAGCATCGCCTTCACCTGCGATTCAGCCGCGGCGATGGTGGAGGCGTCCGTCTTCTTGAGGGTGAGGAAGCCGAGTCGGTCGTTGACGCCGGTGAACTGCGAGAAGGCGGTGGTGATCGGGATGTAGGAGCGACGATTGCGCCATTCGAGCGCGTTGCCGCTCCACGGGGCGAAGGAGAACTCCTCCCGCTCCAGCACCCCGACGACGGTGAAGTTCTTTCCATTCAGGTTCACCAGCCGGCCGAGCGCCGCTCCCGCGTGGCCGAACAGCGAGTCGGCGAACGCCCACCCCAGCACCATCACGCGCGACTTCAGCCGGACATCGAGATCGCTCAGGAAGCGGCCGTGCAGCGGCCGGATGTCGTTGATCCGCATGTAATCGGGAACCGTGCCCACCACTTCGCCCACGAAGTTGACCGCGCCGGCCCGGTACGGGAGGTGGTCGTCCCACCCTGGCGCCACGCCGTACAGCGTGGTCGCGTTCTCCTTCAGGTACACGGCGTCGCGGTAGGTTACCCGCTCCGAGGCCAGCTCCATCGCCGTCGGCCGCTCGGACTGCTCCGTGTCGTAGACGATGATGGTGCCGTAGCCGCCCATCTCGACGAGAAAGTTGGCGGTGAGGGTCGATTGGCCGCCGAACAGCGCCAGGACGGCGACGATGCTCGCCGTACCGAGGATGAGGCCGAGAAGCGAGAGCAGCGTCTGGCCAAGGTGGCGCCGCGCCTCGTCCAGTCCGAGGAGGAGCGACTCGAGGAAGTTCACCCGGCCGCCCCGTCCCCGTTGGCAATCCGGCCGTCGACCAGGTACACCATGCGCTCGGCCTCCTCGGCAACGTGCGCGTCGTGGGTGATCATGACGATGGTGTGTCCGGCCGAGTGGAGCTCGCGCAGGGTGCGGAGCACCTCGCCGCCCGCTCTCGTGTCGAGGTTTCCCGTCGGTTCATCCGCCATCAGGATGGCCGGCTCGCCGATGAGCGCCCGGGCGACGGCAACCCGCTGTCGCTCGCCACCGGACAGCTCCTCCGGTCGATGTCCGATACGGGGCCCGAGGCCGAGCCGGTCGAGCAGTTCCCGCGCCCGGCGCCGCCGCTCGCGGCGGCTGAGCCCGCCGCGGTACTTGAGGGGAAGAGCCACGTTCTCCTCCACCGTCAGTCGCGGCATCAGGTTGAAGGTCTGAAACACGAACCCGACCTTCTGGTTGCGGACCCGGGCCAGGGCACGTCCCCCTAGCCCGCTCACGTCCTCCCCCTCGAGGCGGTACGCACCGGTGGTGGGGGAATCGAGGCAGCCGAGGATGTGCATGAGGGTGCTCTTGCCCGAGCCCGACGGGCCCATGATCGCCACGTACTCGCCGGCCTCGACGGTGATGTCGACCCCGCGCAGGGCGGGGACCTCGACCCGGCCCAGCTTGTACGTCTTGGTGATTCCGCGCGCGTCGATCAGGCTCATCGCGCGGTGCGGCGCTGGGCGGCGACTGGATCCTCGAGGGCGATCGAGTCGCCCACCGTCAGTCCCTCGGTGATCTCCACGAACGAGACGTTGCTGAGCCCGAGCGTGACCGGCACCGGCTTCGCCTCGCCGGCCTCCAGCACGTACACGACCGGCTTGCCCTCGACGAACTGCACTGCCTCGACGGGCACCCGGATCACCCCGGCCCGGGTCGGGCCGGCGATGCTGACATTGGCGGTCATCCCGGGACGCAGGATGCCCGCCCCGTCCTGTACTTCGATCTCGACGTCGAACACCCGGATCCGTTCTTCCTGCCGTGCGGCCGGCGGGACGAGTCGAACAGTGCCGTACGCCGTGTCGCCCGGAAACGCGTCCACCGAGATCGCCACCGTGTCGCCCTCGGTCACCTTGCCCACGTCGACCTCGTTGACGGCGGCCCGGATGAGCAGCGTCGAGAGGTCGGCGATGGTGAACAGCTCCGTGCCGCCGCCAAACACGCTCGTCCCGCCCATGACGGCTTCGCCCTCCTCGACACCCTTGGCGATGATGACGCCGGCCACCGGCGCCCGGATGCGGGCCGACTGCGCGGTTCCCTCGGTGCGCACACCGCTCTGCTCCATCAACCGGAGCTGTTCCTCGGCCACGCCCAACCGGTTCCGCGATTGCTCGTAGCGGACCCGGTACTGCTCGAGCTCCGACTCGGAGATGGCCGAACCGACATCGAGTCCGGCCGCCCGCTCGTACTCGCGCCGCAGGTTCTCGACCTCGATGCGGGCCGACGCGATCTCGCTCTCGAGGGCGGCGAGCGCGTTGGCCTGCGCGATGTCGGGGACGAGGGTGGCGAGCAGCTCGCCGCCGCGCACCGAATCGCCCTCGCGCACCTCGAGTCGGACCGCGACGCCGGAGATCGGTGACTTGACCACCACCTGTCGCTCGGGCTCCACTACCCCCGTTTCCTCGACGGTGACCGCGATGTCGCCCTGTTCGACTTCTCCGACCGCGTACGGATAGCCCTGGCCGACGCTCTCGCCACCCGCCCGTGAACAGGCGAGGGCGACGAGCGGGATCAGGGCACACGGGAATCGCCTCGATGTCGGGCCCACGAGCATTGGCGTCGTCCTGATGGAGGATCGAAAGGCGGTGCCGGGTCGGCCACGGAGCGTCCACGGGCCGGCGCTCACCGGGTTCTCTCACAGTACGCGCCGTGCGAGGTGATGTTTCACGGTCGGTTCCCTCGGCGCCCAGCGGCCGGCGTCGACACCAGGGACCTGGCGCCAGGGGACTCCGCCGCGAAGTGCCGTCGTCGCCACTGCAGCCGTGCTTGACCGCCGCCATGGGGAGGAATAGGCTGTGGTATCTGCAGATGAAGCGCCCGAGGACCCGCTCTACGCCCATCAGGAGGTGCCTCATGAAAAACCGGGCCCTGTTCCTGGTCCTTGTCCTGTCGCTCCTGTCCGTGCCGACGCTCGTCGCTCAAGAGATGAAGCCGGCCGCGGACGACATGAAGGCAGCGGCCGCGGCGGTCGACGCAGTGCGCGAGGCCTACATCGCGGCCTATAACGCGGGCGACGCCGCCGGGGTCGCGGCACTGTACGCGACCGACGCCGTCCTCATGCCCAGCATGGGGGATGCGGTGAAAGGAAACGCGGCCATCGCCGCGTTCGTCGAAGAAGCGCTGGTGGCCTCACCCGACCTCGCCGTGCACCCCGGGGCGAAGATCCACGGCGGTAACGTGGTGATCGAGAACGGCCACTTCGTGGTCACCGTACCGACCGACGCCGGAGAGGTGACCGGTTCGGGTTACTACACGGTGGTGTGCAAGAAGCAGGCGGACGGCAGCTGGAAGATCGCTTCCCTCATCAGTAAC
>CAZJXR010000098.1:0-13245 GCA_964550085.1 uncultured Gemmatimonadota bacterium
CCGCCCGACCTTCCCCCGACTTCCCGGTTCCCGCGTCCCGTCCCGATCGGCATCTCCGCCGGCCACCCGGCCATCACGGCCGGATCCCTCGGCCCCCGCGTGAAGAAAGGTGCGGAACTGCTCGTCGTCAGCAACAACCACGTGTTCGCGGACGAGAACCGGGCTTCGGCCGGTCAGAGCGGTGATCCGGTGATTCAGCCGGGGAGCTTCGACGGAGGCAGATCGCCCGCGGACGACATCGGGATCCTCGACGACTTCGAGCCGATCACCTTCGGCGGCAGTTGCGTCAACACGATCGACGCGGCGGTCGCCTCCACGGACGCAAACACTGTCGGCAACTCGACTCCCCCGGACGGCTACGGGACGCCGAAGAGTGCCACCGTGGCTCCGGGCGCTGCCCTCGGCATGAAGGTCAAGAAGTTCGGCCGCACGACGGGGCTCACTCGAGGCACCGTCGACGCCATCAACGCGACGGTGATGGTGAACTACGACTCTGGAGTCGCTTGCTTGACAGGTCAATTGATCATCACGCCGGGCAGCTTCAGTGCCGGCGGCGACTCCGGCTCCCTCATCGTGGTGGACGGCAAGGGCCGGAACAAGCCGTATGACAACAGGCCGGTCGGCCTCCTGTTCGCGGGCTCGCAGTTCGAGACGGTGGCGAACCCGATCGACCTCGTGCTCGACCGCTTCGGAGTCACCATCGACGGAGACTGAGCGACCCCGAAGGTGTCGATCGATCCGTGATTTCGGCTCGGGAGTCGGGGTGGCTCTTGGCCGTCTCTAGCCGAGGAAGAGGACGGCGCGCATCCCGTCGGTGAAGTACGGATCGCCGGTGAGGTTGCGACGCGGTGAGGATGGCGTCGCCTCACCCACCCCACCCACGAATTGCACATCCGACAGCCGTCCCGCCGCCCGCAGGCTGTCGATCACGTAGTCGCGCGCCTCGTCCACATCCGGGTCGATCTTGTGGGTGGTCAGGTTCCACGTCTTCGGCGTGAACCGCACCCCGATGTCGCGGCTCACCTGCCCGATCCACACCGGCCGTCCGTCGACGCTCACACCGGTCAACCACAGGCGCAGGTGGATGCGCTCGTCGATGCTGGCCCGGGCCCGTTGCAGCGCCAGATCCTGCATGCGTCCCTCGTGGTACAGCGGGCTGACCGGCGAGTAGCGGTACTCGGAGTCGAAGACGAACGACCGGGCGGTCTTGAGGCTGGTGCGGAACGTGATCGCCTCGGCCAGGTCCCATTGAAGGCCGAAACTCTGTAGCACCGTGGTCGCATCGCCGACCACGGTCAGGTTGAGTGGGTCGCCCTCGCTGTTACCCCGCTTGTTGGTGGTCGCCCGTGCCTGCGTGGCGAGCCACTCGATCAGCTTGTCCCGATCCATCGGCTTCGAGGCTTGCGAGAGCGCCGGCACATCGACCGGACGCACGTCGATCCCGGGCACCTCGAGCGAGAAGCTGAGATCGCTCTGACGGGTCGTGCCGATCAGCGAGACGACGACGCGCTTGAACCCCTCGTCCGATGTGGTAAAGGCGAACCCCGATCGTTCCTCTCCGGCCGCGATGAGTCCGCCACCCAACCCGTGGGCCTGGAAGAATGCGTCCATGCGCCGGTTGGCCCGTCGAGCGCTGATCGTCTTGAACGCCACCAGTGGAAGGAGAAAGGTGAGGAACCAGGCGAGGAGCCCGTAGCTCAGGAGGTGCTTCGAGATCGAGAAGTGGCTCGCATAGGCGGCCTCCAGCGACGTGTAGTACTGCGGGTCGAGTCGGAAGAGATCGAGCCGCACCGGTTCAGCGGTTCGATTGACCACGCGGATCCAGACGGGCTGAATTCCGTGACGGGCTAGGCGCACCCCGAAGAAGGCACGACTCTCGCGGTCGCTGAGCGCCGACACCGTCGCCTCGAGGCCCTGGTCCTTTTTCGTTTCGGCCCGGTCGAGGAATCCTCGCTGCTCCGCGTCCGGGTGGTATGCGACGATCAACAGTCGTCGGAAGAGTCGCATGGCTCGCGCGCCCGTGCGGTGGTCGAGAGTGGCGTTCGTCCGGCGGCCGCCTCGGATCGATCGCCGTCTCGGATCGGTCGCCAAAGCTACGCTTGGAATCTCTGGCCCGCGAGCACTGTCGGGGGCGCGTGCTTGTCGAGCGCTGTCGGGGGGTGAGTGCCGGCGCGAGCTCTGACACCGGTGCTTGCCGCCTCCCCCGCCGGGTCCCGAGATTCAGGCATGCGGACTACGTGTTCAGTCTGGGCCGCGGCGGTGAAGCACGCTCTCGGGGCGGTGACGCAAGGCTTCGCCCGTACCGGCGGTTCGCCTTGAGCGGAGTGCCTTCCATCCGGCGTCTGTTCGCCGACCTCAAGCGGCGCCAGGTGTTCAAGGTGGCGGCGGTGTACGGCGCGGCGGCGTTCGCGGCGCTCCAGGGTGCCGACGTGCTCGTTCCCGCTCTCCACCTGCCGGAGGCGGTCACCACGACGATCGCCGTGGTCATTCTCGTCGGCTTCCCGGTCGCGCTCGCCCTCGCGTGGGCCTACGAGCGAACGCCGCAGGGAGTGAAGCGCACCGAAGCGGCGGGGCCAGGCGAGCTCACCCAGATCGTGTCGCTTCCTGCCGCGCGCCGGTGGCCGGCTGGAATCGCGGCGCTGGCGGGGACGGCACTGCTGGCCGCCGGGGGGTGGTGGGTCCTCCGCGGTTCAGACGACCGTGTCCCCGACTCGAACCCGCCGAGTCAGCGCGCAACCGATGGCGCGGCGGTCAGCACAAGAGCGACGGGGGACCGAGACGATCCCGCCGCCGTGCACACGATCGCCGTCCTCCCCTTCGTCAACATGAGCCGCGACCCGGACAACGAGTACTTCAGCGACGGGCTCACCGAGGAGCTCATCAACGCGCTCACCGCGATCGACGGGCTCAGGGTCACCGCCCGCACCTCGGCGTTTGCGTTCAAGGGCAAGGACGAGGACGTGCGCGAGATCGGCGAGGCGCTCGGTGTGCAGAACGTGCTCGAGGGCAGCGTGCGACGGGCCGGCGACCAAGTGCGGATCACCGCGCAGCTCGTGCAGGCGCGCGACGGCTTCCACCTCTGGTCCGAGTCGTACGACCGCCGGCTCACCGACATCTTCGCCCTCCAGGAGGAGATCGCGACGGCGATCGCCGAGCGGCTGGAGCTCACCCTGACGGCGGAAGGGAGGAGCAGTCTCGCCCGCCGGCGGACGGAGGACCTCGAGGCATACGATCTCTACCTGCTCGGGCGACACAACTGGGCGACGCGCAGCGATACAGGCCTCATCAAGGCGCGGGCGTACTTCGAGGCGGCGATTGCGCAGGACTCCACCTACGCCCCGGCCTGGGCCGGCCTGGCGGCGGTCTACAACGCCCTCCCGTGGTACGTGTACGATGAATACCCGCCGCGGGAGGCAGCGGAAAAGAGCAAGGCGGCGGCCCGCCGGGCGATCGCCCTCGATCCGGGGCTCGCCGCCGCGCACGCCACCCTCGCGGTGACGCTCCAGGAGTACGACTGGGACTGGGCGGAGGCGGAGGCCCACTACCAGAGGGCGCTTGCTCTCGACCCGAACGACGCGCAGACACTCGACTGGTACTGCACGTTTCTTCTCGTGACGGGACGCTTGCGGGAGGGAGTGGCGAGCTGCCGTCGCGCGTTGATCGCGGAGCCGCTCTCGGACCGGTACGCGTGGGACGTGGGGTATGCGCTTGCCGTCAACGACTCGCTCGACGCGGCCATGCCGTACTTGGAGCGAGGCCTGACGACGGGAATCCCCGAAGTGGTGTGGGACATCGGCGTTCGCTACCTCACGGCTGGCCTGTATGCCCATGCGTCCGAAACGCTCGAGACGTGGCTGGCGGACGAGGGCTTCGAGCGGCCGGAGCGGATCCGAGCCGTCGTCGATGGGATCGCGGATCCGGCGCGCAGGGCCGAAGCGGTTGCCGCGCTCGATCAGCTGATGGGCGAAGAACGCGTCGGCCCGCTGTCGTGGGTGGTGTTTCTCGCCGAGCTCAGCGAGATGGAGCGGGCCGTGGCGCTACTGTCGGCGCAGGTGGAGGCGGGCGATCCCGCCGTCCACTCGGTGGGCGTCGACCCAATGTATGATGCGCTGAGGAGAGACCCCCGCTTCATCCAGATCGTGAAGCGGCTCGGGGTCTCGAACGGGCGCGGGAGCCCGTGAGCCATCGACCGTCTCGCGTTCCGGCGTTTCTCGCCGAGCTCAAGCGCCGCAAGGTGTTCCGGGTGGCGGCGGTCTACGGCGTCGTTGCCTTCGTGGTGCTCCAGGTCGGCGACCTCGTGTTTCCGGCGCTCCTCATCCCCGAGTGGGGCTACCGGCTGCTGGCGGCCTTTCTCTTCCTCGGCTTTCCCGTCGCCTTGGTGCTGGCGTGGGCGTTCGAGACGACCCCCGGGGGGCTGGCGCGCACGGATCCGGCCGACACGGGCGAGATTGCGGCCATCGTCGCGCAACCGCGCAGCCGCCGCTGGCCATCGGGCATCTTCGCCCTGGTCGGGATTCTGTGCCTCGTCGCGGCAGCTGTTTTGGTGTTCCGCCGTGGAAGCGAAGGGGGACGGACGTCCGAAGGAGTCAGGTCGAGCGACGAGAACGCGGCCGCGGACGCGGGGAACGTCCCGGGCGGCGCGGGGGTTGATCGCGGCACACCTGGCGACGTTCGCGCGGTGCCGCCCCGGTCGGTGGCCGTCATCCCGTTCGACAACATGAGCGGCGATGACACGAGCGCCGTGTTCACGGCCGGTGTGCACGACGACATCCTCACCCAGCTGTCGAAGATCGCCGGCTTGCAGGTCACGTCGCGCACTTCGGTCAAGGAGTACGAGGGCACGGCCAAGAGCATCCCCGACATCGGCCAGGAGCTCGGGGTCGCGAACGTGCTCGAAGGCGGCGTGCGGCGGGCTGGCAACCGGGTGCGGATCAACGTCCAGCTCATCGACGCGGCCACCGACGAGCACCTGTGGGCCGAGACCTTCGACCGCGAGCTGACGGCGGAGAACGTGTTCGCCATCCAGGGGGAGATCGCCGCGGCTGTTGCGCGGGCGCTCGAAGCGGAGCTCACGCCCGAACAAGCAGGTCGGGTGCGCGAGGCCGGGACGCGCGACCTGGCGGCGCTCGAGGCGTATTACCGGGGACTGTCGCTCGCGGAATGGGGACTCGACCAGGAGCGAACCCGTCGCGCGATCGTCGAGTTCGAGCGCGCGGTGACGCTCGACCCCGGTTTCGCTGCCGCCTGGGGGCTCCTGCTTCGCTCCCAAACCTGGCTCCTCCGGTCGGGGGCGAGCGCCGACACGGTGCCCGCGCGAACCAGCCTCGATCGGCTACTGACCTACGCTCCAGACGCGCCGGAGACCCACCTGGCCGCCTGCTATTACCAGTACTACGCCCGTGGCGACTACCAGCAGGCGTTGGCCGAGTTCGAGGCAGCCGAGAGAGCCGCGCCCGGATCGGCCGAGGCGGTCGAGGCGCTGTCGTACATCCACCGGCGGCTCGGTCACTGGCAGCAGTCGATCGACTACGGCCTGCGGGCGATGGAGCTGGATCCACGCAACCATTTGTTGCCTGCTCAGATGGGGTACACGTTTGCGGCGAAACACGACTACGAGACCGCGGAGCGATACTTCACTCAAGGGCTCCTCATGCGGCCCGACCAGCGGGACCTCACGTTGTTCCATCTGACCAGCCTGACATGGGGACTCGCCGACACCGCGGCCGCGCGGGCCCACCTGCTCGACACCGAGTCGGTCCTGGGCCCCGAGCGTTCGGCCGTGACTCGCGCGGACCTCGCTCTCATCGGCCGCGACTTCGGCTCCGGCATCGCGATTCTCGAACCGCTCGGCGCAGAGGAAGTGACATCGGTGCTCGAATTCCCTTCCGCTTCAAACTTCGGCGGAGACAACAGGACGCTCCGCCTGGCCAAGCTATACCGCCTGGCGGGTGACACGGTGCGGGGCCGGATGTACGCCGATTCGCTGGAGCGCCAGGCGCGGGAAGCCATCCGTGCACGACGAGCCCGTGGAGTCACCGGGAGACTGTTCGGGGCGGAGGCGATCGCGCATTCGATGCTCGGCATGGCGCTCGCCCTCCAGGGGAAGGAGGCGGAGGCCGTGGCCGAAGGCACGCTAGCGGTCCAGCAGTTCAACCACGACATGGACGCGATGGACGGCACCGCCACCGAGGCCTACCTGGCCGAGATCCTCACTCTGGTCGGCGATCACGAGCGGGCCATCGCCGAGCTCGACGCGCTGCTCTCCCGACCCTCCGAGCTCTGGAGCGGTCGGCTGCGGCTGGACCCCATCTTCGACCCACTGCGCGACGATCCGCGCTTCGCGCGGCTGGCCGCACGCGAGTAGCAGACGACCCCGCAGGGAGGCGAGCGCTCACGCCCGCCTGAGCCCATCTGGCACCGATGTTGCGCCTGTCCCACCGCCACAGTTCTGAAACCGAGGCGCGGGATTCCCGGCAAGGCGCATAACCATGCGGCCCGGCAGGCTGGACCCCGTTTCTCGCTGTGGCGGAGGCCGAACAATGACTCGAACCGTTGTGTCATCCAGAAAACTGATACCGGCGGCCGCACTGCTGCTGGTGGCGTGGGGGTGCTCGGAGGCGCCGGACGGGACCACAGCGCCCGAGATTCCGGTCACTCCGGCTGTCGGCATCCGCGATCTGGCCCAGGTGATCGCGGTGCAGGAGCGCCACACCCCGCAGCTGATGCGGCGTGCCGGGGTGGTCGGCACGGCGGTGGCGATTGGCACCGATGGCGAGCCCGTCGTGTTGCTGCTGGCGCAGCACACCGCTGTTCGCGCCGGCGAGCCTCTGGAAGGTGTTCCGGTCGAGCTGTTGCTCACCGGCCGTATCTTCGCCAAGCCGCCGATCGTGGCCCAGCCGAAGCCCACCTGCGGAGTCGGACAGCTCCCGCCGTGCGAGGAGGATCCGCCGGGTGGAAATCCGCCAAGCCTGCCGCCCGAGTCGCGCTTCCCGCGCCCGGTTCCGCTCGGCGTCTCGACTGGGCACCCGGCGATTACGGCCGGAACGATCGGAGTGCGCCTGGTCGACGGGACGGGCAGTGTGTTCGCCCTCAGCAACAACCACGTGTATGCGAACATGAACCTGGCCGGGATCGGCGACGCGGTGATCCAGCCGGGCACGTTCGATGGCGGTGCGTCGCCGGCTGACGACATCGGCAACCTGTCGGCCTTCGTGCCGATCGACTTCACCGGTGCCTGCACCAACACAGTCGACGCGGCCATTGCCTCGACGACGACGGCGCTGGTCGGCAACGCCACCCACCCGGATGGGTACGGGACGCCGAAGTCGGCCACCATCGCCCCGGCACTCAACATGAAGGTGAAGAAGTACGGGCGGACGACCGAGCTGACGACGGGAACGATCGGGGCGATCAACGCCACGGTGAACGTGAGCTACGGCGCTGCCGGCGTCGCCTGCTTCACCAATCAGATCATCATCACCCCGGGCAGCTTCAGTGCCGGTGGTGACTCCGGATCGCTGATCGTGGTGGACGGGAAGGGGAGAGCGCGGCAGGACGACCGGAGGCCGGTAGGACTCCTGTTCGCCGGTTCGATATTCTCCACCATCGCCAATCCGATCGATCTCGTCCTGGACGAGTTCCCGGGACTCGCGATCGACGGAGACTGAGCCGCGCGTAGTCGCCGCGCGGTCTGGCGCGTATGATTGGGCCGGGAGCAGGAGCTCCCGGCCCTCTTTTTCTGGTGCACGTCGATGATGAACCGATTCCGCCTGGCGGCACGGGTTCTCGGAGCAGTGGGGTGGTCAGCCGCCTGCTCCGCACCGGGAACCGGCCAGGCGGGCGCCGATCGTCACGAGGAGGTGGTCAGCGTGTCCGACAGCACGATCATCGCCGCCCAGGAGGCGCTCACCCCGACCGTGATGGCGCTCGACGGCGTCACCGGCACGGCCGTCGGCCTGTGCGGAGACGAGCCGTGTATCAAGGTGTACCTGGCACGCGACGATGCGGCTGTGCGCGAACAGATCCCGGACAGCTACCGCGGCTTCAAGGTGGATGTGGAGGTGAGCGGCGAATTCGAGGCGCGGGAAGGAGCGCCGTAGCCAGCCGACGCGGGAGGGAGCGCCGTAGCCAGCCGAAGCGGTGAAGACGACCCGTCGGGGGCGACGCCGACACGAACGCGGCCGGCTTGACGCCGGCACGGTCAGTCGCGGCGGAAGATCTCTCTCAGCTCCACGGCGCCCAGCGTGTCGTCTCCCAGGCGGACCGGAACTCTCTCCGTGAAGCGCTCGAACTCGGGTGCGGTGCCGAACCGCCACACGTCGACCACGTCACCTTCCGGGTCGAAGACCCAGTACTCCGGCACGCCCTGCCGCTCGTACAACCGCAGCTTGAGCTTGAGGTCGCGCGACGCAGTCGAAGGCGACAGGATCTCGACCACCAGGTCGGGGGTGCCCCGAATCCAGGCGGGGGTGAGGATCTCCCGCCGCGCGCCGGAGACGAACACGAGGTCCGGCTGCACGCCCTCTCCCGTGTCGGGGAACTCGACTCCGGTGGGAGCGGCCCACAGCTTCCCATGGCCGCCCTCGACCAGGATGCCGTGCAGGGCGATGGTGAGCCGCAGGCTCACCTCCTGGTGGCGCAGGGAGGGTGCCGCGGTCACGTACAGCTCACCCTCGATCGCCTCGTAGAGCTTGCCGTCGTCCGGAAGCTGCTGGACGTCCTGCCAGGTGATCTGGGGTAGCGCTGCCATATGGCGCACATTATACCTCCGGCCCGGTGCCGGGTCGATTCTTCCCGGATGGCGAATCGGTCGCGGCCCCGCCCGGAGTTTCGTTCCATGCGCCAACGGCCGATCACGGCCGTTGGCGGCGCTGTCCCCCAGCCGAGAGAGCAGCCATGAAGATCGAGCACGTCGCCGCCTATCAGGTGGATCTCCCGCTGCGCGAGGGGAGCTACAACTGGTCGGGCGGCAAATCGGTGCGCGTGTTCGACTCGACGATCGTCCGCATCGAGACCGACGAAGGGTTGGTCGGCTGGGGCGAGGTCTGCCCCCTGGGGCCCGTGTACCTGCCCGCCTACGCCGGCGGCGCGCGAGCGGGAATCGCCGAGCTCGCGCCGCACCTGATCGATCAGAATCCGCTCGAGGTCGGTAAGCTCAACCACCTCATGGATAGGGTGTTACATGGTCACCCGTACGTGAAGTCGGCGGTCGACATGGCGTGCTGGGACCTGCTCGGCAAGGCGACCGGACAGCCGGTCTGCACCCTGCTCGGCGGCCGGTACGGCGACGACGTGGTGCTCTACCGGGCCATCTCGCAGGACGCGCCGGACGCGATGGCGGACCGGGTGGCGGAGTACCGGGGCGAGGGCTACCGCCGCTTCCAGCTCAAGGTGGGCGGTGACCCGGAGGTCGACATCGAGCGCATCCGCGCTGCGGCCGCGAAGCTGGAGCCCGGTGACCGGCTGGTGGCCGACGCGAACACGGGGTGGCTCATGCACGACGCCCGCCGCGTCGTCCGTGCGGTGCGGAACCTCGACGTCTACGTCGAGCAACCCTGTCGCTCGTATGAGGAGTGCCTCTCGGTTCGGCAGCACACCGACCTCCCGTTCGTGCTCGACGAGGTCATCGATGGGATCGACATGCTGATTCGCGGCCACGCCGATCGGGCCATGGACGTGGTCAACCTCAAGATCAGCAAGTTCGGCGGGCTGACGCGCGCGCGGCAGGCCCGCGACCTGTGCGTGTCGCTGGGGATCGCGATGACGATCGAGGACAGCTGGGGCGGGGATATCACCACCGCGGCGATCGCCCACCTCGCGCACAGCACTCCGACCGAGTCCCTCTTCACCACGACCGACTTCAACAGCTACGTGACGGTGAGTACCGCGGACGGCGCGCCGCAGCGGGTGAACGGGCGGATGACTGCGTCACCGGCGCCCGGCCTCGGTGTGGAGCCGCGCATGGATGTGCTCGGCGAGCCGGTGATCGACGAACGACGCGGGGCATAGCATCCGCGGCGCGGATGCGATCCGGGTCTGACACTCGCCCTTCGGACGCGCTAGATTCCCCAATCGATATCCTCGTCTCTCGAACGGAACCGGATGCCCCCGTGCCCATCGCCGACCGCCTGATCTCCGCGCTCGCTGATCGGTACGCGATCGAGCGCGAGATCGGCCGGGGCGGGATGGCGACGGTCTACCTCGCCGAGGATCTCAAGCACCGGCGCAAGGTGGCCGTCAAGGTGCTGGAGCCCGACGTCGCCTCCTCGCTCGGCGCCGAGCGCTTCCTGCGCGAGATCGAGACGGCGGCCCGACTCAACCATCCGCACATTCTCCCGCTGTACGACTCGGGGACTGCGGACGGATTCCTTTACTACGTGATGCCGTACGTCCGCGGCGAGTCGCTGCGCCACCGGCTCGACCGCGATCGGCAGCTCCCGATCGAGGAGGCGCTCACCATCACCCAGGACGTCGCGGCGGCCCTCGGCCACGCGCACGCCCGGGGCGTGATCCACCGCGACATCAAGCCGGAGAACATCCTGATCCAGGAGGGCGAGGCGATGGTGGCGGACTTCGGGATCGCGCTCGCCGTAAGCGCGGCCGCGAGCGAGCGCCTCACGCTGACCGGGCTCCTGGTCGGGACCTCCGAGTATATGAGCCCCGAGCAGGCGAGCGGCGACCTCCGGCTGGATGAGCGCACCGACGTGTACAGTCTGGCCTGCGTCCTGTACGAGATGCTCGCCGGCGAGCCGCCCTACACGGGGCCGACCGCCCAGGCCGTGATCACCAAGCGCTTGGTCGATCCGGTTCCCGGCGTCCGGCGAGTGCGCGAGCGGGTGCCGGTGGCTGTCGAGCGGTCACTCACGCAAGCCCTGGCCACGGCGCCCGCCGACCGGTTCGCCTCGGCCGCCGCGTTCGCGGAGGCGCTGAGTGCGGAAAGCACGGACGGGACCACTTCCCGTTGCGTGGCTGTGCTGCCCTTCCTGAACCTGAGCGCGGACCCGGAGAACGAGTACTTCGCGGACGGAATCACCGAAGACGTGATCGCTCAGCTCTCGAAGGTTCGAGACCTCAAGGTGATCTCGCGCACGTCGGTCATGCTGTTCAAGAAGCGCGAGCAGAGCCTGCGCGAGATCGGGGCGAAGCTGGGGGCCGGGACCGTGCTCGAAGGGAGCGTGCGGCGGGCCGGGGACCGGGTGCGGGTCGTGGCGCAGCTGATCGATGCCGCGGCGGACCAGCACCTGTGGGCGGAGACGTACGACCGCCAGCTCACGGACATCTTCGCCATCCAGGCCGACGTGGCGCTCCACATCGCGGCTGCCCTCGAGGCGGAGCTCTCCCCGGACGAGCAGACGCGGATCCGCCGCGAGCCGACCGCGGACCTGCACGCCTACCAGCTCTACCTCCAGGGGCGGCAATGCTTCATCCGGTACACCGACGAAGAGATGCGCAAGGCGATCGATTACTTCGAGCAGGCGATCGATCGAGATCCGGGCTATGCGCTGCCTCATGCTGCGCTGGCCCTGGCGAACACCGAGCTGGGGGAGATCGGAGTCCATCGGTCCGATCAGGACTACGCCCGAGCAAAGTGGGCCGCGGCCAGGGCGCTGGAGCTGGACGGAGAGCTGGCCGAAGCGCATACGGTGCTCGGCGTCATCCGGTGCATATGGGAGTTCGATTGGGCCGGTTCCGAGCACGCCTTCCGACGGGCGCTCGAGTTGAACCCCAACAGCGCGGACACGTTCGACCTTTACGGCCGGCTGTTGTCCTCGCTCGGCCGCTTCGACGAGGCGGTCGAGGCCCAGAGACGCGCGCGCGAGCTCGACCCGCTGGCCCACCCGCTGGATGTCGCCACGGCGCTGCTGAGAGCGGGTCGGTACGATGAAGCGATCCAGGAGGCACGCCACTGCCTCGCGTTCGTTCCCGGGTACTCGCGCGCTCATGCCACCCTGGGGTGGGCGTGCCTGCGGAAGGAAATGACGGAAGAGGGTCTCGCCGGGCTGGAGCGGGCCGTCGCGCTGTCCCCGGGGGACACCATGTGGCTCGCGCAGCTGGGGGAGGCATACGCGCTGGCGGGCCGGGCGGAAGACGCCCGCGAGATCCTTCGACAGATGGAAGAGATGGACCGAGAGCGATTCGTTTCTCCCTACCACTTTGCCTATGTGTACACCGGGCTCGGGGAGCACGACGCGGCCCTAGATCAGTTGGAGCGGGCATTCGACGAGCGATCCGGTGCCGTGTACGGGATCAAGGGCTCGTTCCTGTTCGAGCCGTTGCGCTCGCATCCCCGGTTCACCGCCCTGCTGAAGAAGATCAACCTGGCATGAGACGGAGGAAGGTGACGAGACGGAGCGGAGAATGACGATCGCCTCGCGACATCCGGGGGCCGATGCGACCACGCGCCCCGATGCCGATGAGTACGCTCCGCAATTCGCCGGGTACGTGGCCCGCATTGAAGGCGGCGAGGATGTCCTGGCCGTCCTGGAAAAGCAGCGACGCCAGGTCGTCGCCCGGCTGGAGCGCCTCCCCGAGGCACGCGGCGACTACCGCTACGCGCCGGCGAAATGGACCATCAAGGAAGTGATCGGCCACCTCTCCGACACGGAGCGCGTGTTCGCCTACCGGGCGCTCCGGATCGGACGGGCCGACCCGACCCCGCTCTCGAGCTTCGACGATCAGGCGTACGTGGCGGAGATGCAGGCGAAGGGGCGCCGCCTGGCCGACGTGATGAGCGAGTGGAGCGACGTGCGGCGGGCGACCCTCGCCCTGTTCCGGAATCTGCCGCCCCAGGCCTGGGAGCGGCGCGGACGGGCCTGCGAACAGGCGGTCAGCGTCCGCGCCCTCGCCTACGTCATCGCCGGCCACACCCGCCACCACCTCGAGACGCTGGCGGATCGCTATGACGTCTGAGCGCGCAGCGGTCTCGGGGTGAGGAGCGATTCTCCGGCGCGGACCGTGACTCGAGCCCGCCGCGCGTTCAAGGCAAACCAGTCTTCGGACCGATTACTCGACCGCCGCCGGGGGTTTATCGAGGTCAATCCGGTGCACGATCTCCTCGAAGCGAGGATTCGTCCGCAGCGGATCGAGCTCCGACAGCTGCAGCACCAGGGCGCACGCGTAGTGGCGGTCGTCGTACAGCTGCTCGAGCGCGTCGAGCGCCCGCTCGGGCTCATCGAGGTACATGTAGAAGCTCGCCTGAAGCGGCACGTGGTCGAGCCTGAGCCGCGGCACGAGGTCTACCGCTTC
>CAZJXR010000099.1:0-13244 GCA_964550085.1 uncultured Gemmatimonadota bacterium
CTCCTCGTGTTCGCGCCGCTCGCCGTCGCCGGTGGCGCCCTCATCGCCCGGCGGCGGTCCTCTTGATCTCCCTCCGCGCCGGCGGCCGAATGGCGGTCCGTCAGCGCAGGTAGGCGAGAGCGAAGATGCCGATCATGACCAGCACGATCGCCGCCTTGGTCGCCGTCCCGAGCAGGATTCCGAGCCACGCTCCGAGGCCGGCGCGCCCCGCACCTCGAACGTCGCGCCGGACCAGCAGCTCGCCGAGCACGGCGCCGGCGAACGGACCGATCACGATGCCGGGGACGCCGAAGAAGAGACCGACGAGCGCCCCGATCGCCGCTCCCAGCATCGCCCACCGGCTGGCACCGAAGCGCCGGGCTCCCACCGCGCTGGCTGCGAAGTCGACCGCATAGGTCGAGGCGGTGAGGAGGGCGAGCAGGGCGATCGTGCCCCCGCCCACGCGGGTAAAGCCGTCGGCCCAGGCCGCGAGGACGAGACCGACAAACACGAAGATCGAGCCGGGGAGGGCCGGCAGCAGGACGCCGATCAGTCCCGCCGCGACCAGCAGCAGGGCCGCGATCCAGGCGATCGTCGCCACTAACGCAACGTCAGCCGCCGAGCTGCTCGGAAAGCTGTTCGAGCAGCGGAAGCTGGCCGGGGAGAATGCGCCGCCGCGCTTCCTCGACCGGGAACCACTCGGCCCGGTCGATCTCGGGAAACTCCTGCCTGCGCCCCGAGCGCGGCGGCCACTCCAGAGTGAAGCGGTTGCTGCGCACTTGCGCCGGGTCCAGGTCTCCCTCGTGGGCCCATGCTCGCACCACCTTTCCGCCGCGTTGCTGTACCGCGTCGAGCGCGATGTACTCCCCTTCGGCGGCCAGAGTCGGCTCCGTTCCGAGCTCTTCGCGGAACTCGCGCCGGGCCGCCTCCAGCGGCGGCTCGTCGGCACCGTACTCGCCCTTGGGCACCGACCACGCCCCGAGGTCCCGGTTGGCCCAGAACGGTCCGCCCGGGTGTACGAGCAGCACCTCGAGGGAGTTTCCCCGCCGGCGGTAGAGAAGCAGGCCGGCGCTCTGTTTGCCCATTCGCTCATCGCCTCACGAGATCTCGGCCGAGGGACGATCCAGCACCTCGACCGCGGCACGCAATCTCGCTTACGCCGGGACGGCGACCGCCGCCTCCAGGGCCGCGCCAATGTCGGCGATGAGGTCATCGGGGCTCTCGAGGCCGACCGAAAAGCGGATCAGGGCGTCGGTGATCCCGCTCCGCGCCCGCTCCTCGGGCGACAGGCCCGAGTGGACCGCGGCAGCCGGACGAACGGCGAGCGACTCCGCTCCCCCCAAGCTCGGTGCCACGGCGGGTAGCCGGAGCGCGGCCAGAAAACGCTCCGCCGCCTCGACCCCGCCCCCCAATTCGAACGAGAGCATGCCGCCGAAGCCGTCGAACAGCCGCGCAGCCCGCTCGTGCTGGGGATGAGCGGGCAGGCCCGGGTAGTTGACCAGGAGAACCGCCGGATGGCGCTCGAGGTGGGCGGCGATCCGCATCGCGCTCTCGTTCTGTTGCCGCACCCGGACGCCGAGGGTCTTGAGCCCCCGCTCGAGCAGGTAGCAGGCGTGCGCGTCCATCGAGCCGCCCAAATGATCGAGGCTGAGCTTTATCCGGCGGATCCAGTCCGTCGGGCCCGCTACGGAGCCCGCCACCAGGTCGGTGTGGCCATTCATGTATTTGGTGCAGCTCTCAACCACCAGATCGAAGCCGTGCTCCGCCGGCCGGAAGTTGATCGGGCTGGCGAAGGTGTTGTCGATCACGGAGAGGAGACCGCGCTCGCGCGCGAAGGCGCTGACCGCCTCCAAGTCCGCCACCTGAAGCAGCGGGTTGGTCAGCGTCTCGACGTAGATCATCCGGGTCGTAGGCTGCAGGAGGTCCGGCCACGAGGCAGGGTCCTGCGGATCGATGACCGAATGCGAGATCCCGAACCGGGGGAGCACGTTCGTCAGCAGTCCTGCCGTGCCGCCGTAGAGGCAGTCCTGCACCAGCAGGTGGTCCCCGGCCGACAGCGCGGTCAGGAAGGTGGTCGAGATGGCCGCCATACCGCTGGCGGTCACCAGCGCGTCCTCGGTCCTCTCGAGCGCCGCGATGCGCTCGGCGAGCACGCGGTGATTTGGTGAAGTGCTGAGGCGAAGATACCCTATGTCGTGGTATCCCTCGCCGTGGAATTCAAAGGTGCTCGACTGAAAGATCGGCGTCGAGATCGCTCCGTCGATGCGCGGCCGTCGGGAGCCGGCGTGGATGGCGCGGGTGTCGGGTCGGTGTCCGTCGCTTCCCATCTCGCTCTCCTTCCCTGGAATTCGATTGGTCCGTGGAAGATAGTACGGCCGGATCGTCCGTGCGGTCCGGAACGTCCCTCCAGGAACTTGCTCGGTTCGGGCGTCAAGGGACGCTATTTTGGCGACTTTCGGCGGGGAGAAGCCAACGGACTCCCGGCCCCGATCACGCGAGCAGCCTTGGAGGGCGTGCTCCCGCGCCTCGGGCTCGACCAGGCTATTCACCCGTCGAGTTGTTCACCGAGGAGGATGTGTCGTGCCGGAGCTGCCCGACGTCACGCTCTACCTCGACGCGCTGCATAAACGGATCATGGGCGCGCGTCTGGAGCGCGTCCGCATCGCGAGCCCGTTTCTCCTCCGGTCGGTCGACCCGCCGCCCTCGGCGGCCGAGGGGCGGCGGGTGACGGGACTCCGGCGGCTCGGGAAGCAGATCGCCATCGGCCTCGAGGCCGACCTGTGGCTCGTGCTCCACCTCATGATCGCCGGGCGGCTCCAGTGGCGGGAGCCGGGCGCGAAGCTGCCCGGCCGGCTCGGCCTGGCGGCGCTCGATTTCGGCTCCGGAACGCTGCTGGTGACCGAGGCGGGAACGAGGAAGCGCGCCTCGCTGCACCTGGTGAGCGGCGCGGAAGGCCTCGCCGCCCACGACAGGGGCGGGGTCGAGCCTCTGGAGGCCGACCTCGAGACGTTTCGGGCCACGATCATGCGTGAGAACCACACTCTCAAGCGCGCCCTCACCGACCCATCGCTGTTCAGCGGAATCGGCAACGCCTACTCGGACGAGATCCTGCACCGGGCGAGGCTGTCGCCGCTCAAATGGTCACACAAGCTGAGTCCGGAGGAGATCGAGCGGCTGTTCGACGCCACCCGCGACACGCTCGCCGAGTGGATCGAGCGCCTGCGGGCGGAGACGGGGGACGACTTCCCGGAGAAGGTGACGGCGTTCCGCGACGCGATGGCGGTCCACGGTCGCTACCGGGAGCCGTGTCCCGAGTGTGGGTCCCCGGTACAGCGTATCCGCTACGCCCAGAACGAGACGAACTACTGTCCCACCTGTCAGACCGGCGGACGGCTGCTCACCGACCGTGCCCTCTCCCGGCTCCTCAAGAAGGACTGGCCGAACACGCTCGAGGAGTGGGAGCAGCTCAACACCGGTCAGAAGGGCATTGGGAACAGGTAGTTGAGCAGCGATCGGCCGCGGATCTCAATCCGCCGCAGGAACGAGTACTGGCGGAGCTTGTCCGTGTAGATGGCGGCTGCACCCTGCCCGCCCATAGGCAGGTTGATCGAGTCGGCCTCGGCCATCCGGATCTTGACCGCGAACCGCCCCTTCGGGGGCGGCAGCAATGGAAAGCTGGGCAGCTCGCCCGAGGGGAGGAGCTGGCCCGTACCGGTGGCCCACCACACCGCATCGACGGTTCCGGTGAGGATCTCACCGGGATAGAAGTCGAGGGCAATTTCCACCGGCTGGCCGGGCTTCACGTGCTTCAGGTGTTCTTGCACGTATGTCGCCAGCAGGTATGGTTCCGCGTCGATCACGAATGAGGCGATGGCACCGAACCGGACGATTCCCGCGATCATGCCGGGCACCGCCTGGAGGTTGGTGATGAAACCGTCCTCCGGGGCCACGATGGTGGTCTGCTGCAGGTAGTAACGCGCCTCCTCCAGCGCGGCCTGCGCCGCCGCGACGGTCGTGTTCACGCCGTCGATCTGGGATTCGTAGGCAAGTCGCGCTTCCGCGGCCTCGGCCTCCGCCTGACCGACCGTCGCCTCCGCGATCGCGTACTGATCCTGCCAGCGCTGGTATTCTTCCTCCCGACCCGCGCCCGCGGCGGCCAGGTCCCGATACCGGTCCCGCTGGGCGGCGGCAAAGTCGCGCTCGGCACGCGCCCTGGCGACCGCCTGTGCCGCTGCCGCGACGTTCGCTTGCATGATGCGCACGTTCTGTTGGGCATCAGCCAGCGCCGCCTCTCGCTGCTTCACCCGATACTCGTACAGCTCTGTATCGAACCGGAACAGGGGATCGCCCTTCTTGACCGGCGTATTAGGCTCGACGAGCACTTCCTCCAGCCGGGTCGGCTCGGGCAGGCGCGGCGTGATCTGAACCGTATGCCGCACGATCCGAGCGTCCGTCGAGTACGGCTGACCGTACCGCATCCCGAGCAGAAAGACGAGCAGCACGTGCAGGCCGCCGTACACGCTCACCAAGCCCCAGCCGTAGCCGAACTTCAGCCACCGCTTCTTGAAGAACACGAACCAGATGAGAAACCCTTCGAGCGCCAGGATGGTGAGGGCGACGATCATGGCCTGGCTCCTCGAGGTCGATTGCCGAGGATCTCGTCCGCCCTGTCGGGATCGACACCCGCTTCTTCGAGAATGCCGCGAATGTGCTCGCGCTCACCGGCGGGCGTGCGACGGATATCGACGGTAAGCGAGTCGTGAATCGACCAAATGAGGGCGCTGATCCACGACACGCCCCCGAGGACGCCCAGCCACCCCATGAGCTCGACGGCGTCCGCATGCGGATGGCCGCGTCTGCGCGCGATCTTGCCCGGGAGCCCGAGAATAAGCAGCACCACCGTTGTCAGTGCGGCCAGAATGACGATGAACGAGATGATCGTCAGAATGAAGTAGAAGTCCATGCGCGCCTCAATTCGTTCTCGGTCTGAGGCAGCCGCGCTATTTCGAGACCGACGTTCCGGCCCGACCGGCTGCTACGAACCCTCATCATCCCGTTCGGGTGCCACAGACTGCCACCCGCCTCCCAGCTCCTTGTAGATGCTGACCAGCGCCGTCGCCACGCGCCCTTCCGTGTTGGCCAGGTCGTCCTGCGCTCGCAGGAGCTGGCGCTGCGTATCCATCACGTTCTGAAAGTCCACCGTCCCGTCGCGGTACTGAATGGTGACCAGCTCGACGGCCCGTCGCGCCGCGTCGACCGCCCCACTCAACCGCTCGCGGCGAGTCGTTTGCTGCGCGTACTCGGTCAGCGCGTTCTCCGTCTCCGCCAGCGCCTCGAGCACCACCTGCTGGTACTGGAGCAGCGCTCCTGCCGTTCGGGCGTCCGCCGCATCGACCCGACTCCGAAGGCCACCGCCGTCGAAGGCCACCCAATTGATGGGCGCGGACACCGTCCACTCGCGGCTATCCGTCTCGAACACGCTCGACACGGAGCGCGATTCGAGTCCCAGATAGCCATCAATCGTCAATTGGGGGTACAGATCCGCGGTGGCAGCTCCGATCCGCGCTTGCTCCGATTCGTAGCGGTCTTCGGCCGCTCTCACGTCGGGGCGCCGTCGCAGCAGATCGGCGGGGATGCCAACCGCCACTTCGGGAGGAGGAACGGGGATGGAGGCCATCTCCTCGAGCTCCGCGTCGAGGGCCCCGGCCTCATCTCCGAGTAACACCGCCAGTCGGTTGAGCGCCAACCGGAGCGCGATCCGGAGCTGCGGAACGGCAGCCTCCGTCAGGAGCAGGTTCATCTCCGCCTGCGCGGCGTCGAGCTGCGTCGAGACGCCTCCCACGACTCGCTCCTCGACCAACTCGAGCGTTCGCCGCTGCAGATCCACATTGGCCCGGGTATCCGCCACGCGCTGCTGTAGCGTCCGTATCTCGACGTAGGTGATGGCGACCTCGCCGAACAGGATCACGTACACGTTGCGCTGATCCTCGACCGAAGCTCGCACGCCCGCTTCGGCCGCTCGGACGGAACTTCGCACGCGGCCGAAAAGATCCAACTCCCAGCTGGCGGTAAGACCGACCGCAAATTGCGCCTGCGGTTCGAAGCCTCCGCTGGGCGCAATCTGAGCCAGAGAACCGTTGTCGCTCAGCTGACTGCCGCCCGCAACAAGACCGAGTGCGAGGATCGGATAGCCGCGGCTCCGGGCGGCAGCCAGTTCCGCACGGCTCTCCCGGATGCGAGCCGCCGCTTCGCGCGCGTCTAGATTGGACGCCGCCGCTCGCTCGATGAGATGGTTCAAAACCGAATCCTCGAACACGGTCCACCAGTTTGCGAGGCTGTCTGGCGAGTCGCTCAGTCCGGAGGTAAGGGGTGCCCTCCAAGAGACCGGAGCCACGGGTTCCTGTGGCGGGTTGTAAGAGGGACCGACCGTACAGCCTGCCGATGCGACCAACGTCGAGAGAACGAGAGCGCGGAATCGAATCGTCACGTCGTCGGTTTCCTTGCCGGGACTACTGCGCCCAAACCCGCCGCCGCCGCCGCGCAAACTCGGTATGGGAGAGCCCCAAGGTAAACGCCGACTTCCGCCCACGCGAGATTCGACTCGCTTGCCGTGAAACGGCTTCAGTCCGATTCCGCGCGGGTCGCCCTCGTATCGCCGCCCGCCGGCGCACGGGCCGCTCGCCCGATCGACTGCGCCGTGTACAGGCCCACGAGTCTCCCGATGAATACGGCCAGATACAGCTGGCCGATGGCCGCCTCCGCGCCGGCCAGCATCCGGGACACCGGTACGGCAGGAACGATGTCCCCGTATCCGAGCGTCGTGAGCGTGGTGAGGCTGAAGTAGAGCAGGGTGGCGACGAGCTCGTCCTGGTTTCCCCCCGCCGTCCAGTCGGCGAGTGGCCGGCCCTCACTCAGGTACGACCCCGCCTGTAGGTGTTCGAGCAGCCCGTGCAGTTGACTGAAGGACAATACGAGAAGCAGGTAGATGCAGATTCCGCCGATCACCGTTCCCAGGTCGACGTGGTCCTGCCGGCTCACGGCTTCGAAGATGACGCCGACAATGTAGAGGACGAAGAGGGCGTTCACCGACTGACTGATCGTGACCAGCACCGACGAACCCGAGATCTCCGCCGTCCAACCGAGACCGATGGCGACGAGTCCGCCGGCCACCGACAACCGGAGCACCCGGCGGCTCCCGCTTACCGCGATCACCGCGGCGAGCAGGATGGCGGTAAAAACAAGTCGCTGAAGCTCCGGAAACGATTCCACCTGCAGCACAAGGGGGAATAGCAGGAAGGGGAAAGCGAGCGCGGCGAGGAGGGTCGCAAAGCGTCCGGTGTTGTTTTGCTGCATGATGTCGACTCTCCTGGTTGTAGCCTAACTGGTCGCGTCCGGGGTGCCGGCAGTGGCTCGGCAAACATCGACGGTACAAGCTCGGCGAACCGCGAACCAATCTGCGAACTAAGCCATCGGCGCGAGAGCGAGGAGCAGCATGCCGTACACGGCCGCTCCCAGGACGAAGGCTACGACGTCGGCCGAGCGGTCGGTGTCGGGAAGCTCGTGGCGCAGGATGTTGAGGATCGTGCCGCCCGCGATGTAGGCGATCACGAGCGCCAGCGCTTCGGGGCGGATCTCGAGCCGGGGCGTCATTCCGACCATCCACCCGATGAGGAGCCCGGCTGCTAGCAGCCAGCGACCCGTGCGACGGTATCGCTCACCGTGGTGCTCGCCGAGCGAATGATCGTTGGCCAGAAAGTGCAGCCCCATGGCGAGGGTGAACATCCAGAGCGGCTCGACTGCCTCGTCGCCGGGATTGGCGACCGCATAGCCAATCGCCGCGTTCAGCACCACGAACGAGCTCACGCTGAGCAAGAAGGTGGCGCTCCCCGTGACATCCGGTTTTCCCGCCCGCCTCCGGCGGCGACGCGATGCGCGCGATGCCGTCTCCACCCAAAACGCCACCGCGAGACCGGTGAGAGCCAGAACGTAGACGTGCTGCTCTAGATCGGGAAAGATTCCGCTGCCGGTCACGACGCTCTGTCGCGCCGCGAGGGCCGGCATCAGGTCCAGAAACACGTACGAGACGGCGATTCCGGCTCCGGCCGAGAGCGCCCGCGACGGCCATGGACGGTCCAACGCCCGCTGCGTCCCCGAATACAGATGCACGACGGCGAGCGCCAGCACGGCGAGGAGTGATACCAGACCGTCGCTCAGGAGCCCATCTCCTTTCGTCGCCCTTGGTTGACGCCTGTTGCGCTCATGCTGGAGGTCGGCGATCGTCACGAATGACGCCGACGCTCCCGGACGGATTCGATCCTCTCGAGCTGCGCCGCTTCCTCGACACCTTCCTGTACCGGGAGGAAGCCTTTCTGATCGACGAGATCCTGGCCATCGACCCCGTCGCCCGGAGGATCGAGGCGCGGTTCGACACCAGACGGGAGATGCCGTACGGTCGCTTCCAGCGCCCATCGAGCACCCACCCGCCCCACGTCCCAGGCCCGGAGATGATCATCATCACGGGCAATCTCGGCTGCCTGCACGCCTGGTACTTCCACGGCTGCCGCTGGGATGACGGGTGGGTGGGATTCGGAAACCGGATCCACCGCGCCGATTTCGTCTCCCTCGCCGACATCGGACCGCCGCTCGACCTCCGGTCACTCGAGACCAGAGCGCGGGTCGGACCGCGACGGATCGTGATCCGCTACCAGTTCAGCTTCCGACAGGGCGATCGCGACGTCTACTACGGCGACCAGTCGGCGATGTTTTTGAAGGACGCCGCGTCGATCACTTTACGGTCGAGCGCGATGTCATAAGGCGGCGGGCCACAGCCAGCCGAACACACCGCCGACCAGTAGCCCGTACAGCAGCGCGTCGAGCAGCTGCTTGATCGAATAACCCCACGGGCGTCCGAACCAGATCGAGTCGGAGATGGTAGCCATCCCGAAGCCGAGCCACGCGACGGTGCCGGCTATCTGGAACACCCGCAGATACTCGGCGCCCGGCGGCAGTGTCCGGGTCGTCACGTAGGCCACAATCCCACCCATCCACACCAGAAACAGGAACCACAGCAGGAGCTGCTTGCCCATCCCGGGGACGCGGCTGGGCAACACGGTGAGGAAGCCCACCGGACCTTCCTCGAACTTGCGAGCCTGCTCCGGATCCTTGAGGGCATCCCGCGACGGCAGGTGCGGGATGTTGTACTGGCCCGGAGCGATACCCTTGAGGGCAGCCCGCGCTGAGTCCTCGTTCGGTACCTTGCCGAAGTCGGAGCGGTGATGCGGTAGCACCGTCCACACGACGAAGCTGGCGATGAAGACGAGCACCGCGGCGAGAAGGATGGCGAGCCACAGCGAGCCGATCGATACCATGAAGTCCTCCCGGTTCGATTGAGGAGAGGGCGGCGTGCTCCTGAAGATCTCGGCTCGGAGGCGAGCCGTAAAGGCTCGTCAGTCGGCCCGCAGCGAGCGCCAGATGGGCGGGCCGAATACGAACAGGCTGGCCCAGCCGGTGATGACGGCAGGCGCGAAGGCGAGCCCGAACAGCACGGCTTCGCCGGCGTAGGTCGCTTCGCGCGATACGAACCAGGCGCCCGCCGGCACGAGCACCATACAGCACCCGCCCAGCAGAATGAGACCCAGAGTCCGCTGGCGTGCCAGCAGCAGGACCCCGACCACGGTCCCCAGCAGCAGGGCCCCGAGCAGGCCGAAATGCCACTCGATGCGAAAGTCGTAGGCAGCCACGAACAGATACAGGACGAGCGCCGAAGCGACGTTGCAGATCACCGTCCAGCGGACGAGCGCCATACGCGGACCTCGCCAGCGAAGACCGGTGGTGCGACCCTCGTAGCGATCGAACATCCGGGATCCCACCAGCGCCACGATGAGGGCGACCGCCGCCGCCAAGGCAATGCTCTGGCGCGTGCGTGGCTGACCGTACGTCGGACCGAGAGTGAAGGCGAGGGCCCATGGGAGCACGGCCACTCCGGCCGCAATGCCGAGCCATCGCGCCCAGTACCGGTCGAGGGCGAGCCCGACAGCCGTGAGACCGAGCGGCAGGAGGAGAGGCCACATCGCGACCACCGCTCGCCGATAACTCCCGCCGGGGTCCCGCGGCGGCGCAGCGAGGACCAGCGCGCCGAGAGCGAGAAGCGCGACGATAGCGACGGCCTTGCGGAGCCCGACCACCGCTCGTCAGCTGTTTCCGGAAGCTGGCGTCGAAGAGATCCTGGTCTTTGTCACGCTTTGCCCGGTCGCGCGGACTCTGAACGGCGGACCCTTACCGCTCACCTGCCCCGATCAGTTTCCGTCACCCACGGGCGCAAAGTTGGCGTGCACCAGCTTCCATTGTCCCCCCTGTTTGACGTACACGCGGGTGGACTTGGCCAGCGAAGGCTCGACCTGGCCATCCGCGTTCCGCGTCTGCCCGATGTAGTTGTAGCTCAGCACCGCGACATCTCCGTACACCTGTACCTTTGGATTTGCCATCTCGGCCGACACGGTCACGTCGCTGCTCGTCTGGCCGGCCTCGTTCAGCCGCATCACGACGGGCTTTCCATCCAACCGAACCGGGAAGCCCGGATTGAATTCCGTGTACTCATCCGCGATGTGGGCCATGGAGGCGGAGACAGGTCGCTGCGCGATGATCGCTTCCCACTCGGCTTTGGTGATCGAGATCACCTCGTCCGCGACCTGCTGGTTTGTCTGTGCCGCGGCCGGGATAGGACAGATGGCGAGTCCCATGGCAGCCGCGAGAAGACCCGTTCGGCGCATGATTTCCTCCTGATTTGGGAGAGTTCGACGACAGGACGGTTTGAAATTAGCTCGATCTACGCCGACCCGCTCGGGGTGGTGTCGTAGATGTCGGGTGGCTCGATTCCCATCAACCGCAGGTAGGATTGGACCTGCCCGCGGTGATGAAGCAGCTCGGCGTAGGCCAGGTTGATCGCATCGAGACCCCGGGCTTCTGCCCCAAAATAGTAACGGACCTGTCGCGACACCTGCTCGTCCGAGAGCTGGTGGCGGAACTCTCCGACCCAGCCGCGGAGGGTCTCCGCGCGCGCGAGAAGTCCCTGCCTGGAATCCGCCACCGCCTCCGCGGCCGGTATATCCGCCACGTCCGCCTCCGTGCATGCTCCGAGCTTCACTCCCAGCAGGGTCACGTGTACCACCTCGTAGATGTGCGCGATGAGGAGGCCGATCGGCCACGCCCCGGGGACGGGTCGCTCGGCAAGCCGGTCCTCGGGAATCGCGCGCAGTCCCCGCTCGAGGGGCACCAGCGTCTCCGCGAGCCGGGCGAGCTCGAAACGACCGATCGACAACTCAGGCGTCATCCGGACGGAACATGCACCAGCTGTGGATGTCGCCCACGTCGGCCTCTCCCACCACCCGGTATCCCACGCGCTCGTAATACGGGACGTTCCCGGGGTCCTCGGTGCTCAAGCACACACCTCGTGACTCCGGGTCCGTTCGGGACATGTCGTGCAAGTGGTCGAGCAGTGCGCGGCCATACCCTTGAGCCTGGAAATCGGGCAGCACGCCGATCATTCCCAGGAAGTAGTGCGGTTCCTCTGGCTTGTGGACCGAGCTGCCACGTTCGTACCGGTTCATCTGCGCGAGCGCGGCGGCTCCGATCGAATCGTGGAGCCGCTCGTACACGGTTTTGAGCGCCGGTGGGCGCGACACGTAAACCGGCTCGCTGACCAGGGCGACCGCCACCAGCTCCGCCCCTCTCCGCACGCCGAGCACCGGCCACTCGCGCAGGAAACGGGCATCGGCGAAGAATCCGATCAGCGCGCGGAGGTGGCGATCGTACTCTTGACCAGCGTCCGAGAGCACGAAGCGCATGACGGGGTAGTCGTGAAATGACGTCGCCAGGATCTCGACCACCGCCGCCCGGTCGGCATCGGTCAGCCGTTGAACCGTTCGGGTGTGGACCATGTCTCTACAATCTCGCCACCGATCCTTCGAGGCAAGGCAGAGGAGCGGTTCGGCGGAAGAGAGCACCTCGCCCGTCCCAACCGTAGCTTGTTCCGCGATCCGACAAGCCAACACAGACGGGAATCGCGAGGAGCCCATGAGCCCACCCAACCCGAATCCGTGGCCTGAGCTGGTCTACGAGGAATGGAAGGACACACAGGCCACGCTCCACCTCTGGACCCAGATCGTCGGAAAGATTCGCCTCGTCCAGACGCCGTGGATCAACCACTCCTGGCACGTGCCGCTGTACGTCACCGCGCGCGGCCTCACCACGTCGCCGATCCCGCATGGAACCCGGATGTTCGACATCGACTTCGACTTCGTCGATCACGTGCTAACGATCCGTGCCGGCGATGGCCGCCAGGCGGCCATCGCCCTTCGCTCGATGGCAGTCGCCGACTTCTACCGCGAAGTGCTGGCGGCGCTCGATGGACTCGGGTTTCCGGTCGAGATCAACACCGTGCCGAACGAGCTGCCGGACCCGGTCCCGTTCGAGAAGGACTACGAGCACGCGACCTACGACCCGGACGCCACCAACCGTTTCTGGCAGCTGCTGGCCCAGACGCATCGCGTGTTCCAGCGCTTCCGGGCCGAGTTCATCGGGAAGTGCAGCCCGGTGCACTTTTTCTGGGGTGGATTCGACATGGCCGTCACTCGCTTCTCCGGGCGAACGGCGCCTCCGCACCCGGGCGGCGTGCCGCACATGCCGGATTGGGTCGCAAGGGAGGCCTATTCCCACGAAGTGAGCAGCGCCGGAGTGTGGCCCGGCAACGACGACATCCCCTTTCCGCTCTTCTACTCGTACGCATACCCCGAGCCCGAGGGGTATCGGAAAGCGATCGTCGGCCCGTTCGGAGCGTACTATCACGAGCAGCTCCGCGAGTTCGTGCTCGCGTACGAGACGGTGCGGGAGGCCCCCTCCCCCGACGAGGCACTGCTCGAGTTCCTGCACACCACCTACTGGGCGGCGGCCGATCTCGGCAGCTGGGACCGCGAGGGGTTCGAACTCAAGCTCCCGGTGTGAGCCGGGCAGGCAAGGCTGTGCATGAACAGGGCGCCCCCGTTGAGTGTAAGAGGACCATCTTGTTGCGCTCGAAATCAGGCTCAAAACTGGAGGAGAACCGTATGCGTGCAGGTCTCGTGGCGGCGTTGGCCGCCGTTCTTGTCGCCGCTCCCTCAACCGTTCGTGCGCAGAGTCTCGCCGACCTGTGCGAGGACATCGGGACTTTCCAGCTCGGCGCGTGGGCCGAGTACGAGGTCACCGGGAGCCCCGCTCTCACCTCCATGCGG
>CAZJXR010000100.1:0-8843 GCA_964550085.1 uncultured Gemmatimonadota bacterium
ACATACGATCGACGCTCGTGGGACATCATCGATCCGGAGATCCAGGAGGATTTCGCCGCGCTCGCCCGACTCAACGATGGGGAAGTGAACGTGACCAGCCGCACGCTCGACGATCGCAAGTGGATCGTGGCATTCGTCGAAAGCGACGGCCCCGTCTCCTACTACTCATGGGATCGGGACACGAAGGAGGGACGCTTCCTGTTTACGAACCGGGATGCATTGAAGGATTACCCGCTGGCGCCCATGTACCCGGCCATCATCCAATCCCGTGATGGGCTCGATCTGGTGAGCTACCTGACGCTTCCGGTGGGCAGCGACCCGGATGGCGACGGTCGACCGGAAGAGGCGCTCCCGATGGTGCTTCTCGTGCACGGCGGGCCGTGGGGACGTGACAACTGGGGGCTGAGCAACCTCCATCAGCTGCTCGCCAACCGCGGGTACGCGGTGCTGGCCGTCAACTTTCGAGGCTCGACCGGCCTCGGGAAGGATTTCACCAACGCAGGCGATCTGGAGTGGGGCCGCCGGATGCACGACGATCTCATCGACGGGGTCGGCTGGGCCATCGCGGAAGGGATCGCCGATCCGGAGCGGATCGCCATCATGGGTGGGAGCTACGGCGGCTACGCGACCCTGGTCGGTATGACGATGACGCCAGACGTGTTTGCAGCCGGCGTCGACATCGTGGGGCCATCGAACCTGATCACTTTGCTGAACTCGATCCCGCCGTACTGGGCGCCCATCATCGATCTGTTCAAGAACCGGGTCGGCGACCATACTACCGAGGAAGGACAGGCCCTCCTCACGGAGCGTTCGCCTCTCACCTACGTCGACAGCATCCAGAGACCGTTGCTGATCGGACAGGGGGCAAACGATCCACGCGTCAAGCAGGCCGAGTCCGACCAGATCGTCGATGCGATGAGCGAAAAGGGAATTCCGGTCACGTACGTGCTGTTCCCCGACGAGGGACACGGATTCGCCCGCCCCGAGAACAGCCTCGCCTTCTTCGCCGTGGCCGAAGTGTTTCTAGCCGAGCATCTCGGAGGGCGAACGCAGGGCATCGCCGAAGGTGATTTTGACGGATCGACGATCCAGGTGCCGACCGGCGGCATCGGGGTGCCGGGCTTGAGCGACGCGCTCCGCGCGCCGGTGGAAGCGGCAGAGGAAGAGGCGCCGGCCACCGCCTCGTAGACGGACGCCGGGCGGGCCGCCGGGCCCGCCTCGCTCAGCGAAGCGGGAAGCTGACCGTGACTTCGGTTCCCTCGCCCGCTTCGCTTCGTACCGCGAGTCGCCCGCCGTTTCGTTCGACCACGCTGCGCACCCCCGCCATTCCCAATCCGATGCCGACCCGCTGGTCCTTGCTCCGCATCCGGATGTCGTACAGTGAGCGCAGCTCCTGTGGCGTCATCCCGACCCCGTCATCCGACACGCTGACGTGCACCTCCGCATCGTCGTGCCAGCTGCGGAGGCTGACCGTTCCGCCGTCCTTCACCGCCTCGATGGCGTTGGTGAGCAGGCTGAGGAACGCTTGATTCAGTTCGCCCGCGGGCACGTGGATGCTCGGCAACCCCGCCAATGCTCGTTCCAGGCGTACCTTCCCGCCGAACTCCTTCTCGACCACAGCCACCGCACTATCGACGCATTCGTTGAGGTCGGTCAGCTGGCGATCGGCTTCGTCGAGACGTGCGAACCTCTTCAACCGCTCGGCCAGGTTCGCGATGCGGTCGGACGCCGATCGCGACAGGCGGGTGTTCTCCCTCAGGAGCCCCAGGATCTCGAGCAGCCAGCCGGCCTCGTCGGTCGCCTCGCCCCGGCGCGCACCGGGCGCGAATCCGGTCTCCAGACGCTCGACACAGCGTTCCATCACGTCCAGGTTGCTGCGCACGACCCCCACCGGGGTGTTGATCTCGTGCAGGATGCCGGAGGCGAGCTGACCGATCACGGCCAGGCGTTCGGATGCGATCAGCTGGGCCTGCGCCCGGTGCAGCTCGCTCTCGGCGCGCAGCCGGTCCCGCTCGGCCCGGAAACGGGCGCCGAAGATCTCGAAGATCGAGAAGTCGGGCGGCTCATCCGGCATCGGTCTCTGGTCGAAGACGCCGATGTGGCCGATGATCTCGCCCTCGGCATCCGTGATCGGGATGGCGACGTAGCTCTCGATGCCGAGCGGCTCTGCGCTGGCGTCGTGGGGGAAGAGGCGCTGCACATCGCGCGGGTAGTACTTGGCCTCTCCATCCGTGAGCACCACCTCGCACGGCGTGCCGCGCAGCTCGTACTCCACCGACTCGTCGATGCGCCCGCGATGGTAGAACGCCACCATGCGGGCTCGCTCAGGATCACCGTCGTACTCGGAAACGAACGCGTAGTTGACGTCCCAAACCTCGGCCAGGCTGCGAACGAGGGAGCGGAAGAATTCGCTTCCCGTCGACCCCGCGGTGCCCGCCGCGATCAGGCGGAGGGTCTCCTCCGTGCTCCGGTGCTTGCTGGGCGGTGGATTGACCTCGGTCGTCAGGGGTTCGCCCTCGCGGTGAGAGTCGCGTAGCTCCATTCTGCTCTTACCTGGTTCGCGTTCCCTTTCCGATGCTGGCTGCCAGCGCCGCGAGGACGCTGCCGAAGCGCGGGTCCCCGCGCAGTGGATCGAGCGCCGGCTCGACCGCAATATAGGTGCGGAAGCCGCCGCTTTCCTCAACCGCCGCCATCAGCTCCGCCAACGCCCGATCCGTGTCGCCGGCCCGCGCGTAGACAGACGCCGCATACATCTGCGAGCTGAGGTACGAGGTCCCGCGACCCAGCCTGCCGAGCCACGCAAGACGCTCGCGCCAATAGCCGGCCGCTCCCTCGCGCTCGTACGCGGCCCGCAGACTCGCGGTGAGCTCCCGCCCCACCGCCTCGGGCTGACCATGCAACCCGATCGCGATCCCGGCTTCATCGGCTGCCTCCTCGTAGCGGCCGAGCTGCTCGTACACCCCCCACAGGAATTCGTGCGCCTGGGCGAAGTCCGGGTCGAGAGCCACCGCCTTCGCGTAGTACTCGATCGCGGTGTCGAAGTCGCGCGCGTAGTAATACATCCAGCCGACCTCGGCCGTGATGATCAGGGACAGCGGATCGAGCGTGTGCGCGAGCCGCATGTGGGCCACGGCCTCCTCGACGCGGCCCACGCTCGCCAGCCAGACCGCGTACCACTGGTGACCGGTCGCATAGCCCGGGTTCAGTTCGATCGCCCGCAGGAACATCCGTTCGACTTCGGCGGCGGGCGCATACTCCCCCTGCACGAAGGCGAGCGCGACGAACGCCTCGGCCTGGGTGCTGTCGGCAGCCAGGGCGCGGGCAGCAGCCGCGCGCGCGCGAGGATACGCGTAAGAATCGGAGACTCGAGTGTACGAGGGAAGGAGCGCCTCGGTGGCGGCGGTCGCCGCCCACGCCGCGGCGTACCCGGTATCCAGCTCGGTCGCCCGGGTAAAGAACTCGAGCGCCCGCAGCAGATCCGGACCCGTCCGGCGGTTCCACGCCGCCCTGCCGCGGAGGTACATCTCGTGGGCCTCCAGGCTGCGGGTCGGCAGCCGCTCGAGCCTCGCCTGATCGCTGGGCGACAGCTCAACCTCGAGGGCGGTGGCGACCCGCTCCGCCACCTCGCTCTGGATGGCGAAGATGTCGGTGAGCTCGCGGTCGTAGTCCTGCGCCCACAGATTCTCGCCCGACTCCGGGTTCACGAGCTTGGCCGTGATCCGAATGCGATCACCGCTCTGCCGGACACTTCCCTCGAGGATCCGACCGACACCGAGCTCGGATGCGATCGTCCGAAGCTCAGCAGCGCTCCCCTTGTAGCGCATCACGGAGCTTCGTGAGATGACGGTCAACCCGTCGAGCCGCGTGAGATGGGTTATGATCTCTTCGGTGACCCCATCACTGAAGAACTCGCGGTCGGCGCCCCCGCCGATATAGTCGAAGGGCAGGACCGCGATCGACTGTCCGGGGTGGTGACGAGGCCCGCTCCAGCCGCCGGCCCGGGGGCGTCGGCGACGGCCTCCCCGTCCTCCGCCCCACTCATGGCCGGGCGCAGAAACCAGCCGGCGCTGATCCCGATCCCGAGCACGACGAGGACGAGGACCGCTGCCGTCGTCCGGGTATCGAGCCAGCGCGCCGTTCGAGCCTCCTGCCGCTCCGCGACTGCCTCCGGAGTATCGGCCACGGGCGTGCGCTTCACCCCTTCCGGGGTGAGCTCGAACGCCCACGCCAGAGCCGCCACGAGGGGGAAGCCGAGAATACACCCGACCGCGAGCCCCGTCATCAGAGCGGCGGAGAGCCCGAGGGCGGGTACGAGGATGTCCGCTGCCTGCAACACGACGAACACCGCCGCCGCGTACACGGCGAGCGCGCGGAACAGCTTGCGGCGCTTGACCTCGACGAGAAGGTCACGCCAGCGGGAGAGTCGGCCCTCGGTCATGCGCGAAGTCTGAACGCCCGGCCCGGCCGGGGCAAGAAAGGCGGAAACGATTGACGCTGGATACCTTCCCTGTCATCCTTAGACTCTTCCCTTCTCCATCCCCTCACAGGAGGCACCAGTGAACGCGAAGAGGCTTGTCGCAGAGCTGTTCGGAACGTTCTCGCTCACCATCGCCGTCCTGATCTCGGTCAACAGCCCCGGATTCCTGGTCCCGACGCCCGTGATCGCCGGCCTCACGCTGGGGCTGTTCGTGTACACGATCGGGCCGATCTCCGGGTGCCACATCAACCCGGCGGTCACTATCGGGCTGGCGTCGATACGGAAGATCGGAATCGCGGAAGCGGGTGGTTACATCGTGGCGCAGTTCATCGGCGCCGCCATCGCCCTCCTCCTCGGCGGCATGCTGTTCGTCGAGCCGGCCGCGCTGGAGGTCGCCAACACCGGATCGGTCGGCTTCTCCGAAGCGCTTGGAGCGGTCGTCTTCCTGTTCGGCATCGGGGCGGTGGTGCTCGGCCGGGTGCCTGCGGCGATGAGCGGCATCGTGATCGGCGGCTCCTTGACGCTGGGCGTAGGGTGGGCGGCCCAGGCGACGAACGGCGTCCTGAATCCGGCCGTCGCCTTCGGGATCGGGTCTTTTTCGGCGGCGTACGTGTGGGGACCCATTCTCGGTGCGATCGTGGGCGCCCAGCTGTCGGCCTTCTTCGGCGGCTCCGAAGACACGGCGTAGACCCCGGCCCACGCCTCGTCCGCCTGGCCGGCCGGCGCACCATCCGCCCGGCCGGCCCCCCGTCCGAGCTACCGTTCCCCCCGTCTACCCGGCTGGCTGGCGCGTCCCTTGCCCGATTCGCACCGGCCCACGCCTGGCAGAGGCCTTTGACGGCGCTCGGTCGGCAAAACGCCACGCCGGGGCGCGTTACGCCACATCGGGTATCGGCGCGTCGGCGGCGACCGGCGTGGGAGCGGTGCGCCGGCCGACGCTTCGACCCGTACCGAGCGGAGCCCGATGACCCGCAGTGCGATATCGTCCGACGAAGCACCGGTGTTCGCGTTTGTAGACGAGGTCGCCACGCCGGCGCCCGCCCACCGGGACGACTCGCCTCGCGTTCCGAGCCACACGCCCGAGAGGGTCCCGCGCCACACACCCGAGAGCGTCCCGAGCCGCACGCCCGAGGGCGGGTACGAGGGCGGCGTTCCCGGCCCGGACGCAGCCGAGGAGCTGCACCCGAGCGAAGTCGTTCCAACGGCCGTACGCCGACCCGGCGCCCTGGGCCGCTTGACCGACCCGAGTGCCTTCGAACGGACGGCGGAGAGCGAGGGCCGGACAGCCTTCGCTTACGAGACCGGAGCGGCGCGCCTGACGCTGCACCGGGACGTGGCCGCGGCCTGCGCGCACGCTGCATCGCTCGGAGAAGCGCTCGAGCAGGTGGTGGCGCGGATTTGTTTCGTCACCGGGTGGCCCGTAGGTCACGCGTTTGTCCGCCCGGACGACGGCTGGCCCGGTCTGGTCTCGACGGATGTCTGGCACCTCGCGAGCCAGCAGCGCTACGCGTCCTTGCGCGAGCTCACGCAGCGAGTGTTCGGTGAGCCTACCTCGGCTCCCGCGGAGGAGGCGGCCGAGCCTGACCTCGCGGTCGGTGGCGGTCCGAGTCTCGTCGATCGGGTGAGCGCCCGTCGCGAGATCGTGTGCGTGGAAAGTCTCGAGGAGTGCGCCGACCTCCCGCGTCGAGAGCCGGCGACGGTCGCCGGTCTGCGATCCGCAATCGGAGTTCCGGTACTGGCGGAGGGCGAGGTGATCGCCGTGCTGGAGTTCTTCCGGGACGAGCCCGGACCGCTTCCCACCGCCCAGGTCGACCTGCTCGATTTCGTCGCCGGTCAGCTCGGCCATCTGGCTACCCGCGAGCGGACCAAGGAGGCGATTCGCTTCGCCGCCCAACGTTCACGGAGCCTGATCGCCCAGCTTAAGGACACCGTGTCGCAGCTTCGGGAAAGCGAAGCGCGTTACGCGCTGGTGGTGGAGGCTGCCAACGATGGGGTGTGGGACTGGGACCGGCGGTCCGACTACGTCTACTTCTCGCCCCGCTGGAAGGCGATGGTGGGATGCGCGGAGGACGAGGTCGGCAATCAGCCGACCGAATGGCTGCGTCGGGTCCACCCTGAAGATCAGGAACGGCTCGATATCGAGCTGAAACAGCTGCTCGAGAGCGACGACATTCGGCTCGAGTGCGAACATCGGGTTCTGCACAGGGACGGTAAGTACCGGTGGATGCTGGCGCGGGGCCTCGCGGTGCGCGATCCGAGTGGCCAGGCGTACCGCGTTTCCGGCTCCCTGACGGACATCACCGATCGCAAACGGATCGAGGAGCGGGTCCTGCACGACATCCTGTACGATCCGCGCACCGGCTTCCCGACCTACCCGGTGCTGCTCGACCGCCTCGAACAGGCGATTCAGCGCAAGAGCCGGCATCCGGATCAGTCCTCCGCCCTGCTCTCGGTTCGCCTGCGGGGGATCGACGAAGCCGTCGCCGAGCACGGACTCGAAGCGCTCGACGCGATCCTCGTTACCCTGGCACGCCGCTTCACCGCCGCCGTTCGCCCCGGTGACACGGTCGCCCAGGTCGAGGACGATGAGTACGCCGTCATTCTCGAGCAGATCGGCGATCTGGAAAGTGCGCGACGCACGGCCGGCCGCATCCAGGCGAACCTCAGCCTGCCCTTCCAGATCGGCAAGAGCAAGGCCGACCTCGAGCCGCACATCGGAATCGCCGTCTGCCTCCCGGCCCACGACGGGGCGGAAGGTCTGCTCCGCGACGCCCGTTCCGCTATGCACCGGGCGCTCGCCAGCGACTCCCAGATCCAGGTCACCGATCCGGAAGCACCCGACTATCGGGACTCGCTGCTCTACCTGGAGGCGGACCTCGGTCGGGCGGTGGAGCGAAACGAGCTGGTACTCGAGTACCTCCCGACCGTGGCGCTACACGACGGTCGCCTGACCTGTCTCGAAGCGCTCGTACGCTGGGAACACCCGGAGCACGGCCTCATACCGCCGGGTCGGTTCATCCCGCTGGCCGAGGAGTCGAACCTCGTCAACGAAGTGGGCTATTGGGTGATCGAGCGGGCGTGCCGGCAGCTGAAGGAATGGCGGGACAGATTCTCAACCAGCCGCAGCGTTACGGTGGCCGTCAATCTGTCGCACCGGCAGCTCTGCGACCCGGATCTGCTCGAGCGCGTGCGCGCTTCTCTCCAGGCGACCGCGCTGCACGGCAAGTGGCTGCGCGTCGACGTCACCGAGAGTGCCCTGGGCCGCGACCCGCAGATCGCGCAGGCCGTCCTCACGGCTCTGCACGAGCTCGGAATCCGGGTGGCAATCGATGACTTCGGGACCGGCGTCTCCTCGCTGAGCTACCTGCACCGGTTTCCCATCGACGCGCTGAAGATCGACCGGGCGTTCGTGAGCGGGGGCCAGGGCAAGAACGAGCAGTGGGAGATCGCCCGCACCATCGTCGAGCTCGCCCGCATGTTGAGCATCGATGTGATCGCCGAGGGGATCGAGACGCGGGAGCAGTTCACCCGCCTGCGGAGTCTCGGCTGCCAGGAGGCGCAGGGATTCCTGTTCTCGGGTCCGGTCGACGCCGAAAAAGCGGCGCGACTCATACACGACGGGTACCTGATGGACCTCGCCGCTCCCCGCCGCTGAAGCGCACCCCGGGGCCGGTCGCTGCTAGTTGAGAATCAGCCGATCGCGGCGGAATCGAGCCATGGCAGCGAGCAGGAGCACGATGTCCAGGATGGCGAGGCCGACGCAGAGCCCGAGCACGATCTGTGGAATCGAGGCCGACCCGAAATAGGCGACGACCCGCATCTTCCACCCCGCCGGAAGGCCCTGGAAGACGACCAGCGGGGCAAAGAAGATCACCATGCTGATCACCGACAGGTTCTGCTGCGCCGACCTCACGCTCGGTGCGCGCAGCGACACCAGCACCCCCAGCGACGAGCCGAACAGGGTGGCGAGCAGCGACACGCCCACGATCCCAAACAGCGCATCGGGTTTGTAAAGGATCGGCCCCGCGCTCGGCAGACTGGCGTTGACGGTGAGGAGGCCGAGGGGGATGCAGATCAGCGTGAGTCCCCATACGTACCCCACTGTCGCCACCACCTTGCCTAGCAGAATCGCGCTGTCGGGGAGGCGGCTGGCCAGAAGGGTCTCCAGTGTCCGCCGCTCTCGCTCTCCGGCGAAGCAATCGGCGGTGACCGCCGTGACCAGGAAGAGCGGGATCCAGGCCCAGAACAGAACGACCCACGGAGAGTCCACCCATCGGGGACCGAACTGCGAGGGAAGCAGAATTCCGACCAGCAGGGCAAAAACGAACAACCCCACGCCACCGACGATGGTCGTCTGTGTCATCGC
>CAZJXR010000100.1:8853-13153 GCA_964550085.1 uncultured Gemmatimonadota bacterium
AACCCGAGCTTCCCCGACAGCCCGCCGTCACGGGTGAAGAACTCCTTCCACTCGCGCCAGGCGACCGTCCAGACATCCTGCATCACGTCTCCCCGTCGACCAGGGTGAAGAATACGTCCTCAAGGCTCGAGCGCACCGGTCGGACCTCTTCTACCTGCGCTCCGGATCCCACCAGCACGCTGACCAGCGGAGCAATACTGATTTCGCGCCGCGGCTCAATCAGCAGGGTGCCATTCTCGCAACGCACGTGGTCGACTTCGGGCCGCGCCTGGAGAAGGGCCACTACCTGAGGGGTGAAGCCGCGCCCCGACACCTGGATCCGCCGTCTGCCCAGTCGCCGACGAAGCTCTTCCGGAGTGCCGACCGCCAGCAGCTTTCCTCCCGAGATGATCCCGATCCGATCGCATACTCTCTCGGCCTCGGCCAGATTGTGGGTGGTGAGGAACACGGTGGTCCCCTCGCTGCGGGCGAGCGCGCCGAGATCTTCGCGCAGTGAAGCGGCGGCGACGGGATCCAGCCCCGATGTCGGCTCGTCGAGAAACACGAGCGGCGGCCGGTGCAGGATCGCCCGGGCGACGGCCAGCTTCTGTCGCATTCCCCGACTCCACTCGCCCACTGTCTCGCCGCGCCGCTCCCACAATTCCAGTCGCGTCAGAAGCTCCTTACAACGCTCCCAGCGCTCGGCGACCGGCAATCGCCACACGCGGGCGTAGAACTGCAGGTTGTCCCAGGCGCTCAGGCGCTCGCACAGACCGGAATGCTCGAGAAGGACGCCTGTGCACCCCCGCACCCGGTCGGATTCGGTGCGCGTGTCGAACCCGCACACCTCCGCCCGGCCTCGGGTCGGTTCCAGCAGGCCGAGCAGAAGTCGGATCGTGGTCGTCTTGCCCGCTCCGCTCTGGCCGATAAAGCCGAACACGCTCCCGGCCTCGACCCCCAGGGACAGGTCGGAAACGGCCGTGACCGAACCGAACGTTCGGGTCAATCCTTCTGTGCGGATCGCATACGCTGTCATACCGGTCTCCCTGCTCGTCACCGCCCGACGCCGGGGCTGGCTCCGGATCGCGGGGCGTAGGCTCGAGCTGTCGCGCGCGAAGGACGCAGGGATCGTACGCGTGCGGCCAAGCCTCGAGTGCTAGCCTTTAAGGCGTTGTAAACTATGGCATTACAGTACCATGCCGGCCGCCACGCCCCGACGGAGGAGGCGACGATCCGTTCGCCGGCTGGCCAACGGGGCGGGCGCGGTGTTGCTCCACCGCCACAGGGCCGGTCGAGCACCGTGCCTGTCGTGGCGAGCAGACCCAGACCCCGACATCTTGCAGGCACTCGGGTGTTCAGGAGGAGTGTTGCGAACCAGGAATCATCGCCGGGAGTGGGCGTGAGCGGCAGGGAGTCGCCGACTCCGCCGCGAGCCGCCCTCACATCGGACGCGGTCAGCGAGGAGACGTTCGACATCGTCGAGTCCTCCCTGCGCGACCTGTGGACGGTGGTGGACGACCTGTCGCGGATTCGTCCCCCGACTTCCAAGTACTACCGGGTCACGATCTTCGGCTCATCTCGGATGCGGCCCGGTCATCAACTGTACGCGGACACGCGTCGACTGGCGGCAGCGCTCTCCGCCATGGGGTGCGACATCGTCACGGGCGGCGGGCCCGGTCTCATGCAGGCAGCGAACGAAGGCGAGCTGATCGGAGATCCCGAGGGCCGGACGCGGTCCTTCGGACTCAATATCGAGCTCCCGCACGAGCAAGCGACCAACCCGTTCGTCGAAAAGCTGTACACCCATCGCACCTTTTTCACCCGCCTTCACCACTTCGTGCGTCTGTCGCACGCCTTCGTCGTCCTGGAGGGGGGCATTGGCACCAGCCTCGAAGCGTTCATGGTATGGCAGCTGTGCCAGGTGCGACATCTGTACGACTCTCCGCTCGTTCTCGTCGGCGGAATGTGGCACGAGCTTCGTAATTGGGCTCGAACCCACATGTTGCAGGGTGATCCGAATCTCGCCGATCCGCCCGATCTCGATCTCCCGACTTGCGTCGATACGGTGGACGATGCGGTGGTGGCGATCCGTCGGCACAAGGAGAGTCTGCGCGACGACAGGCAGTCGTAAGGGTGCTCGAAACGTCTCCTCGTCTTCGCCTCCTGTCAGGTCGCTCGCCACCGAACGCTCGCCGGCTCCCAGGAACCGTTCTCCGCGGCGGCGGTAGGAGAGTCGTCCGATCCGTGCTCGTTTACCAATCGTCCACGCTGGCTCGCGAGCGGATGACGGCAGCCTGGCGACGTGCACTCACGGTCGTGGTCCTCGCCTTCACCTGCTCACAGGCGGCGGCCGCACAGACGACCGGCAGGATTCTGGGACTCGTGCAGGACTCCGAGTCGGGCGCCTTCCTTCCCAACGCCGCGATCACCGTCGAATTGTACGGCATCTCGACGCACTCCGGAGGCAACGGTCGCTTCGTGCTCAGCGGCGTCCCCGTCGGTGAGGTTCAGCTTCGCGTCGAGCTGCTCGGATACCGCGCCGTGACCCTGGAAGGCGTCCCGGTGAGCGCGGCCCGCCCGGCGCGCATTACGGTCCTGCTCGTGCCGAGCGCGATTCCGCTCGACCCGCTCATCGTCGAGGCGGAGCGCCAGCCGCTGATCGAGCCGGACGTCATCGCGACCCATACGATCATCGCCGGTCCCGAGCTCCAGGTGCTGCCTATCGATGCGGTCGATGAGGCCATCGAGCTCACACCCGGCGTCACCGAAGGCCGCTTTCGAGGGGGCCGCATCGGGCAGGAGGTGTATGTGATCGATGGCCTGGAGCTGAAGAACCAGTTCGAGGCCTCCACGCAGGGGCTCGGACTCGAGCTCTCGCCTACCTCGCTGGAAGAGATCGACGTGATCCTGGGCGGCTTTTCCGCCGAGTACGGCTCGGCCCTGTCCGGCGTAGTGAGTTACGTGACGCGACGCGGCGATCCGGACCGATGGACTGGCGCGGCACAGTTCATCAGCGATTACTGGACGCCCAGCGTTTCCCAGGGCTTCGCTCAGCTTTCCACCTACGCGGGTGGGCCGCTGAACTTCCTCGGCGCCGGGACGACCCTGTACGCAGATCTGCTTTTGCAGGGACTCCAGGATGCGGATCCCCGTTCTCGGGGGCTGACATGTGTGGAACGAGAGGACGCCGACTCCGAGCTGCTGATGGACATCGACGAGCTGATCTCGGATCCTGCCTCCGAACAGTTGTACTGCCCGTTCACCACCACCCAGCTGCCCCACCAGCAGGGTGACAAGCTGATCGGATTCCTGCGTTTCGACCGCCCGCTCTCGAACAGCGTGAGCCTCACCGCATCGTTTCTTCGCAATCGATTCCAGCGCCAGCTGTACACGCGGGAATTCAAGTACAACCCGACCGATCAGCTTGGTCAGCGATTCACCGGAACTCTGCTCAACCTGGCCATCGGCTGGCGGAAACATTCGGCCGGACGCTCGTACACGCTGACGTTTCGCGGAGCCGGCATGCGCCTCGACCGGTACCTCGGCGCACTCGACGGAGCCTCCGTGCGCGAGCGCTTCGACCTGTTCGGGTTCGGCTTCTCCGACTTCGGCTTCCTCGGCGAGAACTTCGTGCGCCGTCCGATCAACGAGCAGCTGGCGGACGCGCGGCCGGTGCCGGGCTACCAGCCGCCCGGTGGTGCGGTCGGTTCCCCGTTCGGACCGGCAGCAGATGGCATCCTGTTCACCGAGGGAACTACGGGGATCGCCAACTGGACGGCATCGGACCTGCTCGCCCTGGATCTGACCGGAGACTACGCATCCGCCAGCGGTAACTCGGTCCGCATCGGAGCATCGAGCCGCTTCTACCGCATCGAGGCGTACGAGCGGGTTCTCGCCTACTTGCCGGGATCGGCCCCCAGCTACGCGCGCTTCTATCCGAGCACCCTGAGCGGGTTTGCCGATGCGAGACTCCTTCCCGGCGAGTTGTTCGCCTTCAACTTCGGCGTGCGCGTCGAAGGCTTTCAATCTGGGCTTACCTTCAACCCCGACCGAACCGACTTCCTCGCGCCGACCGTCGATTCGGGGTGGAAGGTTCGACTGCTTCCGCGAGCCGGCATCGCCGGCGCGTTCGCCAACTCGGGCGGAGAGACCTCGTTCCGTCTCAGCTTCACGAGCGTGTCACAGCCGCCCGATTTTCGCTTCTTTCTCGACACCACCATCGGCGACTCGTTGCGCACCGATGTGAAGCGGCAGGGCAACCCGAACCTGTCGTTCGAGGACGGGAAGCAGTACGAGTTCGCAATCAACCACGTGTTCGAAG
>CAZJXR010000101.1:0-6013 GCA_964550085.1 uncultured Gemmatimonadota bacterium
GTCCAGCTCCGGCAGCTGCAGCACCATGGCGCACGCGTAGTGGCGGTCGTCGTACATCTGCTCGAGCGCGTCGATCGCTCGCTCCGGCTCATCGAGGTACATGTAGAAGCTCGCCTGGAGCGGCACAGGGTCGAGCCGGAGCCGCGGCACGAGGTCCACCGCTTCACGTCGCTTCGCCTCGTCGGTCGGCGCCGCGAGGAACGCCTCGATGAACGCGGAGTGGGCGAGGGAATCTTCCGGCGTCTCCGCCCAGGCGAGGAAGTAGGCCGACAGGCCGCGCGGGTCCCGGGCCGCGAACCGGCTCATGAAGGCGATCCATTGCGCGTACCAGGCGCCCGGGCCGAGCTCCAGGGCGCGCTCGGCCCGCTCGACGGCGTCGTCGTACCTGCCACGCACGTAGTCGACGAGCGCGGCCTGCGTCAGAACGACGGGTGCGAGCGGATCCAACTCTTCCGCCGCCAGCGACTCGTCGAGGCTCTCGTCCCAACGGCCGAGCATGGCCAGCAACTCGGCGTACCACTGATGCGCGGTCGCGTAGTTCGGTCGCAGCGCGATCGCTCGCTGACAGTGCGCCTCGGCGGCGGCCCAGTCCCACTCGTACCAGGTAGCGGTCTGACACATGGCGGCGTAGGGCTCGGCCAGGCTCGGGTCCAGTTCCGAGGCGCGCGCCCCCTCGTTCTTGGTGAGTCGGACCGCCGCGTCGGGGGGGAAGGATCCGTACTGCGGCAGCACCGCGTAAGTGAGTGCCTTGGCCGCGTGCGCCGGCGCATAGGCCGGGTCGGCCGCGATGGCCCGGTCGAGGTAGGTCAGCGCCGTCTCCAGGTCCGCCTCGGACGCACGATTATGCCAGCGGTGCAACCCTAACAGGTAGAAGTCGTGCGCCTCGATCTGTTTCGCTGACGCGGCCCCGGCCTGTGACTCGACCGGCGTGAAGCCCAGCGCCGTCACGATCTCGTTCGCGATCTCCTCCTGGACGGCGAATACGTCCGCCTCCTCCCGATCGTACGACTCCGACCAGACGTGAAAGCCGTCGTCCGTGCTCACCAACTGGGCTGTGATGCGAAGCCGGCCGCCGCTCTTGCGGACGCTGCCTTCGAGGACGGCTTCGACCCCCAGCTGCCGGCCGATCTCCCGGATGTCGGTGCTTGTCCCCTTGAACTGAAAGGACGACGAGCGCCCGCTGACCCGGAGCCCGCCCACGCCGGCCAGGGCATTGAGGATCTCTTCCGAGATGCCGTCGCTGAAGTACTCCTGGTCGCCCTCCGGGCTCATATCCTCGAAGGCGAGCACGGCGATCGACCCGATCGCTCGCCCGCTCTCGTCACGAGCCGCGGCCGAGCTCGCCGCCTCGTTCCGCCCCAGGACCAGCAGCCAGGCGGTCGCGATGACGCCCCAGACGGCGAACGCGACCAGGCCGCCGACCAGCGCGTTTCGCCACGTGAACAGCCGCTGCGGGGTCGTGTCGGCGGTGACCGGGGAAATGGGCGTGCCTCCGGTCGTCGTTTCCGGCGCGCCCCCGGGCGCGCTCCGGTGGCCGATGCCTTCCTGGACGAAGGCGGTGGCGAGGACGACCGGGAGTCCGATAATGAGGAAGAAGAGCGCCAGCGGCGGCGCCCAGTCGGGCAGGTTTAGCGCCCCGGCGAGCGTGTCGACGATCTGAAGCACGACCCAACCGCCGAGCACGTAGATGCTCAGCACCTGCCATAGCGATCGGCGGTGAATCTCGTGAATGAGCCGCTTCAGACTGTCCATAGCCCCCCGTGAAGGAACGGGCAGAAAGTGCCGTGCAGCGGGCGCCGGAGGCAACGTGCGTTGCTACGATGCGGACGAGTGGCGGTTCCCGCCGGCGCGGGACTACGGAGTCGTGAAACGGTCGCCGTGGGAGAGGCCCCCTCAACCGCGCGCGGCGAGGATCTCCTCCAGCCGCCGCTGCGCGGTCTCGACCCGCGGCTGAAGCTCCGGGTCGGCGTCCTCCCACAGCTCGACCAAGCGCGCGTAGTAGAGGGCCGCCCTGTCCGCGTCGCCCGTTTCGTCGTACAGCACGGCGAGCTGTTCATACGTCGGCCCCATAAGCGCCCCCAGTCCGTACTCCTCGCCGTAGAAACGTAGGAACCAGGGCGTGGTCGCGTATCGCTCGAGCGCCGCGATCGCCGAGTCCGGTTGTCCGGCCTGCTCGAGGGCGAGCGCCAGTCCGGGCAGCGGGCACAGGATGCAGTAGCCCCGGTCGGAGCGATGAAACGCGGCCAGCGCCTCCGGCACGTCGCCTTCGGCCAAAGCCAACTCGCCTCGCGCCCGCTCCAGGTTCGTCTGGATCTTGCCGCGTAGCTCGGGTGGCACCTCGGCCTCGAATTCGCCCAGCAGGGAGCGGGCGCGCCCGGGGTCGCCCGTCCGCGCGTACAGCTCGGCGAGCCCCAGGTAGGGTCGATCGAGGGCCTCCATGCTCGAGAGCGGATACCTCTCCAGCGCGCGCTCGACCCGTGCGCGGGCCGCCCCCGCGTCCTCCCGGAGCAGGAGGTCGATCCACGCGCCCTGGACCGCGTCCTCGATGTACTCGCCGCCCGCGCCCTGTGACGCGTTCGCTTCCATTGCGCGCGCCACGTGGGCCTCCGCGTCGGAGAGGCGGCCCTGCACGGCCACCATCGACACGAGATCCGACTCGAGCAGGGCGAGGATCATCGGACTGCCCGTCATTTCGCCGAGGAGGGACAGGTGCCGCTGCTCCGCCTCGCGATACCGTTCCCGTGTGGCATCGAGCTGCGCGGCGGTCCACTCGACGGGTGGCGACCCGGGAAAGAGGGCCCGGGCCGAATCGAGGAGTGCGTCCGCTTCCTCGAAGCGCCCCAGGTTGCCCAGCACCTCGACCGTGTTGTAGTACGGGTTCCAGGCGTCGAGACTGGCCGCGATGGAACGGCGGAAGTACTGCTCGGCGCGCGGGAAGTCGCGAAGGTTCGCGTACGCGACTCCGAGCCCGTTGAGCGCACGGGGGTCGTCCGGATTCTGCTCGACCAGCTTCTCGAGCTCGCGCACCGACTTCTCGTACTCGCCGGTGACGGACTCGAAGTAGATGGCGCGCACCCGGTAGCGCTCGGACTCGGTGAGACGTTCCTCATGATCCATCGCGTGGCGGAACGCCTTCACCATCTGCGCCGGCTCCTGATTCAGATTCCGCAGGTCGACGCCGATCGCCCGCCACGCCATGGCGAAGCCGGAGTCGAGCGCCACCGCCTCCTCGAACAGGGCGCGCGACTGCTCGGACGAGCCTCCGACCTGGCTTAGCCGCGCGCCTTGGGAGAACTTGCGGAGCGCCTCCAGATTGTCCGTGGTGACGCGCTCCAGGGGCGGCGACGCGCTGATCTCGCGCAGCGACTCACCGATGCGCTCCCGCAGACCGCGCGACAGGCGGTCGATGGCCGGGATGATCTCGGTCGAGTCGGCGGCGGTCTCGCGCCGCGAGGTGAGCACCTCGCCCGACGAGGGCACGACCACGGCGGCCGAGAGCAGATATCGGCCGCCACCGCCGTTGATCTCGCCCCCGATGACCGCCGCGATCCCCTCGCGCTCGGCCAGCTCGCGCGCGAGCCCGAGGTCGAGCGTCACGTCCGGTTCCCGCTCCATGCGGCCGAGCGCCTCGCGGATGCGCGCCGGATCGGCCAGGCGAAGAGCCTTCGACTGCGAGAGGTCGACCCGCAACGCTTCGGTGGCCAGCCGCGCGAGCCCTGGGTCCGAGGATGCGAACTCGGAGAGGAGGACCGTCGAGCGCTCGTCGAGGATGCCCTTGGCGACGAGCGTGCCCGCCGGGCCGATGCCGGCTGTCCGCATGATGAGCCAGGCCGCGGTGCCCATCCCGAGGAGCGTGAAGGCGCCCACACCGCCGAGGATCGCGTTCCGCCACGAGAAGAGCCGGCGGCGGCGGCGGACGGCGGTGGTCTCGAGGTCGGTATCGGCGCGACGGCCCCACCCCTTCTGGACGAAGGCGGTGATCATGATGATCGGCAAGCCGATGGCGAGCAGGACAAAGCTGGCCCGGATCACCGCGGCGGGGATCCCGAGGGTGGAGTTCAGCGTGTCCACCACCTGGAGCACCAGCCACGACGTCGCCAGGTAGATGCCCAGCACCTGCCACAGCGACCGCTGGTGGATCTCGTGGAGAATGTTCTTCACGCCCGCTCCGGCTCGAGAGAGTGCATCGCACGAAGTTGCCGACGGTGCGAGGGTCCGGCAAGAAAGCCGTCGACCTGGCCCCTCGGGTGGGTGTCTCTTCCGTGCAAGCCGCGCTGTGCTCTCCGTCAACGGCTCTGTGGACGAACGAGCGAACGCGAGCGCGGAGGCGCGGGCCGCTTGTCTAAACCACCTACATCTCCGCTACATTCCGAGGCATGCGACCGTCCTTTCTTTCCCCCCGCCGGCCCCCGGTCGTCCGGTGACCGCGACCGGTTCCCGGTTCGGGCGATTCTTCGCCGAGTTGCGGCGCCGGCGCGTATTCCGCGCTGCCTTCATCTATCTGGTGGTGGCGTGGCTCATGGTGCAGGTGGCCGAGACGACCTTTCCGAGCCTCGACCTGCCCGAGTGGTCGACGACGCTCATCATTGCTGTTGTCGCCGTCTGCTTCCCGATCGTCCTCGTGCTCGCGTGGGCGTACGACCTCAAGCCGACCGGCGAGAAAATGATCGTGCGGACGCCCGGCCCGGAGGCGGAGTCGGCGGATGTCGGCGTCGCGGTTCGGGATAAGCGGATCCGCTCTCTGGCTGTGTTGCCGTTTGCCGACCTGAGCCCGGACGGCGACCAGGAGTATTTCGGGGACGGTCTCGCGGAGGAGCTGCTGACGACGATCACCAGCTGCTGTCCCGGCCGCATCCGGGTCCCGGCCCGCACGTCGTCCTTCGCCTTCAAGGGGATGAACCTCGACGTGCGCGAGATCGGTGCGCGCCTCGGGGTAGACGCAGTGGTGGAGGGAAGTGTCCGCAAGGCGGGCGACCGGCTCCGGATCAGCGTGCAGCTCATCGACGTGCGCGACGGCTTTCACATCTGGTCCGAGCGCTACGATCGCGGCATGGACGACCTGTTCGCGATCCAGGACGAGATCGCAAACAGCGTCGCCGAGGCAATCAACCTCCCGGGCAAGCCACGTCCGCAGGCCGAGCGCGCCACACCCTCCGACGTGCGGGCGTACGAGTTCTATCTGCAGGGCCGCCATGCCTTCAACAAGCTCACCCGTCGGTCCCTCCATACGGCCTGCGCGCTGTTCGGGCGTGCGATCGAGATCGATCCGGAGTTCGCCCGGGCCTATGCGGGCCTCACCGACGTCTACTTCTATCTCTACAACTATTGGGAGCCACGCGAGGAGTACATACAACGCGCCGATGAAGCGAGCCGGACGGCGCTCGAGATCTGTCCCGAGATTGCCGAGGCGCACATCGCCCGCGGTCAGGCACTGTCGCTGCTCGGTGCCGAGGAGGCGAAGGATGAGTTCGAGCGTGCGATCGCGCTCGACCCGTCGCTGTTCGAGGCCTACTTCTGTGCCGCCCGCTTTCACTACGCGCGCGGGGAGGCGGAGGAGGCGGCCCGCCTGTTCCGCAAGGCGCACAACGTTCGACCCGACGAGTACCAGGCGCTGGTGCTGGGCTCCAACGCTCTGCGCCGCCTCGACCGCGTCGAAGAGGCGGAGCGGACGCAGGTCGAGGCGCTGAAGGCGATCGAGGCGCATCTGGAGCTGTATTCGGACGACGCGCGAGCGTATTACCTGGGCGCCAGCATCTGGCGGTTCAGCGACCGGCCCGACAAGGCACAGGAATGGCTCGACAAGGCGCTGACCCTCGAGCCGGACGACGCTGCTGTTCACTACAACGTGGCCTGCTACTATGCCCGGATACCCGAGGCGGAGAGGGCGTTCGAGCACCTCGGGCGTGCAATCGAGCTCGGGTTCCGACACCGGGCGTGGGTCGAGAACGATCCGGATTTCGATCAGCTACGCACTGACCCACGCTTCTCGGCGCTGCTCGCCCGCCTGCGCTGA
>CAZJXR010000101.1:6113-9469 GCA_964550085.1 uncultured Gemmatimonadota bacterium
TGCACGAACTCGCGCAGGGGCACGACGAGGTTGGCGGTCGGCTTCCCGGCATCGAAGATGTAGGCGGCCGCGCCCGACCCCTCGCCCAGCCCACCGAACTGCTCGGCCGTGGCGTACGGGATGTACAGGTGCATGTGGGGCTTCCAGGCGCCGACCCGCGTCTCCGCGTCGGAGTACAGCTCCTGGCCGGCCGACATCATGTACGCCATCGCCGGCCGCTCCGGAAGCGCCAGCTCGCCGCTCCCGATCGCTTCCGCGAGACGCCGCTCGATCTCCTCGGCCTCCACCCCGGCAAGCCGCATCTCGATGCGCCGGATCTCCATCGGGAGAATCGTACGCGCCGCTTCCGGGTCGTAGCAGATCGGTTCGAGAGACAGGGGCTGGGTGCGCGACACCATGCAGGTGACCCCGCTCGCTCCCTCGTGCCCGACCTCGTAGGTGCCTTCGCGAAGCACGAGGATGGTCGCGTTCTCAGTGACCGTCGCGGGTGCCGCGCTCCGGGCCAGGGTGATCTCTTCGACCTCGGTGAGGACGGGCGGTGACGGCGCGTCGGCCGCCCGGGCGACGGTCGCCTGCGCATCGGCCACTTGCGCGACGATCGGGGTCGGCGACAGGACGATCGCCGCGATGAGGAGCAGAAGAGCGGCCGCGAGGACCAGAGCGGCGAGCAGCGGGGCGACGAGAATCCTCCGTCGCGCGTCGACAATGACGGTCGGTTCAACGGTGATTGGCATGCGTTCCTCCGGTGCTCAGGGTTCGATCTCTCGACGGGCTCGGATTCGACCTGCCCGACGGGGTCGGGCTCGACAACCCTGAGATCGGAGTCGGCGTGATGAGGTTACAGAGGCTCCAGCGGCGTGCCGCGAGGACGGCCGCGACCTCTTTCAGGTTGAGTTGATCGCGCCGCGTACTGTGGAGGCGATGTAATTACCGAGGCTATCGAGGATATGGAGACTGAGGATCGCTCTCGGCGGTGGGCGGGCGCCGGGGCCGGCCCATCCGCGAGCGAGTATTTCGGTTCCGACGGCAATGGGGTTCGTCAACGCCCGATCAACACGTTTCAGCTGAAACGTGTCCGTCACGACTCAGTCGACGCGATCGACCTGGCGGATCTCGAATGTCCCTCCATACGCGATGTGTGGCGACGTTTCCGCGACCCGGACCGCCTCGTCGTAGTCGGCGGCGGTGATGAGGAAATACCCCGTTAGGTCGGAGCGGGTACGGGTCTCGGCTGCCGCTGACGACACCCAACGCCCCGGCTCGTCGGTGAGCTTGTTGCCTCCGACCAGCCGGCCCTCCTCGGCGAGCGTGGCCGCCCAGCGGGCGTATTCCCGCACCAGGTCCGGGCCCGCCACCGGGGCGCGTGGGGTGTCCCCCCGGACGAACAGCGCAAAAGTGGGGGCCACGCCGGTTCGTGCCGCTGAATCGTCTCCGGGCCCGCCCCGCTCGTTCACCGGAGCCCCACCGCCCCGAAGCGCGTAGCCTGCCGCGGCCCCGAGGAGGAGCAGCGCCACCGCCGCCGCGGAGCGAAGCCACGGCGCCCGGCGGGCCGCCGGGCGCTCTCCGCCGAGGCGCCGGCCGAGGGCCACTGCCGCCCGCGATGTCGGTGCCGGCGCGGTCAGGCGGCCGAGCCCCTCCCACATGTTCCGCAACGCTTCCGCCTCGGCGGCACAGGATGGGCATGCCGCGAGGTGTGCTTCCAGCTCCCGGCGCTGTCCGGCATCGAGCGAGTCCATCAGAGAGTCGACGATCCGGTCGACCGCGTCGTCGCAACGCATCGCGTGTCCTTCCATCAGCTGGCCTCCAACTCCTCGTACCTTCGTCGCAGCTCGCGCATCGCCCGGTGCGCCCGGACCTTGATGGCGCCCACCGTGGTCTCGCACACCTCGGCGATCTCGGCGTAGCTCAATCCCTGGTAGCGGCTCAGCACCAGCACCTCGCGCTTGTCGGGCGAAAGGGCGTACAGTGCGCGCCGAAGTGAAACGAGGCGGGGATCCTCTTCACCCGTCCCCGGCGCGTCGCGCGTGCCCGTCCGGCTGCCCGATCCGTGTTCGGCCGCCATTCTTTCAATCCGAGCGTGGGTGTGACTTTCGGCGTTCAGGTGTTGCAGGCACACGTTCCGCACCAGACGGTAGAGCCAGGTGGTGAACGCGGCTCTTTCGCCGAAACTTCTTCCGTACCGAAAGACGCGGAGGAACGACTCCTGCACCAGGTCATCGGCGACCGATGCATCGCCGGTCATCCGGTAGCAGAGGGCGTGCACCCGCGCCTGATGACGCTCGAACAGCAGGCCGAGCGCCTCGCGATCGCCCCTCCCGGCTGCCGCCATCAGCTCGTGATCCGACGGTTCCGACTGCATTCGCCTCCGTTCGATCGGCCGACCGGTGGGTCGACCCGCCCCCTGCGATCGTTCCGTGACCCGGAAGGTTACATTCTCCGTGATAACGAGCGAGACGTCCAAGCCGGCAGGGTGATCCGAACATGATTCGACGCATCCTGATCTTTGCGTTTCTCCTCCTCGGTGCGCTGGTGCTGTGCGCCGACCCGGGCTTCGGCCAGGCGCCCGGCGAGTGGATTGCCTACGGCGGCGCGCGGGGCGGCGGCGGGTTCTCGCCGCTCGACCAGCTCGACCGCGAGTCCGTGCACGCGCTCGAGGTGGCGTGGACGTACCGCACCGGCGACGTGGCGACGGGCGACCTGACCGGTCGCCACAAGTTCGAGACGCAGCCGATCCTCGTCGACGGTACCCTCTACCTGAGTACCACCTTCAACCGGGTGATCGCCCTCGACCCGGTCACCGGGGCCGAGAAGTGGGCGTACGACCCGGAGATCGACAGGACAGAGCGCTACTCCGAGGGCTTCGCCTCGCGGGGCGTCTCCTTTTTCCGGTACGAGGCGGCGGCGGATGGCGACGCCTGCTACCGCACGATCTTCATCGGCACGCTCGACGCGCGTCTCATCGCCATCGACGCCGACGCGGGCACGCCGTGCCTTCGCTTCGGCACCGACGGACAGGTGGATCTCACCCGGGGCGTGGGGCCCGGCGGGAGCGACACGGTCGAGCGCGGCGAATACGAGGTCACTTCGCCGCCGGCGGTGGTGAACGGCGTGGTGGTGGTGGGCTCGGCGATGGGCGACAACCGGGCGGTCGAGATGGAGCGGGGCACGGTGCGCGGCTACGACGCGGTCACCGGTGAGCTCCGCTGGAGCTTCGATCCCATCCCACGCAGCCCCGGCGATCCCGGGTGGGACTCCTGGACGCCGGAGGGCGCGGCGAAGACGGGCGCCGCCAACGCGTGGTCCATCATCTCCGCCGACCCGGTACGCGACCTGGTCTTCGTCCCGACCGGGAGCGC
>CAZJXR010000101.1:9479-13069 GCA_964550085.1 uncultured Gemmatimonadota bacterium
AACTCCGTGGTCGCCCTGCGCGCCTCGAACGGCGAGTTCGTGTGGGGCTTTCAGGTCGTGCGCCACGACCTGTGGGACTACGACGTCGCCTCGCCGCCGGTGCTTGCCACCTTCCGGCGCGCCCGCGGGGAGGGAAGCGGCCCGGTCGGCGACGGGACCGGGGAGGAAGAGGAGGTCGCGGCGGTCGAGGAGGTACCGGCCGTCGTAGTGGGCACGAAGATGGGACACCTGTTCGTGCTCGACCGAGAGACGGGCGTGCCGCTGCTTCCGGTCGAAGAGCGATCGGTGCCGGCGAGCACGATTCCGGGCGAGGTCGCGGCGCAGACCCAGCTCTTCCCCGTGCGACCGCCGCCGCTTCACCCCCTCACCCTCGACCCCGCCGATGTGATGCAGGTGGACTCCGCTTCGGCCGCTTTCTGTCGGAGTGCGCTCACCAACGATGTCTATTCCGAAGGGATCTTCACTCCGCCCCGCCTCGACATCACGCTCGTCTACCCGAGCGCCATCGGCGGCATCAACTGGGGCGGAGTGGCGGTCGAGCAGACGCGCGGGATCTTCGTGACGGCGGTGAACCGGGTGCCCCAGTGGGTCCGCCTCATCGCGCGCGACGAGCTGCGGGCCGAGCGGCAGGCGGGCGAGGGCGAGTTCGCAACCCAGCGTGGCACCCCGTACGGCATGAATCGGCACTGGGTGCTGGCGCCGAACGGGCTCCCGTGCAACGCGCCGCCGTGGGGCGTGCTGGTGGCGGGCGATGTGTCCAGCGGCGACGTCCTGTGGCAGGTGCCGCTCGGCGCCATCGGGCCGGTGATCGACGGGCTGATGGCCCGAGGCATGTCCGCCGAAGAAGCGCTCCGAACCGCCGAACAGATGGGCTCCTACTCGCTCGGGGGACCGCTCGTCACCGCCGGCGGGCTCGTCTTCTTCGCCGCCGCCATGGACGACCGCGTGCGCGCCTTCGACATCGATACCGGGGCGCAGGTGTGGGCGGCAGAGCTGCCGGCGGGCGGGCAGGCGACGCCGATGAGCTACGAGGTCGGCGGCCGCCAATACCTGATCGTGGTGGCCGGCGGGCACGGCGGCATGGAGACGACCCCGGGCGACTACGTGCTCGCCTTCGCCCTTCCCGTCGACGGCTGATTACTCCGCAGCACGCCGCGCACTAGATTCACTCTCGTTCCGTACCGCTCATCGTCACGGTGAAACGATTGTGCCTATCGATGTCGATCGCCTGAGAGCCACCCTCGCCGATCGCTACGCGATCGAGCGCGAGATCGGACGCGGGGGCATGGCGACGGTCTTCCTGGCCGAGGACGTGAAGCACGAGCGCGAGGTCGCGGTCAAGGTGCTCGAGCCCGAGCTCGCCGCGTCCGTGGGGCCCGATCGCTTTCTGCGCGAGATCCGCACCACCGCCAACCTCCGCCATCCGCACATCGTGCCGCTCTACGACTCGGGCAAGGCGAGCGGATTCCTCTTCTATGTCATGCCCTTCATCGAGGGCGAGTCGCTGGAAGAGCTGATGGAGAGGGAGGGGCCGCTTCCGCTCGACCGGGCGCTGACGATCGTCGGCGAGGCCGCCGACGCCCTCGCCTACGCGCACGGGCGCGGGGCCATCCAGCGCGACATCAAGCCCGGCAACATCATGCTCGAGAGCGGCCACGCGGTGGTGACGGACTTTGGCGTCGCCACCGCCCTCAGCGCCGCGGCCGGGACCAGGCTCACGCAGACGGGGCTGTCGGTCGGAACACCGCTCTACATGAGTCCCGACCAGGCGGCAGGCGCCGGGTCGGTCGACGCCCGGTCGGACCAGTACAGCCTCGCCTGCGTCCTGTACGAAATGCTGGCCGGCGCGCCCCCCTTCACCGGCCCGACCGCCCTGGCCGTCCTCATGCGCCATTCGGTCGATCCGGTGCCGCCGCTCCATGCGACTCGCCCCGACCTTCCGGCGCACGTCATGGGCGCGATCGAACGGGCTCTGGCGAAAGCCCCGGAGGACCGGTTTGACACGGTCGCCGCGTGGCGCCAGGCGCTGATGACGCGACACGAAGCGACGGGGACCGCCGAAGCGGCACCGGTGCCTCCCGGGCCATCCGAAGCCGTACGGGCGACCCCCGGGACATCCGAAGTGGCTTCGCGCGTGACGTCGGCCGCGTCCGCCGAGCCGCTGCACGGCGACGAGGGACTCTGGCTCGCCGTCCTCCCGATCCGTGCTCCGGCCGGCGACAGCGAGATGGAGACTCTGGCTGACGGGCTGGTCGAGAGTATGGCGACGGCGTTCTCGAAGTTCGCCTACCTGCACGTGATCGCGCTGAGCTCGGCGCGACAGTACGCGGGTCGCGATGTGGACGTGCGGGTGGCAGGAGAAGAGCTCGGCGCACGCTACGTGCTCCAGGGCAGCCTGCGACACGGGGGCGACGCCGTCCGCCTCGCCATGCAGCTCGTCGACGTCTCGAACGGCGCCCATCTGTGGGCCGAGAGCTACGACCGCGATCGGCGCGAGGCCAGCCTGTTCGAGCTCCAGGATGAGCTCACCGAGAAGATCGTGGCCACCGTGGCCGACACCCACGGCGTGCTGCTCCGGTCGATGATCGAGGTGGTCCGGAGGAAGGACGCGCGGACGCTGACTCCGCACGAGGCGGTGCTGCGGACCTACGCGTATTGGCAGACGATGTACGAGGAGGAGCACGCGGAGGCGCGCGCCGGTTTGGAGCGGGCGATCGAGATCGAGCCGCACAACTCGGACGGCTGGGCGTGCCTGGCCCACATGTACATCGAGGAGGTGAAACAGAACCACAATCCGTTGCCCGATGCCGTGGAACGGGCCATCGGCGCCGCGCGCCGCGCCATCGACCTGAACTCCAGCAGCTCGCTCGCCTTCGACGCACTCGCCCAGGCCAGTTTCTTCGGTGACGACATGAGCGCGTTCCGGAGCGCTGCCGAGCGCGCGATCGCCCTCAACCCGCTGGCGGGTGACACGGTCGCCTTCATGGGCCAGCTCATCGCGCTCTCGGGGGATTGGGAGCGCGGCCTGGCTCACAACCTCCGGGCCAGGAACCTCAACCCGCACCACCCCGGCTGGTACCACTTCGCTTCGTTCTGGAATCACTTCCGGCTGGGCGAGTACGAGGAAGCCCTCGACGAGGTGCAGCAGGTGAACATGCCCGGCTACTACTGGACCCACCTGGCGCTGGCGGCCGTGAATGGCCATCTCGGGCGACAGAAGGCGGCGGCGAAGGCGGCGCGGGAGGTGGTGGCGATGGTGCCGGACGTCGCCGACCGGGTGAAGGAGGGCCTCCGGAAGTGGCGGCTGTGGGAAGAACTCGGCCCGCCCTTCGTGGACGGACTACGCAAGGCGGGCCTCGATATGACGGCTGCAGAGGAAAGCGCGCCGAGCCTGGAGGAAAGCACAGCCAGTGTGGACAATGACGCGACGAGTGTGGAGGAAGGCACAGCCGTTGTGAAGGGCGTAGCGGCCAGTTTGGAGGGAGGCGCGGCCGACGCGAGCCGGATGTCCGCGCCGCAAGCGAGCGGTGCCGCGGTCGCGGCCGAGAAGCCACCCGAATCGATCGCCGTTCTCCCATTCACCGACATGT
>CAZJXR010000102.1:0-4578 GCA_964550085.1 uncultured Gemmatimonadota bacterium
ACGACGCTCATGAGCTTGATCACGATGTTCATCGACGGACCCGAGGTGTCCTTGAACGGGTCGCCAACCGTGTCGCCCACCACGGCGGCCTTGTGCGTTTCCGATCCCTTGCCGCCGTAGGCGCCGGACTCGATGTACTTCTTCGCGTTGTCCCAGGCGCCCCCCGCATTGGCCATGAACAGGGCGAGGAGTACCCCGCTGATGGTGGCTCCCACCAGAACGCCCCCCAGAGCCTCGACTCCCAGGAATCGACCGACCACGATCGGAACCGCGAGGGCCGACAGTCCCGGGACGATCATTTCCCGCAGCGCCGCCCGGGTCGAGATGTCCACGCAGCGCGCCGAGTCCGGCTTGGCCGTGCCCTCCATCAGGCCCACGATCTCGTGGAACTGGCGTCTGACCTCGGCCACCATGCCGGATGCGGCCCGACCGACGGCCGTCATCGTCAGAGCGGCAATGAAGAACGGAGTAGCCCCTCCGATGAACACGCCGATCACCACCAGCGGCTCCACGATGTTGATGCCGGTGGCTCGCAGACCGACCGCGTTCGCGTACGCCGAGAACAACGCGAGGGCAGTGAGCGCCGCGGACCCGATCGCGAATCCCTTCCCGATCGCCGCCGTCGTGTTGCCGAGGGCGTCCAGGCTGTCGGTGATCGACCGGACGTCCGGGCCGAGCCCGCTCATCTCGCTGATGCCGCCGGCATTGTCAGCGATCGGGCCGTACGCGTCCACCGACATGGTGACGCCCACCGTTGCCAGCATCCCGACCGCGGCGATGCCAATGCCGTACAGGCCGGCGAACTTGAAGGCGAAGAAGATGGCGATCGAGATAAAGATCAACGGCAGAGCGGTGGATTCCATGCCGACGGCCAGACCGGTGATGATGTTGGTGGCCGAGCCGGTCTGCGAGGAGTCGGCGATCTTCCGGATCGGCCGGGCCGCGGTGTAGTACTCTGTGGCCAGGCCAATCAGGATGCCGACGATCGAGCCGCTCAGCATCGCCCAGAACGGGCCGGCGGCCGGATCGAGCAGCGCCCAAAACCGTCCCTCGGACCCCGCGAACACATCCAGCTCCACGGTGATGAAATAGGCGGCGATCCAGAATAGGACGGCGGCGATGAAGGTCGTGTTTCGAAGCGCCGCCGCCGGGTTCATTCGTTCCAGCACGCGAACCGAGAGGACGCCGATGGCACTGGCGAGCAACCCGACCATGGCGAGCAGGATCGGGAGCGCGAGGGCGTGGAGCCGGTGATCGGACAGAATGAGCGGACTGGTGACACCGATGACGATCGTCGCCACCACCGAGCCGACGTACGACTCGAAAATGTCGGCGCCCATCCCGGCCACATCGCCCACGTTGTCGCCCACGTTGTCGGCGATCGTAGCGGGGTTGCGGGGATCGTCTTCCGGAATGCCGGCTTCCACCTTGCCGACGAGGTCGGCCCCGACGTCGGCGGCCTTGGTGTAGATGCCACCACCGACGCGGGCGAACAGAGCGATCGACGACGCGCCCATGGCGAAGCCGCTGATGATCTCGCCGAACTCGCGGAAGCCGACTACTTCCGGACGAAAGATCATCACCACCGCCCCCAGACCGGCCAACCCCAGGCTTCCGACCGCCAGTCCCATCACCGCGCCGCCGCTGAACGCCACCCGGAGCGCCTTGCCCTGTCCCTCGCTGCGGGCCGCCTCGGTGGTGCGCACGTTGGCGCGCGTCGCCGCCTGCATGCCGAAAAAGCCGGCCAGGATCGAGGACAGCGCTCCGAACACGTAGGCGGCCGCGGTGCGGCCCCCGATCAGCCACAGCAGCGCCGCCGCCACCAGGAGGATGAACGGGATGAGGACGGAGTACTCGCGCTTGAGAAAGGCCATCGCCCCGCCCTGGATGGCGTCGGCCAGCTCGCGCATGGCATCGGTTCCCGCCGGCTGGTTCTTGACGTACGCGTACAGAGCCCACGCGAACATGAGGCCGATCACGCCCAGACCCAGGGCGCCCCAGTAGATGTATTGCTCCACCTCGCTCTCGCTCCTTCCTCTGTCCTCTGCCTGTTCAGCTCACGGCGCTCGCGCGGACTGACGTCCACGCGCCGAACGGGATGAATCGGCTACCACCCGGTTACCGATCGGGCCCGGCCGTTCCGGACCGGCGATTGAAGCGGTCCATGGCAGCGGCGATCCCATCGCCGGCCCAGCATTCGACGCCGGCCACCATCGAATCGAATGCCGCCAGCACGGTTTCCTCCTCGGCCGGCGGCATGGGGGCCAGAACCCAGGCAGCGAGGTCGATCTCCGCCTCCGGCGGCCGTCCGACACCGATGCGCAGCCGTGCATACTCGCGCGTGCGCAGGCTCTGCTCGATGGACTCGAGCCCCCGGTGGCCGCCGGACGAGCCGCGGGCCCGAAAACGAAACTCCCCGGGCGACAGCGACACGTCGTCCATCACGACCAGCAGGTCCGTCGACAGGTCGAAGCCCGATTCGGCCGCGACCTCGGCCGCCACACCGCCGCTGCGGTTGACGTACGTCAGTGGCTTGAGGATCCGCACCGTCCGGCCGGAGCGCGTCCCCTGTGTGCAGAACACCAGCCCGTCCGGCTCGAACGGCGGCAGCGACCAGCGCGTCCGCAGACGGTCGGCGAGCCACCAGCCGACGTTGTGGCGGGTGTCCCGATAGCGGTCGCCCGGATTCCCGAGGGCGAGAATCGTCCGCACGCCGGCGCCCGCGGCCGGTTAGTCGTTCCCCTCCCCCTCGTCCTCCTCGGCCGGCTCGCCCTCCTTCGCCCGGCCGATCACCTCGGGCTCCAGCTCCTCGAGAACCGCCTCTTCTTCCGCCTCCTCCTCGGCCTTCATGACGGTCGGCGGAACCACCGTGCACACAGTGAGCTCGGGGTCATCGAGCGGCAGCACACCGCCGGTCTGGATGTCGGACAGGTGCAGGGAGTCACCGATGTCGAGCTCCGAAACATCGAGCTCGAAATGCTCCGGAATGTCGCTCGGGAGGCATTCGACCTCGACCTCGTACCGGTTCTGCTGCAGGATGCCGCCCGAGTTCCGGACGCCGGCCGGCACGCCCACGAGTCGCAGTGGAACCGCGACCCGTATCTCCTCGTCTGCCTGGATGCGGAAGAAATCGACATGCAGGACGTTCGAGCGCCACGGGTGACGCTGCACTTCCCGGATCAGGACCTTCTGGGCGACGCCGCCTTCAACCTCGAGGTCGACGAGCGTGTTGTCGACGCTGATGCGGGACAGAAGCTGCGTGAGCTCACGTTCCTCGACCACCAGCGGCCGCGACTCCTGTCCATGACCGTACATCACCGCCGGAACGAGACCGCGCATGCGCAGCCGGTGGGATGCGTTCTTGCCCCGGAGCTCCCGGTTCCGAGCCCGCAGCAGTACGTCCTTCTTATTCATCGGTGTACCTCACGTCCTCATCCGTGCGTGTCCATCTCGTTTGCCACCCCCGTCACCCCGACTCAATCGAACAGGGAGCTGACAGAACGATTGTAGTGCGTGTTCTCGATCGCCTGAGCCAGAAGCGGCGATACAGTGAGCACCTTCAGGTTCGGAAGCGCGTCGCGCTTCTCTTTCGGCACCGCGATCGTGTCGGTGACCGCGATCTCGTCGATGTCCGCCGCACCCAGACGCTCGACCGCGGGGCCGGAGAGCAATGCGTGCGTGGCGGACACATGGATCTCCCGCGCTCCCCGCTCTCGAAGCGCGCGGACCGCGTTCACCATGGTGCCGGCCGTATCGATCATGTCATCCGGGATCAGGCAGCGCCGGCTCTCCACCTCTCCGACCACGTTCAACACCTCCGAACGATTCGGTCCCGTGCGGCGCTTGTCGACGATCGCCAGCTCCGCCCCCAGCCGCTTGGCGAAGCCGCGCGCCATCTTCGCCGCCCCGACGTCGGTCGCCACCACCACCAGGTCGCCGCCGGCGAGCGATTGATAGTGCTCCATGAAGATGGGCGCCGCGTACAGGTGATCGACCGGGATGTCGAAGAAGCCCTGAAGCTGATGCTGGTGGTAGTCGATCGACAGAACGCGATCGGCCCCGGCGGCCGTGATCACGTTGGCCATCAGCTTGGCAGCGATCGACACTCGCGGCTGATCCTTGCGGTCCTGGCGCGCATAGCCGTAGTAGGGGATGACGGCGGTGACCCGCGCGGCCGACGCCCGCTTGGCCGCATCGATGAGAATCAGCAGCTCCAGGATGTTCGAAGCGGGCGGATTGGTCGGCTGCACGATGAAGACATCACGGCCCCGTACATTCTCGTTGATGCGGACGAAGATCTCACCGTCCTCGAAACGCTTGATCGTCACGTCACACAGAGGCTTCGCCAACCGATCGGCGATTCGCTCCGCCAGCCCCGGATTCGCCGTCCCGGCCAGCAGCATCATCGGGCTCCAGGCGGCCGACAGCTCTGTCATCATCTCTTCTGAATGTTCGGATAGTAGATGCGGAAAATCCAAAGCCCGGGAAGATACCGGCCCGCTCCTGAGGCGTCAACGCGAAGCCGGCGGTCGCCCGCACTGTTCAGTGGCCGCCCGCACTGTCCAGCGGCCGTTCGCT
>CAZJXR010000102.1:4678-12668 GCA_964550085.1 uncultured Gemmatimonadota bacterium
CGGCGGTCGCCCGCACTGTTCAGTGGCCGCCCGCACTGTCCAGCGGCCGTTCGCTCCGCGCCTCAGGCGCTCCTGGCTTCTGCCGTGTACAGCAGCTGCGTCGGATAGGCGAATTCGATCCCCGAGGCGGCGAAGCGCTCCAGGATCGCGTTGTTGATCGCCTGCTGGGTGTCCATGTAGACGTTGTAATCCGGTTGGGTCACGTAGTAGACCGTCTCGAACACGAGGGCGAAGTTTCCGAATTCCTTGAAATGTGAACGATCGAAACGAGCGTGGGCCTGAACGCTCACGATCTCCTCGATGATCTCCGGCACGGCGCGCACCTGTTCGCGCTCTGTCTCGTACACGATTCCGACCTGGAACACGACTCGCCGCTCGTACATGCGCCCGTAGTTTCGGAGGCGGCTGGTCAGGAGGTCGAGGTTCGACATGACCACCTGCTCGCCCGACAGACTCCGGACACGGGTCGTCTTGAGGCCGATGTTTTCCACCGTGCCCACGAAATCCCCAACCGCGATGAAGTCGCCGAGCACGAACGGCTTGTCCGTCAGGATCGAGAACGAGGCGAACAGGTCTCCGAGCACGTTCTGTACGGCGAGTGCGATCGCGATCCCCCCGATTCCCAGACCGGTAACGAGCGCCGTGATGTCGACCCCGAGGTTGTCGAGTCCCAGCAGGAGGAGGACCGTCCACACGACCAGCTTGAGCAGGGGCGCCGCGGTGGCGAGGCCCGTGACGCTGGCCGGATCCGTCTCGTACCGACTGGCGCGATACCGCCCGACCAGCCCGGTGATGATCTCGGTCGCCCAGAAACCGACCTGGAGAAGCAGGGAGAGGATCAACACCCGGGAAATGATCGACACGGGCAGCTGCGGGAGGGCGAGCGTCAGCGAGCCCGCCCACACCGCCACCACCAGGAGGATGACCTCCTTCGTCTGCCCCAGGGCGCCGATCACGATGTCGTCGATGTGGGTGGCAGTGCGGCCGACGAGCTTGGCGAGCCGGCGCTTCACGACCCACAGCAGCAACCGCAGGCCGGTGTATGCCGCCACCGTCACCAGCAGCGCCGTCAGCCAGACCGCCAGATCGTTTCCAAGAAGCTGGTGCTCGCGCAAGAAGCCCATGCTGGTTGATCCTTCCTTATCGTTTCTCCGTGTGCCTGACGGTCAGCGGCCGATCCCTTCGACCCGCATCGGCTCGCTCAGGTGGAGTGTCCGGATCGGGAACGGGATCGTAATCCCCTGCTCGGCAAAGCGCTGGTGCAGCCGCTTGATCAGCACATGGCGCACCTCGAACTGCCGCTGAAACTCGCCGACCTGCACCCGGATCGAGAACTCGATGCTCGAATCGCCGAAGGCGCGGTAACGGAACACGGGGTCGGCGAGTCGGACCGAGCCGGAGAACTCCTCCGCGACCTCGCGCGCCACCTCAAGAGTCACCTGTTCCACCTTCTCGAGGTCGCTGTCGTAGCTCACCCCCACCTCCACCCGTACCCAAACCGCGCGACGCGGCAGGTTGTAGTTGGTCACGATGGCGTCGGCCATCTTGCTGTTCGGGACCACGATCTCGCTGTCGTCGTACAGCGCCTTGATCGTCGTGTTACGCCACTTGACGTCGACCACATAGCCCTCGTCGCCCGTCTCCAACCGGACGTAGTCGCCGTTGGTGACCTGGCGCGAAGCGATGATCTGAAAGCCGGCGAACACGTTCGACAGCGTGGGTTGAAGTGCGAGCGCAACGGCGAGACCGCCGATGCCGAGGCTGGTCAGGAGCGGGGTGATCGGCAGCTCGAGGGTTTGGAGGATGATGACGATCCCGATGACGAAAACCAGCAGCTTGACGCCGGTCTGGATGAGCGACCCGGCCGGCATGCCGCCAGCCACCAGCCGCGCGGCGAGACGGGCCACCACGAGGGTGATGGACAGAATGACGATCACCACCAGCGCCTTGGCGAGCACCGATCGCACGTCCGGGCTCAGCTCCAGCGTCAAGCTCGCCAGGTAGATGCCGAGGGCGGTCGCCCACAGGATCGGGGCGCGCCGCACCGACTCGACCAGCGCATCATCCCAGCGGTTTCGCGTCCCGCCCACCGCCCGGTCCAAGCGGCGCACGAGGAGGCGGTCGACGATGATGCCGATGATGAGCCCACCGACGACGAACGCCGCCGGACGCCACCACTCCAGGATCACAGGCGAAATGTCGGTCATTCTCACTCCTGGCTGCAGTTCGGGCTCAACCTAACCGTTTCATCCACACACGGAAGGACCGATGCGGACGCGCGAGCACGATTCCTCGGGCTGACTGCCAGCTTGAACATTCTGCCCCCGATGCCGATTATCGAATGGACGGACGTCGCGATAGGAGCGACGCCCGGAACGGAAGCTCGCGGCGGTGGACCCAGACGGAAAGACGGAAACCATGAGCACACCCATGAGCCCGAATGCGACCGGACGTAAGCGACCGACCGCCGGGAACCGGTGGACCCCGGTTCTCGCCCTCGTCGCCCTGTACGCGGGATCGCACCAGCCAATCCTCCAGGCGCAGGAGCGCTCGCGCGCCGGCGACACGCTGAGACCGTACACGGTCGCGCCGCAGCTGATGAACAGCGCGGAGATCGCCGCCGCGCTCGAGCGTTCGTACCCACCCGAGCTGAGGGAGGGAGGCATCGAGGGAACGGTGGTGCTGTGGGTACAGATCGACACCGATGGCGACGTGACCCGCGCCGCCGTGTGGGAGAGCAGCGGGTACGGCGAGTTCGACCAGGTGGCGACCTCGGTCGCCTCGCAGATGCGGTTCATCCCCGCCCAGAGCAACGCCGGTCCCGTATCCGTGTCGATCACGGTGCCGGTCGACTTCAAGCTGCGGCGCGGCGGCGACCCGCGACCGGAGCTGGTCGCGTACGACACGAAGCCGACCCTCCGGAACGCGGACGAGGCAAACCGCGTCCTCGAGGCCCTCTACCCGCGGAACCTGAAGACCTCCAAGATCGGCGGTCATACCGTGCTGTGGCTGTATATCGACGAGGACGGGAACGTCACGGAGCATCGGGTGAAGGAGAGTAGCGGGTACGGCGAGTTCGACCGCGCCGCGGAGTTGACCAGCCGGGTGATGGAGTTCAGACCCGCGCAAGCGAGCGGTCAACCGGTCGGGGTGTGGAGCCAGGTCATCTTCACCTTCCTGCCGGAGGGCGGTTCGACCGTCAAGCCGTGACGGCCGCCGGGTCGGCGCCGACCCGCGTGGCGCGAGCGGCAGCGCTGATCCTCCTTGCCCTCGGGTCGGCGTCCTGGGCTCGTCCGACCCCCGCTGTGAGCGTCGAAGCGCGCTTCGCCTTCGTCCCTCAGCCGGCGGCACCGCGAGGACCAGCCTGCGATGCTCGAAACGGGGGAATCGAGCTCCCGGCCGGCTTCTGCGCGCTCGTGGTCGCCGACGGCGTGGGGCGCGCCCGGCACCTCGTCATCGCCCCCAACGGCGACATCTACGTGGCGCTGCGGGACGGTGGCGAGAGCACCGCGGGACTCCTCGCCCTGCGCGACACGACCGGGGACGGACGGGCCGACGTGCGGGTCCTGTACGAGCTCGGCGGCGGAACCGGGGTGGCCCTGTTCGAGGACCACGTGTACTTCGCGCCGGACGACGCGGTGCTCCGGCTCACGCGCCAGCCGGGGCGCCTCGAGCTGGCGAGCCCGCCCGACACGATCGTGGCCGGGCTGCCGGCGGTAGGAAGTCATCGGGCCAAGGCAATCGCCGTTTCACCCGCCGGGGAGCTGTTCGTCAACGTCGGGTCTCCCAGCAACGCCTGTCAGCAACGCGATCGCGAGGCCGGATCGCCCGGCCAGGATCCCTGCCCGGAGCTCCAGTGGCGGGCCGGCGTCTGGCGCTTCAACGCACGGCGGGTCGGTCAGACCCAGGCGGACGGTGAGCGGTTCGCGACCGGCCTGCGCAACACGGTCGCCCTCGCCCTCGGCCCAGACGGCACCGTCCTGTACGGAGCGGTGCACGGTCGAGACCAGTTGCACCAGAACTGGCCGGAACTCTACTCGGCGCAGGAGAGCGCCGAGAAGCCCTCGGAGAAGCTGCTCCGGATCGTGGAGGGCGGCGACTACGGCTGGCCGTACTGCTACCACGACCCCGAAGCGGGACGGCTGGTGCTGGCTCCGGAGTACGGGGGCGACGGGGAGACGTCGGGGCGCTGTTCCGCGGTGATCGAGCCGCTGCTGGCCCTGCCGGCCCACTGGGCTCCGAACGCGCTGCTGTTCTACACCGGCGACCAATTCCCGTCCCGCTTTCGCGATGGCGCGTTCGTGGCCTTCCACGGTTCGTGGAATCGGGCCCCGCTGCCCCAGGGAGGCTACAACATCGCCTTCATCCCCTTCCGCGACGAGGCACCGGCGGGAGGTTTCGAGCTGTTCGCCAACGGCTTCGCGGGCGATGAGGTTTCACCGCGCGGGGCGCGACACCGACCGGCCGGTCTCGCGATGGGGCCGGAGGGATCGCTGTACGTGAGCGATGATTCGGGCGGGCGGATCTGGCGAATCCGCTACGTGGGCGAGTCCTCACCCACGGACTGAGCCCGTCCGGAAGGCCCGGCCAGCAGTTCGCGGAGCTCGGACGGGTCGGTCACCGGCGTCCGGCAGGCGAAGTCTTCGCATACGTACGCGGCTGCTTCCCCGTCGACCGGCCCTGCGCGGGCCGCAAACGGAGCAAGCGCGGCCAGCGCATCGCTTCCCGCCCCGCTCGCGCTGAGCAAGGCTACGCGGCGGGGATGAAAGCCCCGCCGCGTCGTGTCGATCAGGGCACGGGTGTCATCGGCCTCCGGATCGCCGGCGATTACCACCTCCTGGGTCGGACCGAGGCTGAAGTCGAGCGCATTCATGAGCTGCGTGTGGGACGCCGGGAAGCGCGCGACCTCGGCCGCGAACGCTTCGAAGATCGCCCTTCCCCGTGCCTCGAGATCCGTCCGCTCGCACAGCCGGCCGAGCCGAAGCAGGTTCAGCGCGGCTACTGAGTTCCCCGACGGCACCGCCCCGTCGTAGATCTGCCGCTGCCGCACCAGAAGCTCCTCATCGACGGCCGCGGTGAAAAAGAAAGCGCCTCGCTCATCGTCCGCGAACAGCGTTCGCTGCGCCTCGGCCAGTTCGATCGCCAGTCGAAGGTAACGAGCTTCGAACGTGGCCTCGTACAGCTCGATCAGGCCCCAGGTGAGAAAGGCGTAGTCGTCCAGATTGCCGCCGATCGCCGCATCACCGTCCCGGAACCGGTGCAGCAGTCGGCCGTCCGGACGTCGAAGACGTGAGAGAACGAAGTCGAGGGCACGCTCCGCCCGCTCGGCATGCCGGCGCTCGTCAAACGCGATGGACGCGATCGCGAGCGCCGCGATCATGAGCCCGTTCCAGTCGGTCAGCACCTTGTCGTCGAGGTGCGGACGCGGCCGCTCGAGGCGCGCCGCCAAAAGCGCCGCACGCGCCGCTTCCACGCGGACCTCGACCTCCTGCAGCGAAACGGCGGCCGACTCGGCGATGCTCGCCACCGGCCGTCGCCGGTAGAGGACGTTGGCCCCGGTGCGGGCGTGAGTCGCCTCGTCCCGATAGTTCCCTTCCTCTTCCACGCCGAACAGCTCGCGTACGCGCTGCGCGTCGGCGGCCGGCAGCAGCGCATCGATCTCGCCCGACGTCCACAGGTAGAACTTGCCCTCCTCCCCCTCGCTGTCGGCATCCACCGCCGAGTAAAACGCGCCGCGCGGGTCGCTGAGCTCCCGATCCACGTAATCCAGCACCTGCTCGGCGGTGTGGCGGAACTCTTTCGTACCGGTCGCTGCATAGGCCTCCGCATATGCGATCACCAGCAGGGCCTGGTCGTACAGCATCTTCTCGAAATGGGGCACGAGCCACCGCGCGTCCGTCGAGTAGCGGTGAAAGCCGTAGCCGATCTGATCGAAGATGCCTCCCGCTCGCATGGCGCGAAGCGTGTGCTCGACCATGCGCAGGGCCTCGGCCGTGCCGGTCCGCTGCCAGTAGCGCAGCAGGAAGGTGAGGTTGTGGGGAGTCGGAAACTTGGGCGCCGTCCCGAACCCCCCGTGATCGTGATCGAACATCAGGGCGAGCTGCCGGTACGCCTGCTCGAGCGCGCGCTCGCCGATCTCCTCCTCCCCCGCCGTCGGCGGCTTGCGGACCGCCCGCGTGATCTCGTCGGCCGAATTCTCGACATCGTCGCGCCGCTCCGTCCACAGCTCGCGGATCCGCGGCACCAGGTCGAGCATGCCTATGCGCCCGGGTTGACTGTACTTGGGGAAGTAGGTGCCGGCGAAGAACGGGCGCCTGTCGGGGGTCATGATCACGGTGAGGGGCCATCCGCCCGAGCCGGTCAGCATCTGGGCCACGCTCATGTACACGCCGTCGATGTCCGGCCGTTCCTCGCGGTCGACTTTGATCGACACGAACGCATCGTTCATCAACGCCGCGACTTCCGGGTCCTCAAACGATTCCCGCTCCATCACGTGGCACCAGTGGCAGGTAGAGTATCCGATGGAAAGGAAGACCGGGCGGTCCCGGCGCGTGGCCTCCTCGAACGCCTCCTCGCCCCACGGGAACCACTCGACCGGATTGTGCGCGTGCTGGAGCAGGTAGGGACTCACCTCATCGGCGAGTCGGTTCGATACCTCACGCATGCGCCGGGGGCGGTTGAGGAGTGGGCGGCATCAGCGGATGACGAGGCGGGCGGTAGGTGCGACGCTCAGCGAGCCGTTGCCGAGCTGGCCGTTCGACCCCTTCCCCCAGCAGAAGGCATCGGAGGCGGACGTGACCGCACAGCCGTGACCTCCGCCCGCCGCCGGGAACGTCACGTTCGTGACGCCGATCACCCGGGTCGGTTGCGACCGATCCAGAAGCGCGCCCGTACCGAGCCGGTTGTCCGCCCCCGCACCCCAGCAATAACCGGTCCTGGAGGCTGCGCCGCAGCTGCTCCGCTCGCCGGCGATCACCCGGTCGAAGTCGTGGCCGCCGGTGACCAGGGTCGGCTCGAAGCGGGTGAGGAGCGCACCGGTTCCCAGCCGACCGTTGGCGCCGTTGCCCCAGCAGTACGCATCGCCCGCCGGCGTGACGCCGCACGAGTGCTCGCCACCCGCGCTGATCGACTCGAACGACAGTCCTCCGATCACGAACTGCGGTGTGGTTTGTTCATTCTCGTTGCCCGTTCCCAGTCGGCCGCTGCCGCCGCTCCCCCAGCAGAACCCCTCACCGTCGGCCGACACGGCGCAGCTGTGCTGGGCGCCGGCGCTGACCTGTACGATGGGCGCCTGAGTGCGGATGAACCGGACGAGGGTGGGCTGGAGACGATCGTTCACGTTGCCGGTTCCGAGTCGGCCGTCTGCTCCGCTTCCCCAGCAGAACACGTCGCCATCGGTGCTGACGCCGCAGCTGTGCTCGTGACCGGCGCTCACCTGGCTCCAGCGGATCTCGAGCCGCACCAGGCTCGGCTGCATCACGTTGACGTCGGCCCCGTTCCCGAGTCGTCCGTTCCCTCCGTTGCCCCAGCAGTACGCATCGCCGGACGTGGTCACGCCGCAGCTGTGCTCTGCGCCGGCGCTCACCTGGCTCCAGCGGAGATCGCCCGACACACGGAACGGCTGCGTCTGCCGGAGAGTCGAGCCCGTACCCAGACGGCCCGAGCCGCCGGCGCCCCAGCACCACGCTTCGGCCTCGGTCGACACGGCACAGGTGTGGTCGATCCCGACCTCGATCGATACCCAACGCAGGGGCTCGGAGGGTGGAGGGGCGATCGTGTCGCTCCCGCACCCGGAGAGGACGCCGGCCGAGGCGAGCAGGGCGAGTCGCGGCGGTCTGATCATGTGTACCCGCTTTTCCGTGGGATCGTTACTGCTTACACCAGCGGCGGGGATACGTTGCAAGACCGGGGCCGCCCGGGCGGCCGCGCCACGCCATTGGCCCCCCAGGATTCGAACCTGGATTACCGGCTCCAAAGGCCGGGGTCTTGC
>CAZJXR010000103.1:0-12158 GCA_964550085.1 uncultured Gemmatimonadota bacterium
CCGATCGATGAACCCCGCATCCGGGTCATCGCATGCCTGGCAGTCGTCGGCGTGGACGCGATCGTGTTCGTACCGCGCTTCCACCGCCGACAGCTCGATTCCCTTGTGGCGCGCGTACATGGCGAGGGTGATCAGCGTGCACGCGGCCAGCGAGCCGAGCAACATCTCGTACGGCGTCGGCCCCGCACCGCCGCCGCCCTTGTCGGGCGGCTCATCGGCGCGCCACTCGTGGCGTCCGTTGGAGAGCGACACCTCGAGGCCGGCGATCAGGCTGGCATGGACTGTGGCCATCCCACGCTCCTTTCCCGGACGGGACTTCGCGTCAGGCCGATCGGCTCAGGCACCCTTGCACGCGAACGAGAGCGCCTTATGGTGACCGGGAATGGGCGAGCGGAGGAGCGGAAAGTCAACCTGGAAGCGAGGGGCAGGTAACGACATGACAGCAGTCGGGGCCGGCGGTGGAGCAGCAGCGGCGGCGGCGGTCGCACAAGCGATCAAGGCGTCGGGCGCGATCGTGCAGCTGGAGCCTCTGGAGTTCGAGCGCATCCTGAACCGCGTGGAGGCGCCGCTCGTGGTGCAGGCGACGGCCGGCTTCTCCAAGAAGAACATCCGGTACCTCACCGGCTATCGGGGCTTCATCTTCTCCACCAAGACGACCCGCCGGTTGAGCATGCCTTCGGGCGCCGAGGTCGTGTGGGCGAAGAAGATCTGGACACCTTGACCTTGACCGGCAGCGGGCCAGGGAAGGCCCGGCCGACGTCGGCAGGCCCTACAACCGGACGAGGGCGCTGCCCCAGGTGAATCCTGATCCGAACGCGGTGAGACAGACGAGGTCGCCCTTCCCGATTCGTCCGGTTTCGATACACTCGTGCAGGGCGATCGGAATGCTGGCCGCAGTCGTGTTGCCGTAGCGCTGGATGTTGTTGAACACCTTGGCGTCCGGGAGACCGAGCGCCTTCTGCACCGCCTGCGAGATCCGCAGGTTGGCCTGATGCGGGATCAGCATGTTGAGGTCGTCGATGTCCAAGCCGTTGGCGCGAAGCGCCTCGAGGACCGCCTCCGGCATCCGCGCCACGGCGTTTCTGAACACCTCGCGACCTTCCATGTAAGGGCGCGTCTTTCCGGCCGCGATGTCCGCCGCGCTGATGAAACCGTCGTAGGCCGATGCCGGCGACTCGACCCACAACTTTTCCGCGTATCGCCCGTCCGCGTGGAGGTGAACGGAAAGGACGCCGCGGTCATCGGAATCGACCGGTACCAGCACCGCGGCCCCCGCCCCGTCACCGAATAGTACGGCCGTATCGCGACCCGCCGTCGACTTGTCGAGCCCGGTGGAGTGCACCTCGGTTCCGACCAGCAGCACGCAGCGGTACTGTCCGGTTCGGATCCAGGCGTCGGCGATCGAGAGCCCGTACAGGAACCCGGTGCACTGGTTTCGAACGTCGAGGCACGGAATCCGGTCGATACCCAGCTTGCGCTGGAGGAAGACGCCGGTTCCGGGAAAGAAGTGATCGGGACTCAGAGTGGCCACGATCAGACAGTCGACGTCGGCGGGGCGCAGGCCGGCCTCCGCCAGTGCTCGCTCCGACGCCTCGTGGCCCAGATCGGATCCGGATTGGCCGTCCGACACCCAGCGCCGCTCCTCGACCCCGGACCGTTGCCGGATCCACTCGTCGGATGTGTCCATCCACTGGGTGAGCTCGAAGTTGGTTACAACCCTCTCCGGCACCGCGAAACCGGTGGACAGAATCTGTGTGCGTGTCATAACCGACGCCGCGTTAGCAGGTCAGAGGCCGATCGCGAATCCAGCCGAGAAGAGGAGATCGGTCTGGAACTTCGAAGGCGACGAGACCGTCCCGAACACAACATCGTCGAAGGCGATCGACAACGAGTATAGATAAGCTTCCGCGTCGAGGCGAATGGCAACCCGAGCGCTGGCGTCGACGCGCACTTCGAGGCCGAGGACGCCGCCCACATCCGTCGTGCCTCGCACGCTGCTTGCATTGGGGACGTCGAAGGCCGGTGCCCCGTACGCGTCTCCGCTCCTGCCGATGAGGGCGGGGCCTCCGCCGATCAGGATGACGGCGGCGCGGTCGACGGCCACGACCTTGCCGACCAAGCGTAACGACGCGGTCCAGACGGCGGCGCCCACTGTGGCCTCGTCGATCAGCGTCGTGTCAGCCGCCTCGAGCACGCGGGTCGTCTCCACATCGCTGGACGCCCAGCCGAATGTTCCTTCGACTGCCAACGACCGTCCGAGCCATCCGTCGAGCCGTCCCCCGATCGCGAAGCCGCTGTTCTGTTTCCCATCCAGATCCACTTCCACCGGCACCAGTGTGCCGGGAATGAGTCCGAACGCGTTGATGCTGAACGCATCGGTCACCGGCACGTAGGCGCCGAAGTAGGGAGTGAGCTCGAAACGCCGGAAGCCGGTGTCATCCTGCGCGACGCCGGGCGCGATGGGACAGAGCGCGGCCACGCCCAGCGTCGCGGCGAAGGTTAGCCGAAGATCGGGCATCTCTACTCCCGCGTTCGAGCCCGCCGCATGCTACCGGGGCGGCGGGCGTGGCGACAAGGGCGCTCTGGAACCTGGAGCCGGTCCGCACCGTACGTAAAGGGTGAGGCTTCAAGAAAGACGGGGCCGGCGCCCCGGGAGCGCCTCGATCCCGTGGCCCGGATGCCTTCGATCATATAGGTTGCTGTACCGTCGGCTTCGACACCGGCGGGCTCCGAAGTGACGGAGAAGTACGGAAGTCTCGACAGGCTGGAGACAGCAAATGACACACCTGATTCCGCGATCGACCGCCGCCCTCTGTCTCGTGGCTCTTTTCATCTCGCCCGGCGCGGCGGATGCGTCATCCTCCCTCCCCGGGTACGCCGTAACCTGTCTCGAGAAGAGCGGGAAGGTCACTCCGCCCAAAATCGTGAACGAAAGCGAGATCCGGTTCGCGATCGAGGCCGCCTCCACCTGGTTCGCGGACCACCATCTTTCCGGTGGCACGGCAACGGTCGAGGTGTTGGTCGGGGCGGACGGTCAGGTGAAGCTTACCCGCATCTGCAAGAGCTCCAACAAGGCCTACGTCGACGAGATGGGCCAGACGATCGCCAGCATGATGAAGTTCCAGCCGGCCCGGAAGAGCAACAAGCCGGTCGAGGCCTGGATCACGATACCGGTGGAGATCGCTCCCGGCCACCGGGATCCGTCGGACACGCTGTCCTTCCAGCTTCCGCTACCGCGGCTGTAAGAGAGTTCGACCGGCGGGGCGGCAGGCGAGTTCCCCACCGTCGAAGCCGCAGGAGACCCCGACCGGCGCGCCGCCGGAGGGTGCGGCCGCGCACTTGAACCATTTCGCCGTTCCGATTGTCTCATCTCAGTGCGACTCGGTGCGACACCGATCTGACTACATCCCCTGAGGAGGACCCGATGAGCCCGACGTACGACCGCACGGCTTCCCGCGGGTGGCCGGTCATCGCCGCTGCGTGGCTGGCCACCGCACTGTTCGCTCCCCACTCGGCAGCGGCCCAGATGCGCGTGATCACCAACGATCAGTGGTGCGACGACGGTGGCAAACACGGCGATGGCGAGCGTCACTGCGAGGTGCGCGAGATGACGCTGGGTGCGACGGGTGGGCGGATCGAGGTCGACGCGCGACCGAATGGCGGGGTGCAAGTCGAGGGCGCCGATCGTCAGGACATCCTCGTCCGTGCGAGGGTCACGGCACGGGCCGAAACGGAGGCCCGCGCTCGCGAGCTGGCGAGCCGGGTCGAAGTGGAGGTCGACGGCCAGTCGATTCACGCCACCGGCCCGCGCAACGACGGCGACCACGAGTGGTGGAGCGTCAGCTACCGCCTGACCGTCCCCAGAGCGTCCGACCTCGACCTGCGGAGCACGAACGGCGGCATCGGAATCGAGGGCGTGAACGGGGACATCAGCTTCCGCACCACGAACGGCGGAGTCTCCTTGGCGGACCTGGGCGGCGCCGTGCAGGGCGCGACGACCAACGGCGGTCTCGACATCAGGCTGTCCGGCGACGGCTGGCAGGGCGAAGGACTCGATGTGAGGACGACGAATGGCGGAATCGACATGACGATCCCCGCCGACTATTCTGCCCGTCTCGAGACGGGGACGACAAACGGAGGCCTGGAGATCGACTTCCCGATCACCCTCCAGGGTCGCGTCGACCGGAGCCGACTGACGACGGACCTGGGCAGCGGGGGCCAGACCATTCGGGCCGTTACGACCAACGGCGGGGTGGAGATCCGCCGGAGCTGACGGAAGCCACCTTCCGCGACCTGGTAGCCCACGGACATACCTCCCACGCGAGGGATCGACAGCTGCCCGGATTGACAGCCGCTCGCCCCCGGCCAATCCACCGCGGCAGTTCGCGATGACGCAGTCAGACGCGTACCGCCGGTGTCGGGGCCGACACCGGTAGTTGCGGCCGCTGTTCGTTTGCGGCATTCTGCAACGTCCCGCATGCACCCCCATCCGACTCAGGAGGAAGCGATGAATAACCGTTGGCTTCGGGGCGCGCTCGCCGTGGCGGCCAGTCTCGGTCTGGCGCTACCGTCGGCTGCGCGCGCGCAGGAGGAAGCCGAGGGCGGCGACCTCGCGCAGGTGATCGTGTTCCAGGTCGAGCCCGCTCAGGCGCAGGCGTTCGAGGAAGCGGTCGCACAGATCGTGGAAGCGGCCGAGCTGGCCGAGCTGAGCAAAGACTACGAGTGGTACTTCTGGAACGACATCTACGAGTACGTGCTCGTGTTTCCGATCGCCAACATGGCCTATTTCGACGATACGGATCAGTGGATGCGCGCCTTTGCCGGCACGCCCGGCGAGGAGACACTGAACGCCGCCTTCACGGCGCTCGGCCCCATCGAGGCGAAGACCGTGCGCAACGAGATCGTCGAGTCGGACCCCTCGATCAGCTATATGCCGGCGGCGGGCTGGCCCGAGAACGTCCGCTTCGCGCACGTCGATATGGTGTGGGTCAAAGACGGCCACGAGGACGACTTCACCGCCATCGCCAAGGAGTACATGACCCTGTTCGCCCAGCTCGAGCTCCCGTATCCCACGATGGGCCACAGGATCAAGATCGGCGACAGCGACCGGGTGGACTTCGTCACCTTCTACGACTCGAAGGGAGACTTCTACGGAAAGAATGACCTGATGGCGATCGTCGAGGCGAGCGGCATGGGAGAGAAGTGGGGCGAGATGGGCTCGCGGCTGAATCAGTATGTAACCGACTGGAAGCACCAGGACTTCCGGGCCATGCCCGCCATGACCTACGAGCCGGAGGCCGAGACGGGCGAGTAGATCGGACGCGTCGCGTCACTTCACACTCGTTGACGAACGAACGGAGGGCGGCACCCCGTCGGGGAGCCGCCCTCTGTCCACCTACTCTGCGAGGCAAAGCGACCGGCGTGACCGCCGGCCTCTTCCTCGACCTTACTTCACCGGGATGCCGACACCGCCGTAGAAGGTGAGCGCCCGGTTCTTGACCGACACGTCGGGAGTGTCGGTATCGTCGATGTTGCTCAGGCCGAGGTTGTACCGGCCGCCGACGAAGGGGATCACCCGACCGGTTCGGTAGCCGATCTCACCCCCGAACACGAGGCCCCAATCCGTGCTTTTCGTCTGAATGTCGATCGACGGGTCCTTGCAGTCCACCGCCACGCTGGTGCCCGTCCCGACCTGCGCTTCGCAGGTGGACTCGAACGAGATGGCGGGACCCACGAACACGACCGGTCGGACGGGACTGTTCTGCACCGGAATCCGCGCCTCGAACAGCAGCGGGATCTCGATGTAGCTCAGCCGCAGCCGAGACTCCCCACCCACCTCGGACACCTTGAAGCCCTTGGCGGAGTAGAGGATCTCCGGGCGCACGGAGAAGATCGGCGTGACGCCGAAGTCGACGAAGCCGCCGCCCCAGAAGCCGGAGCGTGAATCCGGGCTGACCGTGAACGTGCCGGCAGAAGCACTGACATCGGCAATGTTCAGGCCTGCCTCGACCCCGACCACGATGCTCTTGTCCTGCGCCCGTGCCTCCGACGCCAGACCCGTCACCAGCACCAGCACCAACCCGGTAAGAGATGCCTTTCGCAACATTTCTCGCTCTCCAGAATGGATTGAAGTCACTGCAAAACAAGAACTTGGGGCCGCAAACGGCAGCCCCGCGCCCGTCAGTAAACGATCGAGCGGGCCGGATGGTAACACTTCAGAACGAATTCCGCTCCCCCCCGGTTCGGCCTCCCCGCGTGGCTTGAACCGCCGCTCTCGGCGGACTAGGATGAGCCGAAGCCTTCCTGGGCCCCTCGCACGCAGGCGGCCCGACGCTGCTGCCCGATCCTGAGAGAGGAGCCAGGCCATGCCCGAGCCGGAGTCACTTCAGTCCCGCGTTCTGGGAATCTCCCGCATCGCGATCGGCTTTCTGTACTGGACTCACGGAGCCCAGAAACTGCTCGGCTGGTTCGGCGGCTTCGGTCCCGAGGGTGGAACGGCCGATCTGATGAGCCGGTTCGGAATCGCCGCTGTGCTCGAGACGTTTGGCGGACTGGCGATCATGCTGGGGCTCGCCGTGAGACCGGTGGCCTTCATCCTTTCGGGCGAGATGGCGGTGGCGTACTGGTGGATCCACGTCTCCAGCGGCGGCCTGTGGCCGTGGGCGAACGGCGGCGAGAAGGTCGCTTTCTACTCGTTCTACTTCCTTTTTCTGGCCGCCGCCGGCGGGGGAGCGTTCAGTCTCGACGCGTGGCGGCGTCGCCGAGCCGAGCCGAGCGCGGCTTGATGCCCGACCTCGACCGCTGCTACCGGGTGCTCGGCCTGCCGCCCGGCGCCCCCAAGTCGGAGGTCCGCAAGGCATACAAGGATCTGGCGCAGGTATGGCATCCGGATCGCTTCGCTCACAACGACCGCCTGCGCGCCAAGGCGGATGAGAATCTGCGCCGAATCAACGAGGCGTACGAGACGCTGCGGGACTACGAACCGCCGCCGGGCAGCCGCAGCTCATCGAGCCTGAGCGAGACCTTCCGCGCCATCGTGGGTCTGGGCGACGTGTTGAAGACGGGAGAGTTTCGGCGGCTCCGCAAGGCGAGCTTCCGGAGCGGGCGGCCGAGCGGGCCGCCCTCGCCGCTGGTCGGCATGGGCGGCCAGTCGTCGGCCGAGCGACGACGCGGCGGCAGCCGCATGCTGGTCGCGCTCGTAGTGTTGGCTGTAACGGCCCTGGCCGTGGTGGTCGGCCTGCTACTCAGCCAGGATCCCCCGGGCTGAGGCAAGGAGCTTCCCAAGCCTCGGCCGGCCCTCCCGACGCAACGCTCGCCGGAACGCTCACGCCGCTGCCGCCGTGTCGATGGCCCCCTTCAGCCCCTTGAGCCGGAACCCGACGCCGATCCCCAGCAGGCCCCACACGATGGCAAATACGGCGAGCACCCACAGGAGCGCGAGCACGCCGGCTCCGGGCCGGAACACGAGAATCAGGCCGAAGAGGACCGAAACGAGGCCGGCCAGGATGAGGAAGAACTCGCCTTTGATCTCCTTGCGAATCTGAATCGCGGTCACGATCTCGGCGAACCCCTTCACGATCGCCCAGAACCCGATGAAGACCGCCAGCACGATGGCGCTGATCCCGGGTCGGGTGAGGACGTATCCGCCGGCGACGATGCTCAACAAACTGTAGATCAACGGCCAGAGCTTGCGCCCTTTTCCGCCGAACACGGTGAACAGGACGACCACGCCCTCGAACAGCCAGAACACGCCGATGAACACCATGACCGTCAGGAGCGCCACGGCCGGATACATGAGGGCGAGGATTCCGAACAGGATGGCGAGGAGACCCCGAACCACGAACGTCCACCACTTGTCAGCCAGCGCGCGAATCATGATGCGATCTCCTTGTTGGGGGGAATCAGGAGAAAGACCGCGGAAACCGGAGACATCCCGCGAGGCTGACAAGCTAGGAACGGGACGAGGAGGCCGCCAGCGGTGCAACCAACCGCGCGTTCTGCTGCCTGGACGCTGGGCCCACCGGTTCCCTAATCTCGTCGGATGAGAATCGGGATCGACATCGGCGGCACGTTCACCGACTTCGTCTCCTTCGACGACAGGCAGGGCACGCTGCGCTCGGAGAAGCGGCTCAGCCGCCCGGACGATCCGGCTGCCGTCGTGCTGGCGTACCTGTCGGAGATCGCGGCCGAGCCCGAACAACGTCGCGCCCTCGACATCGTGCACGGATCGACGGTAGCCACTAACGCGGTTCTGGAGCGGAAGGGCGCGCGCACGGCGCTGGTGACGACTCGCGGATTCCGCGACCTTCTCCTCATCGGGCGGCAGGATCGGGCGGACATCTACAACCTCCATCCATCCCGTCCCCCTCCCCTGATCGGGGACGAGCTCGCGTTCGAGGTCACCGAGCGGGTGGCGTTCGATGGCGAAGTTCTGGTGCCGCTGGACGAGGATGCCCTTCCGCATCTGGAGAACGCCCTGACCGCGGCCGGGGCGGAATCGGCGGCCGTTTGTCTCCTGTTCTCGTTCGTCCGCCCGGAGCACGAACGCCGCGTGGCGGCCAGCTTGCGACAGGCAGGGATACACGTGTCCGTCTCGTCGGAGCTGGTGCCGGAGTTTCGCGAGTATGAACGGGCGAGCACCACGGCCATCAACGCCTACGTGGGCCCGCTCATCGATCGCTACCTGGAACAGCTGGAGAGCCGGCTGGGGGGCGCCAGTCTGCGCATCATGCAGTCGAACGGCGGTAGCATGAACGCGCGCGTGGCCCGGGTGCACGCCGTGCGCTCGATCCTCTCGGGACCGGCGGCGGGAGTCGTGGGCGCCCTCGAGGTCGCGCGCGCGACCGGCATCGCGCGCTGCATCACCTTCGACATGGGAGGCACTTCCACCGACGTTTCGCTCGCCATCGAGCGTCCAACGGTCACCACCGAGGGGGCAATCGATGGATTGCCGATCCGGTTGCCGGTCATCGACATCCATACCGTGGGCGCCGGGGGCGGGTCGATCGCCTGGCTGGACGCCGGAGGAGCGCTTCGGGTCGGCCCCCAGAGCGCGGGCGCGGATCCCGGTCCCGCCTGTTACGGCCGCGGCGGAAAGCTGGCCACGCTCACCGATGCCCATGCAGTGCTCGGCCGACTGCCGGTCGAGCGCTTCCTGGACGGCCGAATGAAGCTCGACCTCGCCGCGGCCCGACGCGCGCTCCGCTCCCTCGGCGAGAGGGCCGACTTCGGGGCGGCGGATGGGCTCGGCGTAGAACGCGCGGTGGCGAGCGCCATGGTCCGGGTGGCGAACGCGGGTATGGAGCGGGCGCTGCGGGTGATCTCTGTCGAGCGCGGGTTCGATCCGGCCGACTTCACGCTCGTCTGCTTCGGCGGCGCCGGCGGTCTCCATGCCTGCGAGCTGGCGCGCTCGCTCGGAATTCCGCGCGTTCTGATCCCCCGTGGCGCGTCCACCCTGTCGGCGCTCGGCATGCTGATGGCCGACGTGGTGAAGGACTACGTGCGGACGATCATGCTCCCCGGCACATCGACCGCGGCCGAGATCGAGGCCTGCTTCGCCCCCCTCGAGCGGCAGGCCGAACGGGATCTGGCGGACGAACGGATCGCGTCCGCCGACCGCGGTCTCGAACGGCTCGTTGATGTTCGTTACCTGGGCCAATCTTATGAACTTACGCTGCCTTATCAGAACTCGGTTATTAAGCAATTTCACGCCGAGCACGCCCGCGCCTACGGTCACTCCGACCCCGACCGAGCGGTGGAGATCGTGAACGTCCGGGTGCGGGCGACCGGGCGCGTGGTCCGGCCCCCGTTGCGGCGGGCGCGGCCGGGTCGGGAAGACCGACGCGCCGCGCGGCTCGATGTCCGGGAGGTGGTGGTCCGGCCGGCGGGTGAGGGTGCCCGGGTGGCCGAAGTGCCCCTGTACGCCGGAGAAGAGCTGCGCGCGGGCGCCGCGATCGCCGGCCCGGCGGTGATCGCCTACGCCGACACCACGACTTACCTGCCGCCCGGCGACGGGGCCCGCGTCGACCCGCACCGGAACCTCGTGATCGCGATCGCCGGCGCCGGGGAGGGATCCGAATGAGCAACGGGGAAGGCGGCGAAAGGGCAAGGGAGGGCGGCACGGCCGCCGACCCGGCCCGACTCGAGGTGTTCAAGCACCTGCTGTCGTCGGTGGCCGACGAGATGGGGACGGTCCTCCGACGGTCGGCCTTCTCCCCCAACATCAAGGAGCGACGCGACTACTCGTGCGCCGTGTTCGACGGACCGGGCCACTTGGTCGCGCAGGCCGCCCATATCCCCGTGCACCTGGGCGCCATGCCCCTCTCGGTCGAAGCGTGTATCGAGGCGCTCACGCTCGCTCCCGGCGACGTGGCCATCCTGAACGATCCGTACCGCGGGGGCACGCACCTGCCCGACATCACCCTGGTGACTCCCGCGTACGGCCGCGCAGGGACGCTGCTCGGGTACGTCGCCAGCCGTGCCCACCACGCGGACGTGGGCGGCGCGACTCCGGGATCCCTCCCGCTGGCCACGCAGCTGTCCGAGGAGGGTGTGGTCATTCCACCCTCCAAGCTGGTCGAGAGCGGGAAGACGGTGCGGGAAGTGTGGGATCGCATCATGGCCTCGGTCCGCACCCCCGATGAGCGAGCGGGTGACCTTCGCGCCCAGCTGGCGGCGGGCGAAACGGGTGCACGACGACTCCGGGAGCTGGAGGGCCGATACGGTCGGCGGGTAGGAGAGGCGATGGCGGCGCTGCTTCGCTACTCCGAGCGCATGACCCGGCGTCTGATCGCGGAGCTGCCCGACGGCACGTATCGCTTCCGCGACCGCCTGGATCCCGATGACGCATCGGGCGCGGAGGCTGAGGTCGCCGTCGCGATGACGATTCACGGTGAGGAGATCGAGGTCGACTTCACCGGGAGCAGCCCGCAGCAGTCGAACAGCCTCAATGCGGTGTACGCCGTCACCGTGTCGGCGGTCGCCTACGTGGTGCGATCCCTGGTCGGGCTCGATATCCCGGCCAACAGCGGCTGTCTCGCCCCGGTCCGGATCGTCGCGCCCGAGGGCACGATCGTGAACGCCCGCCCGCCGGCGGCCGTCTCGGCCGGCAACGTCGAAACGTCGCAGCGCATCACCGACGTGCTCCTGGGCGCACTCGCTGCCGCCTGCCCCGACCGGGTGCCGGCTGCCAGCCAGGGAACCATGAACAACCTCACGATCGGAGGTTGGGACCCGTTTCGAGACCGGACGTACGCCTACTACGAAACGATCGGCGGCGGAACCGGCGCCGGATCGGAGTGGGACGGCGTGTCCGCAATCCAGAGCCACATGACCAACACCCTGAACACGCCGGTCGAGGCGCTCGAGTACGCCTACCCGGTCCGAATCCGGCGTTACGAGGTGCGGCGCGGTTCCGGCGGCGAGGGACGGCGGCGAGGCGGCGACGGGATCCGTCGGGACATCGAGTTCCTGGCGCCGACCCGGGTCACCGTGATCTCCGACCGGCGGGTGACGGCCGCGTATGGGCTGGCGGGCGGGAGCCCCGGAAAACGGGGCGAGAACGTCCTCCTGCGGACCGACGGTCAGTCCGTGTTGCCGGGCCGCTTCAGCCGCGATGTCGAGGCCGGAGACGTCCTCAGCCTGCGGACTCCCGGTGGCGGTGGATTCGGGCCCATCGTTCCCCGCCCTACGGCGAACAGGCAGGGCGTGTCTGGAGGGTCGTGACCTGCGCCGCCAGAAGTGCCGCGAACGCACTCGCCGTCTCGTCTCCCGTCAGGTAGCTCTCGACCAGGGAATGGAGGAAAAGGCCGGTCGCGAGTCCCGCCACCTCCGAACTCACGAACGCCCCGGCCCGGGGCAGGATCTCGCGGGCGGCCAACGTCAGGTCGGTGACGGTGGGCGGAAACGCGTTGTCCCCCGCCTCGAGCACGATGTCGTCGGCGGCCACGATGGCCCCGAACACCTCGCCCCCCACCGGCCAGCCCGCACTCCCGGGAGCCGCCAACGAGATCACTCCGACGCACGTGAACGGGCCGGACGGCTCCAACAGCCGGAGCGCTTCCTGGACGACAAGGTTCCCCTGCGAGTGAGCGACGAGGACGATGGAGCCGGGTCCCGTCGTCTGTTGCTGGATTCGAGCCGCCAGCGCCTGCACGGCG
>CAZJXR010000104.1:0-2782 GCA_964550085.1 uncultured Gemmatimonadota bacterium
GAACGCCCACTTTGAGGCCGCCATCGCGGCGGACCCGAGCTTCGCGATCGCCTACCTGCGGGCGGCGCAGACGGCGGCATCGACGGAGGAGTTCACCTCCAACCTGGCCAGGGCCAGGGAGCTGGCGCCGAGCGCCTCGCCGGCCGAGCAGCTCCTGATCGACGTCCAGCAGCGCGGATTCGACAACGATGTCCAGGGACAGCTCACGGTCGCGCAAGAGCTGGTCGAGGTGGCCCCGGAGAGCCCGCGGGCGTGGATGGCGCTCGGCGGCGTGCAGTGGGGCATGAACAACATCGCCGACTCGCGGGCCTCCTTCATGCGGGCGATCGAGTTGGCGCCAAGCCTCGCCTCGGCTCACATGGTGCTTGGAAACTCCTATCTGTTCGCTGAGCCGAAGGACTTCGCGGCGTCGGCGGCGGAGTTCCAGAAGGCGATCGAGCTCGCACCCGACGAGCCGCAGCCGTACGACCTGCTCGGGGACGCCCACCGCGCGATGGGGGACCTCGAAGGGGCGTATCAGGACTACACGATGGCAGCCGAGCGCGCCCCCACCATGGGCTCGCCCCTCCAGCAGCGGGGCCACGTGAATTCCTTCCTCGGCAACTACGATGAGGCGCGCGCCGACTACACGCGGGCCATGGAGCTCGAGGATGCCCGCGGCTCGAACGCGGGTCCGTTCTTCGCCGTGTTCCGGGCCTACATTCCGGTCCACGCGGGTGATCCGGACGCCGCCATCGTCGAGCTCGAGGAGATCGTCGTAATGGCCGACGAGCTCGACATGGAGGGCACGATCGACATGAAGATCAACGCCCTTCAGAACATCGCGCAGATCGCCGGTTACTATGGCGATCAGGCCACCGCGCAGGCCGCCATCGACCGCGCCGCCGAGCTGATGCGGGAGCAGGCCGCCGCCATCGCGACCGACGCCAACACCCGCGGCACCGAAGCCGCGATCGCCCTCATGGAGGGCATGCTGGCGGCCCGCGTGGGGGACGCAGCGGGTGCCGAAGCGGCCGCGGACGAGATCACGACCCTCGTCGAGCCCGATGCCAACCCGCGCAAGATGGAGCCGGTGCACGAGGTGCTGGGGATGGCCGCCTTCTATCAGGAGGACTACGAGGGTGCGGTCGAGCACCTGGAGCAGGGTGACCTGATGAACGATGAGTTCATCCGCTACCACTACGCGGTCGCCCTCGCGGAGGTGGGCCGGAGCGAGGAAGCGGACGAGATCTTCGCCGACCTCGCCGTGTACAACTTCAACAGTCTCGGCTACGCGCTCACCCGCGCGGACATCATCGAGCGCACGACGCAGTAGCGTCCGGGACTCGCCGACACGGGCGCCCGCAGGGGCGACCCGGGGGGTACGCACCGCCCCCACTCGCGGGGCCGGCTTTCGAGCCGGCCCCGCTTTGTCTGGCACACGGCCGGCGCGGCAAACGACCTCGACTAGCCGGCGGTAACGACCTCGACCACCCGGCTGTAACGACCTCGACTACCCGGAGCTGACGACGTCCGCGCGGCTCGGCACGATTCGGTAGCGCACCACGTACTCGACGTCGAGCTCGTCGCGCGCGATCGCCCACACCCGCTCGCTCCGGGCGGTGATGAATCGGGTGCGCGGCGGCATGGTAACCTCTCCCAGATAGCGGCCCGCGGGATCGAACACGTCGACCACGGTCGGCTCGCGCCAGCGGGCGGCCGGGTACTTCCGGCCCCCGAACTCCTCCTCCTCACGCTCGGCGACCGGGATCTCCTCGGCCTCGACATGCACCAGCACCCAGATGCGCCCGTCGAGGTCGGCCATCAGCGCCTGATACGCCGGCTTGGTGTCGGGGATCGGCGGTCCGTTCCAGTCCCACTTCGGGTCGGTGAAACGCATGTTGGCGGTCATGCGCTCGCGCTCGTTGGCCTTCTCGTCCGGCTTCACCGGCACCGGATCGCGACCGCGCTCGATGCGCAGGGTAGGCGCGTCCCGTCGCAGAAGGTCGAACGAGTAACGGTCGGACCAGCCGCTCACGTAGTAGCCGAACGGACTGAAGCTCCAATGATCCGTCGGTGAGAAGGGCACCGTGCTGCGCGAGAAGCTGCGGTTGTCGCCCTCCTCGAACACCGCCTCGAGGACCGCCGACTCGCGGTCGAACTCGGGCCGCGGGAGGGTATCGACCAGCGCGCCGTCGGCGTCGCGGTGGACGAGGAAGTTCGTCCCATCCTCGAACGACCACATGTAGACGTAGAGGTGCCCCGCGGTATCGGAGAAGAGGGGGTTCGACGTGTAGTGTCCGGCCGTCGTCGGCCAGTGGTCGAGCGCTTCCCCTTCGGGCGAGTACACGTTGAGGCGCCCGTTGCCCGGGTCGCGCAGAACCACCCGCCGGTCGGGAAGCACGGTGATCCCGCCGTCAGGGTTCTCGTACTCGCCCGGCCCGCCCCCCTTGCCCCCGAAGGTCGACAGGTAGCTGCCATCCGGTCCGTACTTGCGCAGGGCCGGGATCTGGCGGTCGACCACGTAAATCGATCCATCGGCGTCGATCGCCAGCCCGGCGATCTGCCCGAACGTGTACTCGTCGGCCCCTTCGAGGGCGCCGATGCGGAGCTCCTCGACCAGCTCTACCGACGGCCCCCACACGCTCCCCTGTTCGGTGCGCACGACGATCGTATCGCCGATCGTGTCGGCGGTCGCGGTCCACTCACCGGGGTGCGCGCCCCCCTCCCCGCCCGCGCAGGCCACGAGGAAGGGTACCGCCGTGCACAGCGACAGCGGCGCGCCGCCTGGCATAGCCCGGAA
>CAZJXR010000104.1:2882-12108 GCA_964550085.1 uncultured Gemmatimonadota bacterium
CCGACGGCGGGCAACCAAGACGAAAACGAGAACCCGAGCCGCCGGGAGGACAACATGTCGAAGATACGAACGCTGTGCGTGGTCGCCGTTGCGGCGGCCGTCTCTCTCGAAGCCGCGTCCTCCGCGCTGGCCCAGCAGCCGGCAATCGGGGAACGGGTACGCGTGAAAGCGCTGTCGGAAGGCCTCGGCCGGCCGATCGAGATCGTCGGCACGCTCGAGCAGCGCGCGTCGGCCTACCTGATCGTGCGACCGCCCGGGGCCGCCCCGGCCCGGATCGCGTGGGACGATGTGTGGCGATTCCAGGTGAGTCGCGGCCGGCATTCCAACTCCGGGAAGGGCGCAATGATCGGTCTCGGAATCGGCGGCGCTCTGGGCCTGGCGTTGGGCATCTCGCTCACCGGGGACGACTTCTTCGATGTTGGGGCGGGCGACGTGGCGCTCATCTCGCTGCAGATGGGCGCGATGGGCGCGGGTATCGGCGCCCTCATCGGTATGGCCAGCAAGAGCGAGCGCTGGGAGACGGTACCGCCCCACGCGTGGCGGATTCAGGTGGCCCCGGATCCCGGAGGGGGCGTGGCACTCGGCGTGCGCGTGCGCCTGTGAGGCAGGTTGTTCACAACACAAAGCCCGTGGCCGTCGCCACGGGCTTGTGGTTGAGGTCTCAGTATCGCGCTCTCACGCGCCCATCACCATCTATCTCCACTTGCGCTACCAAGGGCCTCAAGCATAGAACGTCCGGTCCTCGGTTCTTGTTCCGGCCTCGTGTCGCCGGATTGGAGGCCGCGCCGGCGCCATCCCTGGCGCCCCCCAGCATCCCGTCGACGCCGGCGTCTCCACCATCGACCTCCACTGACTTGGACACCCAAAGACCACAGACCGTTGCCGTGTTCCATTGTTCCATTGTTCCGATGTTCCCCGTCTCCAAAAACGCGTCATTCCCACTCGGATTCGCGCCGAGGAGGCCGACCTGTCGTAAGGCAAACGGGCCCGGGCTTCCCCGTCGTTTGTCCCGCCGGACACGCTTCGTTGCGTTTTGCCGACACGCCGGTTCCGTCTCCCGAGTCGACCCTCGCGCAGCTAGACCCCGCGCGTTCACGGACGGTTGCCGTCGGCGCGCGCCGTTTCGCACTGGTTACACAGCGGTACGAAGCCGCAACAGCCAGGGCGAGAAGCTCGACTGGATGTACGTGCAACGTTGGGCCGGCGAGCTCGCCTCAGCCCTGGGCCAGGAGGAGTTGCCGGCTCGCGTCCGCCAGCTTCATGGGGCCGGCGGCCGCGGCTGAAAGCTCGGTTCGGCTGCTGCGCGTGCCGCCTCGAGCGCCGCTATGCGCTCGGCGCTCCGCACCGTCGCCCGATCGTCCGCGCCCCGCCCGGCGACCAGCACCGCGTGGCTCGCCCGCAGCAGCGCCTCGGCCTCCTCGAACCGCCCCTGCAGCGCGAGGCACTCGCCGAGGGCGCTGCGCGCCTCGGCGATCCGCCAGTTACCATCCGGCAGGTGCGCCTCGCGGATCTCGATCGCCTCCCGGAGCAGCGGCTCCGCTTCCTCCGGCCGGCCGGTGTCGAGCAGCAGGGTTCCGAGCCCGACCAGCGAGAACGAGATGTAGAAATGGCCGGCCGGCAGGGTCCGAAGCCGGAGCGCCAGACCCTCCCGGTACAACGGCTCCGCCCGACCGTACTCCCCCTGTGCGTGGTAGGCGCCCGCCAGCTCGTTGAGGCTGATCGCCACGTACGAGTGCTCCTCGCCCAGGGTGCGGCGACGGATGTCGAGCGCCTCGGAGTACAGCTCCTCCGCTCCCTCGTAGTCCTCGAGGTCCATGAGCACGCTGCCCAGCACCCCGGCCGTGGCGGCGAGCGAGGAGTTGTCGGGCCCGAGGACGCGCCGCTCGGTCTCGTACACCTCGCGCAGGATCGGCTCCGCCTCCTGCGCTCGTCCCATCTGATGGTAAGCTCGGCCGAGGTTGGCCTCGACCGCGAGGAGAAACGGGTGCTCGGGTTCACGGATGCGTCGTTCGATGGCGAGCGCCTCCTCGAACAGGCCGACCGCTTCCTCCAGTCGCTGCAGGTCGGTGAGGGCGTTGGCGTAGTTGTTGAGGGCAATCGCCCGGATGGGTGAGTACTCGTCGGTGTTCTCGCGTACGATGGCCAGCGAGCGCTCGAACAGCGCTGCGCCTTCCTCCCATTGCCCCATGTCCTGCATCACCTCGGCCCGGCCGTCGTAGATCTCCGCCACCGCCATGTCGTCGGCGTGTCCGAGCTCCTCGAGAATGGCGAGCGCTTCGGCGTACAGGCTGTCCGCCTCCTGGTATCGGTCCTGAAACATCCGGATCTCGGCCAGACCGGCCAGCGAACTGGCCACCTCGGGGTGGAGGCGGCCGTGGCGCGCTCGGCGGATGTCGAGCGCCCGCCGGTAGAGCGTGTCGGCGGCGGTGAGGTTGCGCTCGAGGCTGCGGAGCCCGGCGAGCTCCTGGAGGGAGCGCGCCACTTCGAGGTCCTCAGCACCGTAGAGCTCCCAGCGGATGGCGAGGGCGCGCTCGAGGAGCGGACTCGCCTCCGGGTAAAGGCCGAGGCTCGCGTACACTCGGCCCACCGCACTCATCATCGTCACCTGCACCTCGGGCTGGTCGCCGAGCTGGTCGATGGCGCCGGCTCCCTGGTCGAGCAGCTCGCGGGCGGTGATCGTCTCGCCCCGCGCCCGGCTCGGATCGCTGATCTCGAACAGGCCGACGAGGAAGTCGGAGACCTGCGACGCCTTGGCCGCCTCGATGCGGGCTCGATCGCGCTCGCGGGTCAGGCGGCTGGTGTAGAAGGCGGTGAGCGCGGCGATGAGAATCAGGACGGCGGCGGCCGCGATCAGGGGACCCGCGTGGCGCCGCACGAACTTGCCGGCCCGGTACCGCCACGTGTCGGGGCGGGCGGTGACGGGAAGTCCGGTCATATGACGCCGGATGTCCTCGGAGAGGTTCTCGACCGAGGAGTAGCGGCGCCCCGGCTCCTTGCGGAGCGCGGTGAGGACGATCGTGTCGAGGTCGCCGGACAGCCGGCGCCGGAGCCGCTCCGGGGTCGTGCCCCGGTCGGCGGCGAGCTCCGCCGCCTCGGAGGCCTCGCCGTCGGCGACCATCGCTCCGCGCTCGCCCTCATCCGCGCGGTGGAGCGGGAGCGAGGGGCGATCGGTGCGCGAGAGCAGCGGACGATCGGGGTGCGCGGGCGAGGGGCGGTCGGTGCGCCGAGGCGACGGGCGATCGGGGGGCGGGGGCGGCGGGCGATCGGTGCGCGGGGGCACCGGGCGGTGTGTCACTCGGGGAGCCACGCGGGCGCTCGGCGGCCTCGCCTCCTCCTCGCACACGCGGCGCTCGAGCTCGCGCTCCCCCCCGCCGTCGAGCTCGAACGGCTTCCGCCCCGTCAGCAGCTCGTACAGAACGACGCCGAGGGCGTAGACGTCGGTGGCGGTGGTGATCGTCCCGCCCCGGATCTGCTCCGGGCTGGCGTAGGTCGGGGTCATGAGCCGGAGCCGGGTCGCGGTCTGGGCGGCGTCCTCACCGCCGGGCCCATCGGCCTCCTCGCCTCCGGCCCCATCGGCGAGCTCGGCCGTGACCGTCTCGGCGACTTCGGCCCGGGCTTCGTCGGCACCCTTCGCCCGGGTCGTCTCGACCTGCTCGGCCTGCGCCCGGATCGTCTCGACCTGCTCGGCCTTCGCCCGCTTCGCCTTCCCCGTCTTCGCGCTGCCTGCCTTGCCTGCCTTGCCTGCCTTGCCGGTCTTGCCGGCCTTGGCGGCCCTGCCGCCGGGGAGCCCCGGATCGAGGAGCTTGGCGATCCCGAAGTCGAGCAACTTCGGCGTGCCCTCGGCGGTGACCAGGATGTTCGAGGGCTTGAGGTCGCGGTGCACGACGAGGTTCCGGTGCGCCTCCCGCACCGCGTCGCACACGGTCCGGAAGAGGACCAGCCGCTCCTCGATCGACAGCCGCTTGCGGTCGCAGTACACGTCGATCGGCTCGCCGTCGACGTACTCCATGACCACGTACGGGATGCCGTCCGCCGTCCCGCCGTCGAGCATGCGCGCGATGTTGGGGTGGCTGAGGCCGGCGAGGATCTGGCGCTCGACCCGGAAGCGCGCCAGCAACCGCTGGCTCTCGAGCCCCCGGATGAGCTTGATCGCGACCTGCTGCTCGTACTCCTGGTCGGCGCGCTCGGCCATGAAGACGGCGCCCATGCCTCCGTGGCCGAGCTCGCGCACCAGGCGGTAGGGACCGAGGCGTCGACCGGCGAGCCGCGACAGCTCGGCGTCGATCGCCGCGCCCGCCGCGCGCCGGATCGTGCCCCGGATGCCGCTGCGGTCGGTGCCTAGCGCCTCGAGCAGCGTCTCGACCTCCAGTCGCAGCTCCGTGTCGCCCCCGCACTCGAGATCCAGAAACTCGGCGCGCAGGCTGCCCGGCAGCTCGAGCGCCTGGTGGAAGAGCGCCTCCACCCGCTCCCAACGGTTCGGTTCCATCAGCCCGTCATCTCCGGGTCTCGCCTCGATCTCAGCTGCTCATCTCGCGTCGGAGCCACGCGCGGGCGAAGCGCAAGTCGCGGTCCACCGTGGCCGCCGACACGCCGAGTGCCCCGGCCAGCTCGTCGTAGGTGAGACCGCTGAAGTAGTGGAGCTCGACCGCCCGCGCCTTCCGCTCGTCGATCGCCTCCAGCCGGGTGAGCGCCTCGTCGAGTGCCAGCACGTCGGCGGCCGGGTCGTCGGTCACCAGCAACGCCTCGTCGAGCGTGATCGGAGTCGCTCCTCCGCCACGCTTCGCCCGCCGCTTGCCGCGCGCGTGGTCGACCAGGATGCGCCGCATCACGGTCGCCGCGATGGCGAAGAAGTGGATCCGGTCCTGCCACGGGACGTCCGTGTCGACCAGGCGGAGGTACGCCTCGTGGACGAGCGCCGTGGTGCGGAGGGTGTGGTCGGGTCGCTCGGACTTCATGTAACCGGAGGCGAGCCGCCGCAGCTCCTCGTACACGAGCGGCATGAGCTGGTCGAGCGCTCGCTCGTCCCCCTCGCGCCACGCGACGAGGAGCTCGGTGACTTCGCGTTGCTGCATCGACCTACCGATGAGATGGAGCCGCGAGCGCGTTCAGTCTACGCCGACCGCCCGAGAGTCACAAACCGAAACAGCCCCAGCCACTGGTCGAAGGTGAGCGCCGAGGGAGGCACCGTCGGGTCGAAGCGGAGGTCCTGACCCCGGCGCCGGATCTGTGCCGCGTGCAGGGCGATTTTGAGCCGCAGCGAGACTCGCGTCTCCGGCGCGTACGTGCCTCCCGCGAATCTCTCCTAACGAGACGGGAGTCCGTCGCGAAGCAGCGCTACCTGGCGCTCGACCTCGCTCCACGCCGTCCCGCCGAGCGAGGTGCGGCGCTCGACGGCCGCCTCGGGATCGAGGCGCTCAGTGACCTGGTCGGAGAATGCCGAGTGGAAGCGGCGGAAGTCGTCGAGCGACAGCTCGGCGAGACGCTTTCCCTCCTGCTCGCACCAAAACACCAGCCGGCCGACCGCCCCGTGCGCCTCGCGAAACGGCACGCCCGCCTCCACCAGCTTGTCGGCGAGCTCGGTGGCCAGCAGGAAGGCGCCCGCCAGCTCCTCGGCGAAGCGCGCGCGGTCGAAGACCAAGCTGCGCCATACCCCGGCCAGGATGGTGAGCGCCGCGATGGTCGTCCGCACCGCGTCGAACAGGGGGCGGCGGTCCTCCTGGAGGTCCCGGTTGTAGGCGAGGGGCAGCCCCTTGGTTAGAACGAGCAGGGTCTGGAGGTCGCCGAACACGCGGCCCGTCATCCCGCGCACCAGCTCGGGCGCGTCGGGGTTCCGCTTCTGCGGCATGATCGAGGAGCCGGTCGTGTAGGCGTCGGGCAGGCGCACGAAGCCGAACTCCTCGCTCGACCACAGGACGAGCTCCTCCGCCTGCCGCGAGGCGTGGCCCATGGCGATCGCGCACACTGCCGCCACCTCCTGCAGGTGGTCGCGGGCGGCGACGGCGTCCATGGCGTTCTCGACCGGCCCGGCGAAGCCGAGCCGCTCGGCGCTCCGCCGGCGATCGATCGGGTGAGGCGTTCCGGCCAGCGCCGCCGCGCCCAGCGGCGAGCGGTCCACCCGGACGAGCGCCGCGGCCAGCCGCTCCCGGTCGCGGGCGTGCGCCCAGGCGTGGGCGAGCAGGTGGTGGCCGAGCCAGATCGGCTGCGCGCGCTGGAGGTGGGTGTAGCCCGGCATCAGGGTGCGGCCGTCCGACTCCACGCGCGCGAGCAGCGCCTCGATGAGGAGGACCAGCGCCGTGTCGAGCTCGGCCAGCCGGCGCTTGAGCCACAGGCGGACGGCGGTCGCCACCTGGTCGTTCCGGGAGCGCGCGGCGTGGAGCTTCTTCCCCGCCTCGCCGACCAGCTCGACGAGCCGCGCCTCGACCGCCATGTGGATGTCCTCGAGCTCGTCGCCGGGCCGGAACTCCCCGGCCGCCACCTCTCGCTCGATGGCGTCGAGGCCGCCGGCGATCACCCGCTCCTCCTCGTCGGTCAGCAGCCCGGCCTCGAGCAGTGCCCGAGCGTGGGCGCGCGAGCCGGCGATGTCCTCGGCCGCCATCTCGAGGTCGACGTCGAGCGAGGAGGAGAAGCGCCGCATCGCCGCGTCCACGTCGCCGCCGAACCGCCCGCGCAGGAGATTCATCGTCGGCCCGCCACGTTCCGCGTCGTTCGACCACGCGCCGCGCGACTCACTCGCCCTCCGCGATGCGGCGCGCGCCCAGCGTCCGAAGCCGCAGGGCGCGGAGCCGGATGAACCCGGTCGCGTCGCGCTGGTCGAACACCTCGTCCGCCTCGAAGGTGGCGGTCGCCTCGTCGTACAGGGTGTGGGTGCTCGAGCGCCGCCCCTCGATCGCCACGCTCCCCTTGTACAGCTTCAGTCGCGCCTCGCCGTTCACCCGCTCCTGCACGCTGTCCATGAAGCGCTGGAGCGCCTCGCGCTCGGGGCTGAACCAGAGACCGTTGTACACCATGTCGGCGTAGCGCGGCACCAGCTCGTCGCGGAGGTGGTGCACCTCGCGGTCGAGGGTGATCGACTCCACCGCCCGGTGCGCGTGCATGAGCAGGGTGACGCCTGGCGTCTCGTACACGCCGCGGCTCTTCATGCCGAGGAAGCGGTTCTCCACGATGTCGACCCGACCCACCCCGTGCTCGCCGGCGACCTGGTTGGCGTGCCGGAGAAGGGCGACCGGATCCAGCGGCTCGCCGTCGATCGCCACCGGCGACCCGCGCTCGAAGGCGACGGTGACGTGGCGCGGAGTGCGCGGCGCGCTCTCGGGGTCGACCGTCATCCGGAACATGCCGCGCGGTGGCGGCTCCCACGGGTCCTCCAGCACCCCGCCCTCGTACGAGACGTGCATCAGGTTGGCGTCCATCGAGTAGGCGGGCCGCGGCGCGAAGTCGAGCGCGATGTCGTGCTGCTTGGCGTACGCGACCAGGTCGCTCCGCCCTTTGAGCTCCCACTCACGCCACGGGGCGATCACCCGGATGTCGGGCTTGAGCGCGTAGGCGGCGAGCTCGAAGCGCACCTGGTCGTTCCCCTTCCCCGTCGCCCCGTGCGCGATCGCCTGCGCCCCGTACGTCTCCGCCGCCCGCACCAGGCCGCGGGCGATCACCGGGCGGGCGAGCGCCGTGCCGAGCAGGTAGTAGTGCTCGTACACGGCGTTGGCGCGGAGGGCCGGGAAGATGACCTCCTCGGCGAACTCGGCCGTCAGGTCTTCGGCCACCGCCTCCGTCGCTCCCGTCGCCAGGGCCAGGCGCCGCACGTCCTCCAGCTCCTCGCCGTGCTGACCGACGCCCGCCGTGTAGGCGATCACCTCGGCGTCGTAGCGCTCGATCAGCCAACGGAGGATGACGGAGGTGTCGAGCCCGCCGGAGTATGCCAGAACAACTCTCATGGGCCAGAGTCTACGGGGAGAGGTCGATTGTAGCGAGGGCTCGGCGTTCCTCGAAAGCGCGTACCCCTTCCGCGCTACTTCGCCCCCGCCGACAGCGAGCGCCGGTAGCACACGATGCGCCCCACCTCCGCGAAGCCCACCGCCTGGTGGAACGCCCGGGTGGCCTCGTTGTCGAGCTGGCAATCGGAGGCGAACTCGGTGCAGCCGCGCGCCACTGCCCACGCCTCGCCGGCGCGCACCAGCGCCCGGCCCACGGCGGACCGGCGCGCGTCCGGGTCGACCCAGATCCCCTCGAGGTAGCCGACCGGCGAGCTGAGACAGCCCTCGGCGGAGCTGCGAAGTCCCACCTCGGCGAAGCCGCGGAGTTTGCCGGCGCGGCGTTCGGCGACCAGCACCGTGTAGTCGGTCGCCCCGTCCTCGAGCGCCGCCAGCAGGTCGTCCACCTCCTCGGGCTCGCTGTCGGGCCACAGCCGCATCCGCATGCGGAGCAGCTCGGAACGGTCACCGGGTGCGACGGGTCGGATCATGGGCTCGGAGCACTCCTCTCAGATTCCAGGTCGTCTTTCCTCTCGACAGTTCGACCGAGTTTCTCGCGACAGTCCACAAACATAGCCTCCGACGCGTTTTCAGCCCGGTCCGAAGGCTGTATGTTGTTCGCGTGGAACGCCGATCGGCCCCCGCGTGTTTGAGCGACGAGCGAGCCGAGGGGCGACCGGGCCGGACCGAGACCTTCCTCTCCCGGCAGGAAACACTCCGGCAGGTGTACAGCGACAGCGGCGATCGGCGGACACGCGCCGACCCCCGGACCGACGCAGACGTCGCGGCGGGGATCGGCGCCCCGCACCGCTATTGATTGCGGGAATGTCGCGCCGTCGCGGCGCCAGGCGCACGAGATCGTAACCAGATGCAGTCGCAGTAGCAGTAGGGAGGCCGCAGGACGAATGCCGAAGACGAAGCGATCGCGCCCCCAGCCGGCGCAGCGGCCCACCCCGGCCGCCGAGACGACCAGGACGAGGACGAGCGATAGAATGGCCGACACCCTGACGATCACCGACAACCGCACCGGGAAGAGCTACGAGGTCCCGATCGAGTACGGCACCTATCCGCTGTACGGCGCGTCGTTCCCAGCCAAGGTGCTCCGCGACATCAAGCAGAACGAGGAGGACTTCGGGCTCATCACCTACGACCCGGGCTTCGTCACCACCGGCTCGTGCAAGAGCGCCATCACCTTCATCGACGGGGACAAGGGGATCCTCCGCTACCGGGGCTACCCCATCGAGCAGCTGGCCGAGAAG
>CAZJXR010000105.1:0-12065 GCA_964550085.1 uncultured Gemmatimonadota bacterium
ACGTGCGCGACGGCTTCTGGTACGGCTTCGGGGCCGGCTTGGCCTGGAATCAGCTCAACTGCGATATCTGCGCCGAGAGCTTCAACGGCGGCTGGCAGTTGGGCGGCAAGCTCGGTGGAACGGTGAGCCCGAGCCTCCTGCTGGGAGGGGAAGCGACCGGCTGGCTGAGCAGCGACGACCCGGTGACCGAGCTGTTCGGAACGCTCAGCGGCATCGCCCAGTGGTACCCGGGTGGGAGGGGCGCCTTCTACCTGAAGGCCGGATTCGGGCTCACTACCTACCGGGCGTGGGACAACCTGGATGGCGACGAGAGCACCACCATCACCTCCTCCGGCTTCGGGCCTCAGGTCGGATTGGGATATGATTTCCGGGTCGGCCGCAACCTGTCGCTCACTCCATACTCCAGCGTGATGTTCGCGTCGTTCGGGAGCTTGAGGCTGAACGGCAATGACATCAGTGACAACGCCAGCTTCACCCTGATCCAAGCGGGATTGGGGCTGACCTGGCACTAAAGCAGGTCGCCGAAACCCCGACGGTTTTCAGCGACCCGCTTCACGGGAGGTCTGCATGTTCCCAATGTTCCTCGACAGATGCCGACGCTCGACTGGGCTGCTTGCCGCGGCGTCGGTTCTCGCATTGGGATGCGGTGGGGACGGCCTGGGCGGACTCGCGGGACCGAACGGACAGGTCAGCCAGAGCGTCGCATACGACAACTGGACACCCGGTGCCAACGACACGTGCACGCCGGCGATCCACAACCGGTACTCGGCGATCGGTCCGGATGGAAAGCTGTATCCGACCTGGCATCCGGCCATCGACCCGGAGACCGATTGTACCTTCGGGCACGAGCACGGCCGTGATCCGCAGGGCTCCGACCTGTTCGCCGAGTGGGGACCGGTCTTGTTCGGCTATGCCAACGAGCAGCTGGACACCTGGGATCCGACTACCCGTCGCCACGAGGATCACGTCGGTCACAAGATCGAGTGGGAGAACGACCTCGAGCTCAGCTTCGGAGATGGCGCCGCCGGTGAGCTGCTGTCGGTCGAGTGCGATGCGCTGATCAAGATGCACCAGGGATCGCACTCCAAGGATGCGTTCACCAACAACCTGCACGAGGTCGCGTATCATATCCGGTGCTCCGAGGGCACCGAGATGCACGTCACCGCCATGACCGCGATCGGCACCCCGGGAGAGTTCGTGGCGAACTGCGACGGCCAGCACATTTTCGTCGGCACGCCGACACCGCCCACTTCACCGGAGGGCGGCGGCCAGCGCATCCTTCCGACCCGGGCGTGCATCGAGGCGGGTCACAGCCTGCGGGAAAGCTGGCAGATCTCGCAGTCGGTCCGGGCGGCGGACGGGCACACGCTGGCATCGTTCAACCCCTACTTCAACGTGTCGCGGCCGAGTCGAATGTTCGATCCGGCAGCCACCGATAACAACGGACGGCCGCTCGAGCTGTGCTACGCCTCCACGCCACCGTCGTCGATCGACGGCACCTGCGAGGAGGCCACCAACGGCGGTTCCCGAGTGCTCGCCTTCGACGACCCGGCTTCGCCGTTCGATGGCGTACGGCGGGATTTCGACATCAATGGGAATCGCATCAACAACGCCGACGGACCCGAGGTGTGGCACACCGACCCGTTCGGCAAGAACGGGCGCCGCAATCCGTTCCCAGGCTCGGTGCAGCAATGGATCGCGGCGATCGACAACGACCGCGCGGTGGACGGGAACGCTCCCTCCATTGGCGGCAATCGGAACTACAAGGCCAAGGGCGTCCACGCTCCCAACTGAGCGTGCGCCGACGCGGATCGACCTGATCGCGCCGGGGGAGGCAGGGTAGGCGGAAAATCCTGAGGCGCCAAACCCGGTGCGGTCAGACAAATGCGAAACGGGCGGCTGGTAGCTCAGCCGCCCGTTTCTCCATCCACGGAGCGCCGGGCGTCACCCGGCGTCGGTCGCGCGAGGGTCAATCCGGCTTGTTGACCAGGATGTCGAGCGGCAAGGGGAGAGTCTCGAGCAGGGTAGCTCTATCCTCGACGCTCACGCTCATCTTGTACACGCCCGGCGGCGTATCACGCAGGTCGAGGCGCAGGTATCCGTGCGTCGGTGCAGCCGGATTCGGAGAGGCGACTCCGGTGAACTCGAGCGTGAAGTCCTCGCCCACACCCTCCGGATCCATGTGTACGGTCGTCACGTACTCGCCGGACGGCGTCAACCCGTACACCTGGTAGTAGACGTGAGCGATTCGGTCCGACCCGGTGTTGTGCGCCGGGCTCGGCTTGAGGTGCACACCTCCACCCGCACTCCAGTCGCCGCCGGAGTCGGGCGCCACGGCGATGCTCGACAGCTGCGGGACCGTGGCGTCGTATTGGTGGACGGTGAGGACCGCCCGGTGATAGTTCCCCACCGGTTCCTGAGCCCCTTCCTCTCGCCGCGTGCTCCGCACCATGATCGTGTAACGGTACTGGCCGGGAACCAGCTCGAGTGGAATGCGGACCGGGATGCTCTCGTCCTCGCCGAGCAGCTCGTCGCTCGTGGTCTCGAACAGCTGCACTCCCTGCACGAGGTCGTCTCGCGCGTCGAGCAGGCTGTAGACCGCCTCCACCCGATACTGAAATCCACCCTCCGGAAGCGAATCGGCCAGCAACTTCTTGGCCTCGATCACCCCGTTGAGCCACACCCGCGTGCGCTGGTTGGCACCGCGAAACTGCAGATCCTCGATCAGCAGCCTGGCCTTCGGATCGACGTTCGGGCGCTCGGGCACCGAATCGATGGCCAGCTCGGCTGCCGCGTAGGTCAAGAGTCGCTCACGCCCGAACTGCTCCTGAAAGGTGACCGGATTCCCGGGTCGCATCCGATACGCCATTTGCTGGTAGAGCGGATCGAGGCCACCCCGGGACGCGTACAGCTCGTTGTAGACCGGGCGAAGCGCGGTGCCGGGGATGTTCCCGCCCACCGTGTTGAGGGGAGAGAGCGGGCCGCGACCGAAGTCGTGGGTGCCCGGACTTCCACACACGTAGACGCGTGACAGGCTGTCGATCAACCACCAGTCGTCCACCCCGATCCCGGAGGTGAGATGGTACATCTGGGTTCCTTCCGGATAGTAGTAGGCCCAGCTCTCGTTAGAATCGTAACACTCACCACTCAGGAAGCTGGTCTTCCGGTCGGGCTCGCCCATGCGCAGATAGAGCAGACCGCGGTCATCGAACACCGAGTTCACGGGGCGTCCGATTCGGTTCGAGAAGGTCGGGCCTTTCTTGTTGCTCCGCCGCAGGTACCACTGGCGTGCATGATACAGCCGCTGATAATGCTGGGTGACACGCTGCGTGACGGTCACCAGGGAAGCCGCCGCGCGCCGGTTCCAGAACACCCGTAGCAGGTTACACAGGTTGCGCTCATTGACCGGCAGGGTGACGAATCGCTCCCAGTTCGCCACTTCCTCCGGGGTGGCCAACGCCTCCAGGTCGAGCCAGTACTCGATCGACGCCGCCTGGTCGGCCAGCTCACACCCTTTCCAGTACGCCGCATCGGCAATCGCGTAGTCGCGGCCGAGGTACCCGATCCGCGCCTGGTCGAGAAGCGCCAGACCCGGGGGCACGCCCGGGATCGCACCCCGGAGGGACAGCTCCGCTTCCGACACCTGGCCGGCCTTGAGCCACAGGCGTGTCACCGCCAGATGGTCGTAGGGAGACTGCGGACCACCCGCTTCAAGCTCCCACCGCTCCAGGATGCGCTGCACGTCCGCCGAGTCGGGATGGGAGCGCAGTTCCAGCATTTCGCTCAGCTTCCGGGCCAGCTTGGGATGGCCGGCTGCAAGCAGCTCGCTGTAGACCGGAGCGGGAAGTCCCTGCCCGGACAGACTCGGGGTGGTGGCGGGAAAGAGGAGAAACGCGATCGCCAACCCGGTCGCGGGGATTCCCGCCGTCGGGCGGATGCGGCGCTTCCTCGACCGCTGGGGCGGAGGTCCGTTGCGGGTCACTGCCGTACTCCACGAAACCGGTAGCGGGTCGGCCGAGCGCCGACCTCCGGTAATATGCCGGCAGGTGGGCAACGTTCCGCGCGAAGCGGACGGATCAGCCGCGGTCTCTCAGCGCGCGTTCCAGCAGCAGGGCGAATAGATCCACGTCGTCGCGAAAGCCGAGGAACAGCGTGCTGGCCTCCGCACGGACGATCTCGATGCCGTTCTCGAACGGAGAAACGGCGGTGATCTCATCCACCTCGACCGAGTCCCGGCCCCTCCGCCCTGCCAAAATGAGTCGCTGGTCGGTCAGGTGGGCTCGGCCCGAGTCGATAAGCTCGAGCGTCTCCTCGACGATCTTCTTGACCCCTACTTCACCCGATCGCAGGTAGATCCCTTTGGCGAGCCGGACACGGCCGGAGGCCCCGGCGCGTCGATACGCTTCGCGACGCTCGCGCAGCTCGAACCACTCCGCCTCGCGCGTTGCGTACGGCCGCTCCCGGTTTCGCAGCAATCCTGCCTCGACCGCTACCGTCGGCACGTCACCGCTCTCGATCATCCAGTACAGACGACATCGATCGAGGAGCTCGCGCGTACGCTTGTCCGCTTGCAGCTCGACTCCCAGGCTCCGAGAGATGGCGGCCAGCTCCTCCTCTTCCTCCGGCGACAGCCGTTCGTCGGCCACGCGCTCGGCAATCTCCGCCTGCACTCGGAGGCGAGCCTGCGCTTCGAAGACTCGCCGGGCCATTTCATCCGGTAGCTTCAGCTCACGTTCCAGCCGGCAGAGGAACGCCCGCTCCGCATCGCTCAGACGCCCATCCTCCAGCGCCTCCGCCACCGAACGGGCGTACACCTCTCGGGCAACCTCCTCGTGGATATGCCCAACGTCCCGATCGTCGAGTCCGAACAGCTGTTTGAGGTGACGCAGATCCTCGATTTCGTCATCTCCCAGGGAACGATCCGAGAGGCAATGAACGAGGTATGTGCGATACAGATCGCGGAGACCGCGGCGGAAGCGGCGAGTCAGATGGACGCCATGGCGGGCCGCCACCTCCTGCACGTCCGCTGCGCTCACCCCCTGGACCCGGGGGGAGCCGGCCAGCCGCTGACCGAGCTCAGCCAGCGCGTCGGTCATGGCGGGGCGGCGTCTCAGACGTTGCCACAGTCCGCGGCGGGACGAACGGCGCGTAAACGGGTTGCTGGGGCTCATGCTGCTCGGACGGGGCCCAGCGGGTGGCGTAGAAACCCTTTCTCGGCGACCCGCTAAGTGTGACTCGTCACGGTACGCGGTCCACGGACGTGTGGCAACGACCCACGGGCGTCAGGAAGGGATCTCTCCCGGACGTCGGGTCGCGATCTCGCCCGAGCCGGGGCAACGGAAAGAATGGAACGAAGAACGAAACAAGCGAACGACGTGGGAAAATGGGAAAAAGAAGGCGACGGCGAACACTGCCCCTCTCGCTCGCGGCAAGGAGAGTTAATGGACAGGCCCACACGTCGCCATCTGTAGATGTCGTGCGATGCAGAGCCTGAGACACCACCCCACATCGATGCGAGCAATATACGCGCGAGATTACGGTTGTAAAGATAAAGAATGTAACCGGGATGTCACAGTTCCCGGGATCGGGGGCCGACTTCCGGGGGGTGCTCGACGTCTGCAACGGGTTTCCGCTCCCCTTCCCACACCGCGTCGTCGGGCTTCCTCGAGCGCATCACGCGGTTCCGTCCCGCTTCCTTCGCTGCGTACAGGACGGCCGTCGCCTCCTGCACGAGGTCCCGCGCCTCGGCCATGGTCGGAGCATAGCTCGCCACTCCCGCGCTGACCGTGAGTTCTTTGCCTCGAAAGGCGGCCGACGACTCGACCGCCTTGCGCACCCGGACCGCGAAGGTGAACGCGTCGGAGCCGGTGCCCCCCGGCAGCAGGCAGAGGAACTGATCCCGGTCGTAGCGACCGCTCATGTCCATGCCGCGCGTGTTCGCATCGAGTATGTCCGCGACGCCGCAGATCGCTTCGTCACCAGCCTTCTGCCCGTGCCGCTCGATGTAGCGGCCGAGTTGGTCGAGGTCGAACAGAACCACCGACAGCGGTCGGCCGCGGGCGGCGGCGGCGAAACAGCGCGCGAGGAAGAAGTCGAGGGCGTCCGGGTTGGGCAAACCGGTCAAGGGATCGCTGGCGGCGAGATAGAGGGTGCTTGCCTGCTGGTGGAGGCGGGTCTGCGAGATGAGCCCCCACCCGAAGCTGAGCGAGACGAGGGTGAGCACGAACAGGCCGACGAGATGAGGATCCAGCGGAGCCCGCCCGGGAATGACGACGATGACGAGCTGAGCACAGGCCAGGATCGACATGGCAGCGGCCAGCATGCGCGCCGTACCCTGCCACGCCTTGAAGTGAGCGAGGAGCAGGAAGGGAATCACCGCCAGCAGCCACACGAGCGGGGAAAGCTCGCGCAGTGTCTCGGGCCACATCAGACTCGCCACCGCCGCCACCACCAGCCCGATGGTCGACACGAGGGCCGCGCTGGCCGGCACCCGGTCCACTACCGAGGGCGGATTCGCCGTTCTGAGGGCTCGGGCTCCCACCTGCACTCCTCGTCCGCACCGTTCACGCCTGCGACCGTGCCCAACGAGCCTGCGGCCGCACCTCCCGCCTCGGACTTAGGACGCCTGGTACGCGGCACACGTCACCGTCGGCCGCAGGTGGAGTCTGTGGGTCGATCGAACGTCGTCCGGTGGGGCGACCCGTCTTGCTCGTCGGAGTGGCGACGCCGATCCTCATTCCAGCGCCTTTCTCTCATCAACTCTGCCCGACCCGATTCCGCCGCGGGCGACAGTGTAGTCGGGGGTTCGAACCGCGGGTGGTCGGGCGGCATCGTATGGAAGGTGAAATGTCCGGACCCGTTCCGATAGTGAGATGGACTCGTTAGTCCGCCGGGCGCAGGAAGGCGATACGCGGGCCTTCGAGCGGCTGTACCGGGTCAACGTCGGACGGGTGCATGCACTCTGTCTGCGCTTGACCGGCGAACCGGTGTGGGCCGAGGAATTGACACAGGATGTGTTCGTGCGAGCATGGGAGAAGCTCGGGTCCTTCCGGGGCCGGAGCGCTTTCTCCTCATGGTTGCACCGGATCGCCGTGAACAGCTTTCTGATGGCGACCCGGGCGGAGCGGAGACGCGCGGCCCGGCTGGCGGTGGTGGGAGATCCCGGCCGGTTCGAGACGGGAGGAGCGCCGGCGCCCGCAACGCCGGCGATCGATCTCGAGCGGGCGATCGCGGAGCTGCCACCGGGCGCTCGGGCGGTGTTCGTGTTGCACGACATCGAGGGTTATCGCCACGAGGAGATCGCCGAGCTGATGGACATGGCGTTGGGAACCAGTAAATCGCAGCTGCACCGGGCGCGAAAACTTTTGAGACAGGCGCTCGACCGGTGAGCCACGAACGCTACGCTCCCCTGCTGAACGACTTCGTCGATGGGAGCGTCGAACCGTCGCTGCGGGCGGAGGTGGAGGCACACGTCCAGGAGTGTGCGGCATGCAGGACAGAGGTCGACGCGCTCCGTGAGCTGGTGGAGGCCGCCGCACGTCTGCCGCGTTCCATCCAGCCGCGCCGCGATCTGTGGCCGGGGGTCGAGCGGCGCCTGGTGCGGCGGGCGCCCGGTCACCGACCCCGTTGGGCGCTCCGATCCGCCGTGGCGGCGGCGGCCGTTCTGGTGATCGCGCTGTCTCTCACTCAGGTGCGAAGCAAGAGCGGGCGCGAGGCCGACGCGGGACCCTCGGATCGGGGATCGACGATCGAGCTGGCGGTCGTGTCCCGGGAGTGGATGCGGACGGAGTCCGCATACGTCGCGGCGGCGGCGGAGCTCCAGGAGGCAGTCGACGCGACTCGCGAGGCGCTCGATCCTGCTACCGTCGCCCTGATCGAGGCGAACCTGAGGATCATAGACGAGGCGATCCGGGAGTCACGAGCCGCTCTGGCCGTCGACCCCGGGAACCGCGAACTGATGCGCTTGCTCGCCTCGACCCACGAGAAGAAGCTCGACCTCTTGCAGCAGACGACGCGCCTTGCACGCATGTAGCGGGATCGAGCGCAGGCGGCGAACGAAGAAAGCGATGCAGACGATGGGTTCGAGAGCGACATGGTCGGCGGTCATGCTCGGCGTCGGATTCCTGTGCGGCGGAGACGTGGCGCTCGCCCAGGAGACCGTCAACACGGCGCTCGCCGCTGATCCCGACGGCACCGTCAAGATCACGGTGGCCGCCGGCTCCGTCCGGGTTCGCGGCTGGGCCGAGAACCGGGTCAGGGTCACCGGAACGCTCGGCGCTGGCAGCGAGCGGCTCGATTTCTCCGTCGAGGGGCCGGAAACGAGGATCCGGGTCGTCCTGCCGCGACATCCGCCGACCGGACTCGGCGGCTCGGAGCTGGTCATCGAGGTGCCGAGGGGCAGTCACGTGGCGGTTCGAACGGCGGCGGCGGACATCGACATCGACGGAGTAGTCGGCACGGTGGATGCCGAGTCGGTGAGCGGCGGAGTGCAGGTCCGCGGCGGCGGCCTGCGCTCCGTGTATGCCCAGTCGGCCGGGGGTGATGTAGACCTGCAAGTGTCGGCCAAGATCGTGCGCGCCAAATCGGTGGACGGGGATGTCACCGTTCGCGGGGCGCGCGGCTTCGCCGAGGTGTCGACGATTTCCGGCAACGCGACGCTCATCGGTGAGGAGTTGTGGGAAGGCGAGGTCACCACGGTGAGCGGTACCATTCGATTCGAAGGGTCATTCAGCCGCGAGTCCTCGTTCTACTTCGAGAGCCATAGCGGAAACATCGAGCTGGCCGTCGCCCCACGGCAGCGACCGGACTTCGAGGTCATTTCCTTCAGCGGCGACGTGACCAACGAATTCGAACAAAGCGCCGAGCCGGCGACCGCGCCCGGCAGCCTGGTGAAGGTCAAGACCTTCAAGGGCGCGATCCGGATCCTCAAACACTGAACGGACGACGCTCCACAACCGGGGCGGGACGAGAGCGTTCGAACCAATCCCGGGATGCCGGCATCGTAGGGACGTCGGGAGCCCGGCAAGGATCAGTCGGACTGGCTCCTGAACCGAACCCAATTGCAGGAGGCAGACATGTCCAGGCAATCGATGCTCACGGGAACGTTGCGGCTCGCGGCGCTGGGCGCGGTGCTGGCTGTGCCGCTGGTCGCGTATAGCGGTGGTCACGCGGCAGCCGAGGAGGGGCCGGCGGTGTCCGGTGCTCCGTGGATCTCGCTCGAGGTTCCCGCCAATCCGATGGACCGACACACGCGCGACGCCGCGTTCGTCGTTCGCGCATACTACCATGGCAACCCGGCCGGCTACCGACTCGTCGGGCGGGCCGAGGGCCTGGTCGACGGCGAGCGACAGACCATCGCGCTCGACCTCGAGCCCACATCGGCGACCGGCGTGTACGCCGTGCGCCAGCAGTGGCCGGCCGACGGCGACTGGATGGTGGCCATCTCGATCGCCGATCAGGGACAGCCGACGCTGCTCGCCGAGCTCGGCCCGAACGGCGGCGTGTCGAAGAGCCGCTACATGGGCGAGATGACGGTTCCGGTGCTGTCGATCGGCTCCGTGCAGGTGATCGGCGAAAAAGTGAACGGCGATCGTATCGATGCGGCGCTGCAGGCCATGGCCCGCGCGGAGTAGGACCGCCTCGTCCGATTCCAACTCCCGGGGGAGCGGCGGCCGAGCGCCACTCCCCCGTCTCTCCTCGCAGTCTCCCGTCTCTCCTCGCAGTCTCCCGTCTCTCCTCGCAGGGCCGGTACCGTGTATCGCCCCTGCCGCCGACGGGCTACCTTGGGCCCGTCCGTAGATCCCCGTCGCCAGCTGTACGCACACCCATCACCGGAGCGAGCTCGATCTTGTGAGGAGCGAGTCCTCGTCCCCGAACACTCGCTTTGTTTTTGTGGCCGTCGCGATCACCGCGCTCGGCGGCGTCCTGTTCGGCTTCGACCTGGTGGTCGCTGCCGGGGCCGTTCTCTTCATCCAGGAACAGCTCAAGCTGGCACCCGGCCTCGAGGAGGTGGTGCTGAGTGCGGCGCTCGGGGGTGGGACGATCGGCGCCGCGCTCGCCGGCACGCTCGCGGATCGCCTCGGCCGGCAGCGCGTCTTGCTCGTCACCTCGGTCGTGTTCGCGCTCGGGGCCGGAGCCACCGCGCTCGCCCCCTCCGCCGGCTGGCTCATTGCCGGCCGCGCCGTGGTGGGCCTGGCGATCGGCGCCGTGTCCGTCGTGGCACCGCTCTACATCAGCGAGGTCGCGCCGAGCGAGACCCGCGGACGGATGGTGGCCATGTACATCGTGGGAGCCGGGGTGGGCTCCTTGTTGGCCTTTTCGGTCGACTACCTGTTCTCCGCCCGTCAGGCGTGGCGGTGGATGTTTGCATCCGGCATCGTACCCGCAATGGCGCTCGGCATCGGGATTTTGACCCTGCCGGAGACGCCCCGCTGGCTGGTGAGGCACGGCCGTCGCGATGATGGGCGGCGCGTTTTGCAGCGATTTCGAGGCTCGTCCTCGGTCGAAGTCGAACTGGCAGGGATCGACGCCCGCGCTACGGCGAGCGGCGGGTGGCGAGACCTGCTGGACGCCAGCGTGCGACCCGCCCTGTTCGTCGGGATCGGACTGGCGGTCTGGCAGCGCGTCACCGGGATGGAAATCCCGGCCATGTACGGGCCCGACGTATTGAAGCAGGCCGGCATGGGCTCGGATTCGGTCACCATCCTGGCCTCGATCGGAATGGGCGTGATGATGATCGCCGCCGCCGTGGCGGGCCTCCAACTGATCGACCGCGCGGGGCGACGGCGGCTGCTGGTGGCCGGCTTCGCCGGCATGTTCCTGGGGATCGTGTTGCTGATGCTCGCCTTCGTGGACCTGCACGCGCCGCCCGCCCGTTGGCTGGCGTTGGCCGGCATCCTGGTCCTGCTCGCGGCCTGGACGGCGGGGCCGGGCATGGTCGTGTTCACCCTCCTGTCCGAGATCTACCCGCTCAGAATCCGGGGACAGGCGATGAGCGTGAGCATCGTGGTGATGTGGATCGCGTACACCGTCGTAACGCTGACTTTTCTCACCCTCATCGATGGACTCGGACCCGTGCGGACGTTTGCCCTCTTCGGACTGGCATGTGTGGCCGCCGTTCTGTTCACCCTCCGCTTCGCGCCGGAGACCAAGGGTCGAAGCCTGGAGGAGATCGAGGCGGCGTGGACTGAAGGAAGGCACGCGCATGAATAGGGCACGGGACTGGAGGTGGCTGCCGGCGGCCGCATGCCTCGCCTGCGTCGCGCTTCCCCATCCGGCGGGCTCGCAGGAGCTTCCTTCGCGGTCGATGGACGAGCTGACCTGGATCGAGTTTCGAGACATCGTCCCCGCCCGTGTCCGCACCGTCCTGCTCACGACCGGAACGCTGGAGCCGCACGGCGTCACCGCCAACGGCGCCGACAACATCGCCCCCGTGGCCATCGCCGCCGAAGTGGCCCCCGAGGTGGAGGCGCTGATCGCGCCCCACATTCCGTACGGAGTCACCGGCGCTCTGGCTCCGTATCCCGGCGCGACCCACATCCCGGAGGAGGCATACGCCGCCTACCTGCGCGCGGTGCTCAAGGGTCTGGTCCGCAATCGATTCCGGAATCTGGTGATCATCAACGGACACGGGGGCCCGCAGACCGCCATTCTCGAGCGGGTGGCGCGCGATGTGGCGATCGAGCGTGGAGTGAACACGCTGGTCATCAACTGGTGGTCGGCGTGTTCGCCCGTGACCGAGCGCGTATTCGGCAATCCCGGCGGTCACGCAGGCGAGAACGAAACGGCCATCATCCAGGCGATCGAGCCGTCGCTGGTCAAACCCGAGCTGTTGGAGAAGGTCACCGTGTCACCGTATCCGGCCGCCGGCGGCTGGGCGGCGACCCCGTTTCCGTCCCCCATCGGCATCTATCAGCGGGGAACCGGAGCGCCGACCGACTTCGATCAGGCGAAGGCGGACGCCTACTTCCGGGGTGTCGTCGAGTGCGTCTCCCGCCTCATCCGGGGCACGGTGGGGAAATGGCGGCAGGCCGGCTTCGACTGAGGCCCGGGCGCCGGGGCGGGCC
>CAZJXR010000106.1:0-11915 GCA_964550085.1 uncultured Gemmatimonadota bacterium
CAGGCCCAGCAGGTGCATCGCGGCGGCCCCGCCGAGGATCGGGTACAGCGCGGTCATCCCCGGCACCACGTGGCGGACACGGGCCATCACAATCATCAGGGCGAGCGCGGTCCCGAAGGCGAAGAAGATGGCGATACCGCCGACGTTGGCGACGGGAATACAGTGCAGGTGACGGTCGGTGTCCGGGGCGTCGATCATTCCCAAGCGCGTCGCACGCGAGCGCAGGAAGCGAACGGCGGGAAGGACAAGAACTAGGGCGATGAGGAAGGCGAGTGGGTAGAGAAGAGTGAAATCGAATGGACGCAGCTCCAGCGACAGGACGCTCGACCCGAGAATCACGCTCTTCCCCTCACGATTCCACAACCTCGTTCTCGTTCTGGCGTTACGCGCTGGCGTATGGTAGAAACCGCGGGTGCGGGTGTCAAACCCTTGCCGCTTGCCACGGCGGTCGGTGGAGCGGATTGCCGTGACGCTCGGCTAAATGCGCGTCAGTCGAGTCGACCCGACTCGCAGCTTGACCACCCGCCCGTGGTTTCGCATTCTCTTCGGGTCTCGCCTAACCGCTTCACCCGTCGTGCATCGATGCGCCAACGATCGCCGGTCCCCGACTGGGTGCCTGCCGCCATCCCGCCGACGGCGGGCGTGTACCAGTTCGAGGACGGACACGGCACGGTTCTGTACGTCGGCAAGAGCGTGAACCTGCGCCGACGGGTGCGTGGCTATTTCTACGGCGGCGGTCCGCGAAACGCGCGACTGGCGGAGATGCTCCGCCTGGCGCGCAAGGTCGAGATCAGACCGACGGGAACCGAGCTGGAGGCGCGACTCGATGAGGCGGAGCGCATCGTCCACGGCCGGCCGCGCTACAACCGAGCGCTCAAGAACCGCGCGCGCGGCTGGTACATCGAGATCGACTGGTCGGACCCCTTCCCGCGTCTCCGCATCGTGCGCACGATCCGCCGCGTCACCGGCCAGTACTTCGGTCCGTTCCGCGGGCGCAGCGTGCCGGCGATCATCGCGCGATTGACCGAAAAGGTGTTTCAGCTCCGGAGCTGTGCCGGCCACCTGCGACCCGATCCCGAGGGCTCCCCCTGCCTCCAGTACGGCCTCGGACTGTGCACGGCTCCGTGCACCCGGGCGGTGAACCTCGACACCTACCGCAAGCAGGTCCGGGCGGCGGCCCGAGCGCTCGAGGATGGGCGCTACTGCTCCGCGGTCCGGGACACGCTCGCGGCGCGCCGGGAGGCGCGCTCCCGGGCCATGGACTACGAGGGCGCCGCCGACGCCCAGCGGCGGATCGACTGGATCGACGAGCTCGGTGGTTACCGAACCGATCTGGAGCGGCCCCGTGTCGATCGGTCGTGGTTGATCGTGCTCCCGAACGCGCAGGCCGGGCGACGGGTGCTGGTGCCGATCGCTCGCGGTCGGGTTCTCCCGCGCCGCGATGTTCCGTGGGAGGAGCAGCACTGGGTGGCGGCCGTCGAGGACGCGTGCTACGCGGTGCGACTGGCGGAGCTGCGGGCGGAATCCGTGTTCCCGCCTGCCGCCCTCGTCGCGAGCTTGATCATCACCGAGTGGCTGTCGGCCGGAGCGCCCGAGGGGACCGCCATCGACCTCGAAGACTGCGACACGGACGGAGTGGTGGCGGAACTCTCCGGATCCGACTACGGATCCTCCCGCGTGGGATGCGCCGGCGGTCCGGACGGCGTGGCCGGGAGCAGTGTGGCGAAGAGACCCGGTGTACTCTCCCACGCGTCGAACTGCTCCGCGTAGCGGACTCCGCACTCCTCCCCGATCCGCTCGAGCCTGGCCGCCAGCCAGGCAGGCTCGGGAAACTGCACCCCGCGCTCGTAGTGCTCCGCCAGCGCCATGATCCGGTCCAGGTACGGTTCCACGTCGACCGCTGCCACCGGCAGCAGCGAGTGCGCATCGCGGTAGGTGAACACGGGCACGAACGCCCGGTGCGGCTCGAGGGGCGCCACCGCCCTTCGGATGCGCGCCAGGGTGATGGCATCGCGGACGATCCGTCCACACGCCTGGTGATCCGGGTGCCGGAGCCCTCGAATCCATGCATCGCCGAAGGTGACGACGCCATCGGGTTGGATCTCGGCGATCAGCCGGGCCACCCGGGCGGCTGCCTCCGGGGTGGCAACGACGCTGGTGTCGCCGAAGTCGAGGAATCGCGTTTCCACATCGAGGATTCGGCCCGCTCCCTCACCCAGCTCCATCCTCCGGCGTCCTACCTCCTCGCTGGGCACCGCGCCGAACGCCTCGGTCATTTCACCGCGGGTCAACCACACGAGAACGACGCGATCGCCCCGCGCCCGCTGCGCGAGCATGGTGCCGGCCACCCCGACCTCGTCGTCGGGGTGGGCAAGGATGACAAGGAGTGTCTGTTTCTCCACTCAGTCTCTCTCCTGGCTCTCTACCGGACGCCTGTCCCGGGCGCGTGTCTTGGCGCGTGCCTTCTGCTGGCGCGGTTGCCCGGCGGAATGTCCCCGCAGACCGGACGCTGGACCGTCCACGCGAACAAGGCCGTGAAACAAGGGGCCGCGAGCGCGGCAAGAATACGAGCGGCAAGAATACGAAAGGTGGCGCGCCACGCTCAAGTGACGCGCCACCTCGTGAGAATGGGTCGCGACGCTGTCGGCCGGCTCAGGGCAGGCTGATCATCACTCCCCCGACGAGGGGAAAGCTCCACGAGGTCGTGAAGGTGCTGATGCTGGGGTCCAGGGCCGCCCATACCAGCGTGTCCTGCTCGTCGACGGACATGAAGTAGGCGTCGGCGGCGACGAAGAAGTTGAAGTTTCGCGTGGCCTGATAGCCGAGGCTGACGCCGCCGTTGGCCGTGAAGTAGGACTCGCTGAAGTTGATGCTGCTCGCCTTCCAGTTGGTCACCCCCGCACCGGCCTCGAGCATGAATGTGAATGGCAGGTCCTGCCACTTGGGCGAGGGAAAGTTGAAGACCAAGCTGCCAGAGAAGTGTCGCAGATCGAGGTCGGGGGCCTCACCGCTGACGAGATCATCGCCCACCAGAAGGTCCCACTGGGCATCGCCCCGCACACCGAACACGCGAGTCAACCACACTGCCAGACCGCCGCCGTAGCTGAACCCGACACCTTCGAACTGGCTCAGCTCGCCGGCGGGGATGGCCAGGCCGACGCGACCATCGAGGGAGAACACCGAGCGCTTCTGCGCGACTGCATTGGTGGGCAGGGCCGTGTGCAACAACGCCACGCCGAGGACCAGCGCGCCGATTTTCGTAGCGGTCGACAAAACGAGCCTCCTTGGAAACGGTCAACGTCCGACGGAGGATAGACGCCCCCGGCCGAGTCTTGGTCACCCGCCGGCGCGATGCGATAGGGAGGCTGCCACGGACCGGAGGCGCGTGGGGGGCGGCCCGGCGAGCGAGCATGGGCACGGACGCGATCCCGGGACCGATTTCCGGGCAAATCGCCCGGGAACTCTTGTGCTAATCTCCGAACTACCTGTTGTATAGATAGTTACGGTGTACGTGCGCGCCGTTGAGTCCCTCGACGGCGGCGTACCGCCGGTGCGCGCCCCGCGGCCGGGTCAGCGGCCGGCCGCGCAGCGGAAGCCGATCAGGATGTGGCGCGACGCCGCCGGGCGCCCGTGCCGGAAGGCGCAGCGGCAGGTGCCCGGAGCGTCGTCCCACGAGCAGCTCTTGAGCACCGACCTCCCGTCCGGCATCCGGGAGGCGGTCCACTCGAACACGTTGCCGGCCATCTCCCGCACCCCCTCCGGCGTCTCGCCCTCGGGTCGCGCGTCCACCGGCGCCGTGCGGTCCGCGCCAATGTGGGCAGCGTCGTCACGCCAGGCGTCGCCCCATGGGAAGGTGCGGTCGTCCCTGCCCGCACACGCCGCCTCCCATTCGACCTCGGTCGCCAGGCGCAGCGGCCGTCCGTCGCGCTCCCCGCGCCACTCGCAGTAGGTCGCCGCGTCGTCCCGGCTCACCAGCACGATGGGATGGTCCTCGAACCCCGGTGGCGGGCGGCTGTCGCGCCACCGGAACTGTTCCACCTCGGAGTAGGGGTGGACGAGGAAGCCCTGGCGTTCGTACTCGGCGGCGCTGATGTCGGGGACTCGGTGGCCGGTGGCGGCAATGAAGGCAGCGTACTCGGCCTGGGTAACCGGCGCTCGATCCAGTGCGAAGGGGGCGACCTGCGCCGTGTGGGAATCCCCTTCCCACGCCTCGTACCAGCCGGCCACCCGCACCGCGGGCGGCGACAGGACGTATCCCAGCTCGCGCTCGGCGCTGTCGCTGCCGACCGGGTACCGGCCGCCGTCGAACGCCACCTGTTCCTCGCCGACCGGGAAGGACGGCTCCGCCTGGCAGCCGGCCGCCGCGCCCAGCAGGAGACTAAGGCCGAGACGCTTCACGGGATCGACGACGGAAAGCACGGCAGACACGGAAGGCACAGCCGGCCGACGCCCCCACGGCCGCCTAGCGGCCGTTCTTCAGACTTCGACCCTTCCACCACCAGACGCCCACCAGGGCCAGGGCGACGACGCGCACGCCCGCCGCTGCGATCGAGCCACCGCCGAGGGGCGTGACCATGCCAGGTGCAGCGAACCAGTAGTAGAAGCCGACCGCAAGCGCGGCGAGCGCGGGCAGAAGGATTGCGCTCGAGATCCGGCCGCCGACCACGACCAGCGTCGTCAGCACGTAGCTCCCCAGGCTCCAGGCGCCCACGTGCAAGTAGATCGAAGTGGCCGCGCTCAGCGGCCCGTCACTGGCCGTGAAGTACCCGATGACGAAGCCCGGAAAGGCCGCCGCGAAAACGCCGAACGGAGTCCGCAGCCAGCTGGCGTCGTGCCGCGCCCGGCCGATGATCTGCGGGACCGACTTGCGAGGCGAGATGTCGAGGCAGGCCCGCGCACACAGCGTGCACGGCCGGCAGCGCGGGTTGCCGACTGTCAGCAGCGGACTCTGTCCGTACAGCCGCTCCACCGGCAGCACGGGACAGAGCGCGTTGCAGAACCCTGCCTTCGCCTTCAGGAAGGCCCCCAGCACCAGCGCCGCCACGCACACGGCGATCACCGTCGTTGCCAGCGCGGGACCATTTGTGTTGAACACGAAGTGCCGTGCCGGCACCAGAGTGGCCAGGAGGATGATCCCGAGTGTGTGCGTGACCGCGGTGAAGCGGGGGCCCTGACTCGGCCGGGTGGCGCGGCGGCTGGTCCACATGTTGAGAGTGGCGAGAGGACAGACGTTGCGCCACGCCTTGGGGGTGACAAGCAGCGACGCCGGCACCAGCGGAATCAGTACGCTCCACAGGATCACGAGGCTGGTATGCGGCGCCAGGAACAGTCCCGCCACCAGCGCCGCCGTCGCCACCACCGCGGTGACCTGGGCCACCTTCCACAGCGCGCTGCTCATGGTCTCGTCCTGCACGAACAGACGGCCGCTCGCCCGCGCTTAGACCCGCACCCGGTGGCGGCACGGTGAGCGCCGGTCGGCCTTGCCTCAACCAAGCGACACATCGAGATAGAGCATGACCACCACTCCGAGCATCGTTCCGAGCGTCGCCGCCCGCTCGTGGCCGGTCCGGTGCGTCTCGGGCACGATCTCGTCGCTGATCACGTACAGCATGGCGCCGGCGGCGAATCCCATCGCGTACGGGAGAACCGGGGCCGCCACCTGTACGGCCCACGCGCCGGCGATCGCCATCGGAATCTCGACCAGCCCGGCCCGGACGCCGACGAAAGCGGCATAGAACGCCGCGCCGAACCCGATGCCGAGGGCAGCAACGGCCACGGCCAGCCCTTCGGGCACGTTCTGAATCCCGATCGCGAGCATGAGCTTGAGGGCGTTGGAAAGATCGCCCGAGCCGAAGCTCACCCCGACGGCGAGTCCTTCGGGCATGTTGTGCAGCGTGATGGCGATGATGAAGAGCCACACGGCGGCGACCCGCTTCGTGTCCATACCCTCTCTCCCCTTGATCGCGTGCAGGTGGGGAACGAGGTGGTCCGCCACGTCGAGGAATAACGCCCCGAGCAGCAGCCCGATGAGCACGGGAACCAGTCCGCCGGCCTCGATGCCGGGCAGGATGAGGCTGGTGAAGCTGGCCGCCAGCATGATGCCGGCGGCGAAGCCGAGCGCGGCGTCCATCATCTTCTGCGGCGGTCGCCGCCACACGAGCACCACGAGGGCGCCGACGGTGTTGAGGACGGTGACGATGAAGCCACCGACCAACCCCTGCATGACGGGACTCTCACCCGCGATGCGGAGGAACGCCTGTTCGGGCCCGCTCATCCTCACCCTCCCGGCCGTGCTGGAAGTCGCTGCGCCAGCCCCTACGATTCGTCGTCAGCCCCGCCGTCCTCGTCGCCCGCGCCGTCGTGCTCCGAAGATGCTTCTCCCGTCGTGCCCGCTTCCTCCCCTTCCCCTCCCATGGGCACGGTCGCACCCGGCCGCACCTCGGTGTGACGAATCTCGCCACCCTTGAGCGCGGCCCAACCGATGAACCCGCTGCTCACCAGAAGGGCGGCCAGCGCCGTCGCCGGCCACACGCGGCCGACCTCGCGCTCCCCGCGCAATTGCCACAGCGCGACCGCCGAGATCAGGCCGGCCACCAGCATGATCTTGAGGGCCAGCTCGGCGTGTTCCTCATGGTCGTGAACGATCGGCTCCTCAAACCAGGCGGCGTCCTCGACGTACTCCTCGGCGCGTTCGCCGCTCTGTACCACGAACCAGGTGGCGATCGACAGAACCACGGCGAAACCGAGCGCCGCCCGGAGCAGTTCGCGGGACCTTCGCCACATTCCCCAGGCGAGGAGAAGGGCGGCCAGGGGCGCACCCAAGGTCGGCAGGTGATTGATAGCCAGATGCCACTGGGCTGGATTCATGTCTCCTCTCCTCGAGATTGCGCGTTGGCGGCACACTGCCGTCCCTCCCTCTCCATCCGCCCGCTCGGCTCGCTGCACCCGGCAGGTGCCGGCAGGTGTGCGTACAGCAGCTCCCGTAGCCTTGGATGGCTCGCGGGGTCCATGAGGTTGAGCGCCTCGATGTCGGCGAGATTCTGAATGAGCGCGATTCCCGCCGACGTGTTGGTCGCCACGCCGGCCACGATGTCCGGCACGAGGTCGAAGCCACGCATCACGCCGACGACGGCGTACGGATCGGACGCGCACAGGACGCGAAAGGCCAGCTGCGCCCCGATCGCTTCCATCACGATGTCTCCGTTGTACGGTTCCAGTGGAGATGCCCCGGCCTCGGCCACGACCACATCGGCTTTCTCGGCCGCGATCAACGACAGGAGCACGGCGAGGGCTCCCCGGTACTCGTCGCGCGGACACACCGACGAGGGCAGCCCGACGTCCACGAAGTCGAACACCGCCTCCGCGCCTGCATCCTGCATCACCAGGATGTCCCGATACCTTCCCGCCCCCGTCAGCTTCGACCCCACCACGCGGTAGCCGGCCGCGACCAGCTGGCGAATGATGACCTTCGCCGCACTCGTTTTGCCCGCCGACATCGAAGTTCCGTACAGCAGGATGGTGGGGCAGTCGTAGCGACACTCCTGCGGCGCCGCAGCGACGAACTGCTTCATCGCGACCCGGACCCCGTTTCGAACGATGTGGCCCCGGTAGCGGAGGCAGACCACCTGCGCGTGGAGGGGCTCGAGCGAGGTCACGCGCCCCATGAGGCCGGCGGCGGTGAGAGCATGCATGACGCCATCTTCCCCGATGCTCTGCCAGTCACCCACCACCTCCAGGGTCGCCCGACGGCTGCTGAACGCGCCGACCACGAGGTCGCCCTCCGTCACCTCGACCATGCGCCCGGTAGGAAGCTCGATCTGCTGGCGTCCCTTCGGGGCGTGTGTCACCTCGCCGAGGACGTAATCGCCGGTTGCCCATTCGTCGCGCGGCAGCGGGACCGTCTCGAACGGTAGATCGGCGAGGTCCGCGATCCGCGTCAGCGACGCGAAGAAGTAGTTGGAAAGCACTGGCGCGCGCCCTTCAACGACCACCGCCGGCTGCGCGCACCGACCGCGCGCGGCCGGGGGTGTGACCGGGACGACGGAGCGGTGGTTCCGCGAGCAGAAGTCCCAGCAGCGCCGCTCGTTCGACCATCCGGTCCACATCCACGTGCTCATCCTCGGCGTGCGCGCCCCCACCGACCGGCCCGAGCCCATCGAGGGTGGAGACGAATTGACTGGTCGTGTTGCCGTCGGAGGCCCCGCCGGCTGTGTCCTGCTCGAGCTCGATTCCCAGCTCGGCGGCCGCCGCCTTGGCCAGACGCCACAGCCGCGCGTTGGCCGGAGTTCGCTCCATGGGTGGACGGCCGAAGCCGCCCTCGACCACCAGCTTCGTGTTCGGTGTCGTGGGCTGGAGAGCGCGGATCTCGCGCTCGATTCGAACCGCCTGCGCGCGGGTGCGCACCCGCACCTCCACGCTCGCCGTGCTCTCCGGAGCGACGACGTTGGGCCGCAAGCCGCCGTCGATCGTGCCCACGTTGACGCTGATGCCTGTCCTCGGATCGTTGAGCGCAAACAGGCGCTGGATCTGCAGCGACAACTCGAGGATGGCGCTGGCGCCCTTCTCCGGTTCGAGACCCGCATGGGCGGCGCGCCCCAGCACCCGCAGTTTGAAGTGCCCGACCCCCTTACGCGCCGTCTTCAAGCGGCCGTCCGGCCCGAGCGACGGTTCGAGGACGAACACGCGATCGGCCCGGCGGGCGAGGCGCACGAGGTGGCGGGTCGATCCGCCGCTTCCGATCTCCTCGTCCGTGTTGATGAACAGGACTGGAGTCACCGGGAGTTCGATTTCACACGCCGCCAGCGCCTCGATGGCGAACAGGCCCTGCACCAACCCGCCCTTCATGTCGTACACCCCGGGTCCGCTCAGCCTCCGGCCTCGTTGCCGGATCGGCATGCTCTCCAGGGTGCCGACCGGCCATACCGTGTCCGCGTGGCCGAGCAGAAGCTGGAACGGCTCCCCGGCCCGGGACTTCGGCACGGCGAGGAGGTGCACGGCGCCACCCGCTCCGGTCGCATCACGCACCTTCATCCGCCGCTCCACGAGCTCCGCGCGCAGCAACCCGAGCACCGTTCGATGGGACGCGGGGTCGGTGGCCGGCGATTCGGCGGTCGCCAGATCCTTCAACAGGGCGATCATCCGGCCCTGGTGGTGCCGGAGGTACGAGTGCAGTCGGGAGGCCAGCGTACCGGTCATGGCCGTCGAGGCCTCTCCTACCGCTTGAAGCCGGCCGGAAACGGAAACGAGTAGGTGCGGTCGATTCGCGTGTAGCGGCCGGGCGCCAGGTAGGCGAGGAGGGGCGAGCCCGACACGAGCTCCTGGTCGTCCTGATCGCTCAGACGCAGGGCGTCATCGCTCACTCGTGCCGCCACCACCTTGCCCGCGATGAGGCTGTTCTCGCCGAAGCCATCCACGATCTGCTCGAGCATGCACTCGAGGAACAGGTACGCGTCGCGAAGGTGAGCGCCGTCGACGACCGTCGCCTTCAGGCGCGGAAGCGCGGCCAGGGCCGGCTTGTGCTCGTCCCCGCAGCGTGGCGACGCGGCGAGGCTGGCGAGCACCACCTGTTCGGGACGCGGGTAGCTCACCGTGAAGGCGCGCTCGCGCTTCGCATTCTGGTACGTTGCGTGGCGGGGGGTGCACACGAACCCGAAATGATTCTGCCACCCGAGCGGCGTCACCATGTGTTTGGGCGCGAAGTCGATCTCGCCGTCGGCCTCCCGGGTTCCGATCACGACCAGGGGCGCGACCCAGAAGAAGCGCTCCCAGATCGGGTGGCTAACGTCCAGCGTGGTGAGGTCACGGTTCGGTTCAGTGGGCATCGGACGGCTCCGTTCGGTTTTCGAGTCGGGTGTCGGGAAGCGAGTTCGGGTCCCGTCAGGAAGCCAGTCCGCGCTCGGCTACGGCTCGCATCACGTCCGTCGTGCTGACGATGCCGACCACCTCCCCGTCGTCGATTACCAGCACGCGGTGAATCCCGTGCTTTACCATGTACTCGGCGGCGTGCCGAACGTCGTCGTGGGGCGAAAGGGCGAACACGCTGCGCGTCATCACGTCGGAGACCGTTCGTTCATCCATCCCCGAAGACGCCCCGTCGTCCGACTGCCGGAACTGCTCGAGCGTGTCCGGTCCGACGCTGCTCCACAGCTCCGTGAAGTAGAACGCCGTCGGCGTGGTCTCGGTCGCCGCGTCGACCGGTGCCCACTCGTCCCAGTCCACCTCCTCCGTCTCGGCTCTCCTTCCGCCGGCATCGAACGCCTCGAAATCGAGCAGATCGGTCGTCGATACCACACCCAGAAGGCGGGCTCCATCGACTACTGGCGCGCCGGTGATGTGCTCGGAGGCGAAAAGCTCGGCGACTTCTCTCAGCGTCATATCGGGTCCGACGGTGACGACCTCGGAAGACATGATCTTCTTCAAGCTCAGCATATGTTGAGCTTCCTTTCTGGACCTGACCGGTGGCGGAGCGGCGTGAGACGTAGTCATCCCGGATCGTATCAGCCTCGATGCGCCCGTGAAAGCGCGTGTCGACCTCGCAGCCGCGGAATTCACCTCGTCGCGGCCCGCATTCCGTTGTCGCGACCCGTAGTCGGCCTCGTTGCAGCACGTTACCGGGTCTCGTTGGGAGAATCTCGGGCTCCGCCACCCTCGTGTCTGTCCGGCACTGTCAGCGCCTCGGTGTGGTGCGAGGCACCTCGCCCGTGTAGGGAGCTTCCCTACACATCGCCGCACATCGCCGCATCCGGCCCTCCTGATCGCCCCGAAGGCCTGTCCTGCGCGATCGCCCATGCAGCGCCGCGCCGGGGGGATGGTGTCGCGTCACCGGCGGCGAAGTCGCATCAACTGGCCGACGACGGCAGGAGCGAGCGCCAGGGGCACGATAATGGCCCAATCTCTGGCTCGTGGCGGGACCAGGCGCAGGAGTCCGGCCAGCGGAGTCAGGAACACGGCCAGCAGCTGGAGACCGGTGGCAACCAGCACCGCGCCGATGGCGAGCCGGTTGCGCAGAGCGGCCCGTGGCTTCAACACGGGTTGGAGGCTGCGCGCCGTGCCCAGGTGGAAGATCTGAGCGAAACCGAGGGTGAGAAACGCAACGCTGACCGCCCGATCGGAACCGGAGCCGCCCCCGAGCGCGACCGCGTACGCGATGAGGGTCGAAACGGTGATCAATCCAGCATAAAAGGCGATCGCGCGGGCGAACGGGAAGGAGAGTATCGCCGCCTGCGGGTCACGCGGAGGACGCCGCATGACCTCCGGCTCCGGTGGCTCGACGGCCAGGCTCAAGGCCGGGAAGGTGTCGGTAACCAGGTTGAGCCACAGGATCTGCAGCGGGAGGAGCGGCTGCGGCATGCCCGCGATGCTGGCGCCGACGAGAACGAGCACTTCTGCCAGGTTACAACTGAACAAGTAGAAGACGAACTTGCGGATGTTGTCGAAGATGACCCGGCCCTCTTCGATCGCCGCCGCCAGGGTCGGGAAACGATCGTCCTGCAGCACCACATCGGCTGCTTCCTTGGCCACGTCCGTGCCTCTCTGCCCCATCGCGACTCCGACATCGGCCTTCTTGAGCGCCACGGCATCGTTCACCCCGTCGCCGAGCATCGCCACCACCGCGCCGGCGGCCTGAAACGCGGTGACGATCTCCAGTTTCTCGCGCGGACTCACGCGGCTGAAGGCACCCACGTGCGACACGCGTTCCGCCAGACGCACGGCGGACAGTCCCCTCAGTTCACTCGCGTCCAGCGTCTCGTCTTCGGTGCCGACGATCCCCAGCTGCCGGCTAACCGAAGCCGCCGTCAATCGCTGGTCGCCCGTCAGCATCACCGTCCGGATGCCGGCCCGTCGAAACTGATCGATCGTGTCGGTCACGCCGGCCGCCGGAGGGTCGATGAGACCGACCAGACACACGAACGAAA
>CAZJXR010000107.1:0-11757 GCA_964550085.1 uncultured Gemmatimonadota bacterium
GACACCTGCGTGGTGACTCGCGGGCCCTTGGTCGTGATCGGCTCCTTGGTGACCTGGACCAGGAGCTCCTGCCCTTTGTTCACCACCTCCTGGATCGGCGGGTAGCGCTTCGACTTCCGCCCGCCGCCGTTGTCCTCATCCTCGTCGGGCTCGGCCGCGTCGGAAGCGTGGAGGAATGCCGACTTGTCGTGACCGATGTTGATGAAGGCGGCCTGGATGCCGGGCAGCACCGCCTCGACCCTTCCCAGGTACATGTCCCCGACCATGCGACCCGTTTCCGGATGCTCGTGCATGAGCTCCACCAGCCGGCCATCCTCGAGGATCGCCACCCGGGTCTCGTTCTCACCGGCGTTGATCAGGATCTCGCGCCGCATCGGGTCTTCACGTTAACTCCGCAGCTCGTTCAGGAGCGCGCGCGAGATCACGACCTTCTGTATCTCGCTCGTTCCTTCGCCGATCTCGGTAATCTTGGCATCCCGCATCATCCGCTCTACCGGGTACTCGCGCGAGTACCCGTAACCTCCGTGCAGCTGCACCGCCCGCGTGGCCACGTCCATCGCCGCCTCCGACGCGACCAGCTTGGCCATCGACGCGGCTACCTTCACCGGCTTGTTCTCCATGCGGAGCCGGGCCGCGTGGTACGTCATCAGGCGGGCGGCGTGCACGCGGGTCGCCATCTCGGCGAGCATGAACTGGACGCCCTGAAAGTCGTTGATTCGCTTGCCGAACTGCTTCCGTTCCTCCGTGTACGCCAGCGCCTGCTCGAGCGCGCCCTGAGCGATCCCGACCGCGTGAGCCGCGATGCCGATTCGACCGCCATCGAGCGTGTCCAGAAACACCTTGAAGCCCTCGTTCTCGGGGCCGATTCGGTTCTCCGCCGGCACCTCCACGTCGCGCAGGATCAGCTCCCGGGTGTCCGACGCGTTCCAACCGAGCTTCTCCAGCTTCTGACCGGCGGTGAATCCGGGCATGGCCGGGAGCGCGTCGCTGTGTCCGAACCCGAGCTCGCGTGCCACCTCGATGTCGCACGTCTCCTTGGTGAGGATGAAGGCGCTGATCCCGTGGGAGCCGCGCTCGGGTGCGGTCGAGGCTGCGAGCACGAACACCTCGCCGACGCCGCCGTGGGTGATCCACGTCTTCTGGCCGTTGAGCAGGTAGCAGTTCCCGCGCCGAACAGCCCTGGTCCGCGTGCCTCCGGCGTCGGAGCCGGCCCCCGGCTCGGTGAGGGCGAAGCCCCCGAGTACCTCGCCACCGGCCATCGGGGCGAGAAAGGTGCGCTTCTGCTCTTCGGTTCCGTGGCGGAGTATCGGCATGCAGGCGAGGGAGGTGTGGGCGCCGACGAGAATGGAATGACTGGCGTCCACGCGGGCCAGCTCTTCGACCGCGATGACCGCGGCGAGCGCATCCATGCCCGCCCCGCCATACTCCCCGGGCACCGGGATGCCGAGCAGCCCGATGCGGGCCATCTTGGCGGCGTTCTCCCACGGGAACTCGTCCGCCTCGTCGTACTTCGCGGCCACCGGGGCGATCTCGCTGTTGGCGAACTCGCGCACGGTGTCGCGAATCATCTGGTGGTGATCCTCCAGATATACGCTCAGATCCTGCTGCATCTATACGCTCAGATCCTGCCGCATCTATCCGCTCAGATCCTGCCGCTTGACCTGCCGCCCGTCCCGCCCCCGACGACCCCGCTCATCCGGTTTCCGTTCATGCACCGACTCGGCCGCATCGGTCGCAGCCCGAACACGGAGCCGGAACGTCACCAAAGTAGCGCGCGATCACCCGCCGGCGACAGGCGCGGGTCTCCACGTAACGACCGATGGCCGCGATCCGGGCGCGCGCACGCTGGTGACCCGAACGCAGGGCGGCGGACAGCCGCGGCCACAGGGCGTCGGGAGCGCGCGTCCACGCCTCGGGCGCTGCGGGTCGCCTCTCTACCCGTCGAACTCCTCCTTCCCGACCCAGGAAGCTCAACGCGCGATCGAGATCCGCATCGGAGAGTCCCGGGCCGAGCGTGTCACGGAGCGCCGCTCGGGCTACGACCGTCCGCGGTCGCATCGCCCGCCACACCTGACGAACCAGGTCGGCGGCAGGCCACGCGTCCCGCAGCAGAGTTCGGTGGAACATGGAATCGTCGGGCCGGGCGATGAGGAGGCAGCGGGCCACTTGACCGTCGCGGCCCGCCCGTCCCGCTTCCTGGACATAACCTTCCAGAGAGCCCGGGCGTCCGAGGTGCACCACGAGGCGCACGTGCGGGTGGTCGATCCCCATGCCGAACGCCGTGGTCGCGCACACGACACGGAGGGTGGAGTCCAGAAACGACCTCTGAACCCGCGCGCGCGTCGCCCCCTCCATGCCGGCGTGATAGGCGGCCGCTCTCATCCCGTGTCTTCGCACCGCTTCCGCCATGCGAGCCGCCTCCCGTCGCGTCCGCGCGTAGACGATCGCCGCCCCGGGCGTGCGCCGGAGGGCGTGGATCGCCAGCTGCGCCGCCGCGGAGCCGGTGACGGCCCGGGCGACCTGCCACCTCAGGTTGGGGCGATCGACCGGCCACGCCCGGATCGACGGGAGGCGGAACTCGAGATTCCGCACGATGTCCCTCCGCGTGGCAGGGGTCGCCGTCGCCGTGAAGGCGGCGCACGGCGGGCGGCCGACCGTTCGGGAGAAGGCGGCGATGCGCCGGTAGGCGGGTCGGAAGTCGTGCCCCCATTCGCTGATGCAGTGCGCTTCATCGACTGCGAGCCGCGACACCCGCACTCCCGCGAGCAGGCGGCGGAGCGAGGATCCGGCGAGCTTTTCCGCCGAGACGTAGAGCAGCTTGACGACGCCGGTTGCAAGCTGCTGTCGGACGTCTCCGGTCGACCCGCCGGCGTCGCCGGAGTGCAGGGCGAGCGCCCCGAGCCCGCGCCGGCGGGCATGCTCGACCTGATCCTGCATCAGCGAGATGAGCGGCGTCACGACAAGCGTCAGCCCGGGCGCCAGGAGCGCGGGCACCTGAAAGCACACACTCTTGCCTCCACCCGTCGGGAGCACCGCGAGCACGTCCCTGTCCCCCAGCATGTCCTCGACGATGAGGCGCTGCGGAGGGCGGAACGAGTCGAATCCGAATAGTCGGCGCAGGGCGGCGGTCGCCTCCCGCAGTCCCCTGGCATCCTGCTCTGACACGAACGGACACACCGGCCACGCGTCACCGACGGGTCAACCTCCCGGCCCGCACCCCGGTTGACGTTCTGTTGACGGCCACCGCGCAGGCTGCCCGAGTGCACCGGGGCGGCGGTCAGGTGGGAGAGATGAGGAAGCGAAGCACCTTCGAGCAGGCGCTCAATCTGGGGACCATTGTCATGCTGACATTGGCGCTTGGAATCTGGACCCGGGAGTGCGCGCAGAGCGACTCCGGAGCGCAACCGTCATCGGAGGGGGTAACGGAAGTACCGGACTCGGTTCGCTTCGAGGCGCTCGCGTCGGGAGACACCCTGCACATCGCCGACGGCGGGCCGATCCTGTACCTCGTGTATCGCTCGTCATGTCCCGCGTGTCGGAGGACCGTGCACTACTGGCGCGCCATCATCTCGCAGCTTCCAAGCAGCGTACAGGTATTCGCCGTCGCGCTGGAGGCGAGTCACGCCGGCCGGAGCTACGCACGCCGACAGCTCGGACAGGCGCTCGCCATCCGGCCGCTGGCCGAGCGCGACTTCATCGCGCGGTTCGGGATTCTCGGGGTCCCCACCACGCTGCTGGTCGATGGCGCCGGCCGGGTGTCGCTGCGGCTGACTGGCGTCCTCGCGCCCAGCGATGTGAGCCGCGTGGTGCGCCGTGCCACCATGGTGCCACACCGGTGAACTGTCAGCACTCGATCACACTGTTTCAAACGGGAGGAGGGGAACGATGAGGAGGAGAACCAATCGATCATTCGCCGGAAGCGCTCTGCTGCGCGGCCTCGCGGCCGCGGCCGTGCTCGTCATTGCGGCCGGCGGTCGCCCCGAGCCGGCGCCGGCCCGCGAAGCCTGCGCGCCGTACGTGAGCGGCGGGGCGAGCAATCCGGCGTTCGGCTCCCTGATCGGGTCGATGACCGTGCGGGAGTGCAGCAATATCTCCGCAGGCTATCAGGGCACCGGCGCGGGATATCAGCAGTGCATCACGTACGACGTGGGCTACTACGACATGGGCACGTACACCGCGCGGTTGGACTGCCGGACCTACACCGCGTGGTAGGCGCGGGCCCCGCGCCGCGGGTTTCGCGTCTGGCACCATGCCCGGAACCGGCGCCGGGAGGCCCGGCGGCCCTTCCCGCTTCAGGGGGAGACCGCCTCGGCCCGCCCCGCGCCGGCGCCACGCGTCTGCGGTGGCTGCTGGGTGGAGTCGCTCTGGCAGGCTTGACGGCCTGCGAGACGCACGAGCCGACGTTGACGCTCGAGGCCATGGCGGTGCGGGAACCGCCGCTGGTGGTTGGCCCCCTCCGACATCAGCGCTCCGCATCGGCGGTCGAGGACACGTTCGCCGTCTTTCGTGCCGCGGATCTGGTACTGGTGCCGGACGGGATACTCGTCGGCGACACGGGCAACGACCGCCTCGTCCTGTTCGACCCGACCCTTCGTCCGCTGCGCACCATCGGCCGGAGCGGGGAGGGTCCGGGGGAACTACGCCAGCCGTTCCGGGTTCGCGCCAACGCGACCCACCTGGTGGTGAACGAGCTCGGGAATCCGCGCTTCTCGTTCTTCCGGCTCGACGGAACCTTCTCGCACACCGTGCCCCGTAACGCCATGTACGGTTGGTTCGCGGTAGCGGCGGACGCCACTCTGTTCATGGGCGCGCCCGACGGCGATCGCTATCTGCTCCGGACCGGACCCGACGGCGATACCGTCTCGATCGCGCAGATCCCGATCGGCGTGGCCGCGTTCGCATCCTCCGCCACCCGGCTGACACGGTGGAGGGAGGACCTGGTGGCGATCACGGTCGGCGACACCCTGCACGTGTTCGACAACGAGGTGGGTGTCCTCGTCAAGTACGATCGAGATGGAACCGCGCGGCTCGCGCGGGCCCTGCCGGATGGTCTCCGCCGCTCCGTGATCGATCACCGAAGGTCCGCGATCGAGTCGCTCGAGAGCCGGGGACAGCGCGTCCTTTCGGCACCGCTGGCCTCGCACCTGTCCGTCACCGCGTCCGGTGAGCTGTACCTTCACATCAGCGACGGCCGTTCGATCGGCCTCCTGATCGAACCGCGCGGCTACCGGGCGCGTCGGGTCGTCGCCCGCGACACGACGGCGGAATGGCGCGCCCTTCGGGAGACGACCGCGGCGGTGATGCGGGACAGCACGCTGTTCGCCATCGGCCGCCACGGGCTCGCTGCCTACAGTCTGCCAGTGGGTGGCTGGGGCCCTGACTGAGGCGCCGATCCTGTCCGACCTCGTCTGCCCCGCGGGCGGAAAGGAGGCGTCAGTCGGAAAAGGTCGCGTCCGGGAAGAACACCTTTCGATAGGTCTCGAGGCGCTGTAGGAGTCGGGGATCGAAAGGGATCACTCCCGGGCGTGACGCCCCCGTTTCGGGATCGCCCAAGGCGCCGAGCAACAGCGGGTTGAGCTCGAGCATGCGCCGAAACGAGCGCTCCGCCTCATCGACCTGCCCGTCGAACAGCAGGGCTCGCCCCCGATTCATCCATGCGAGCGCGCTCTCCGGATCGAGCCGGGTCGCCTGCGACGCCAGCTCGGCGGCCTCGGCGTACTCCCCATCGTCGACCAGATCCCCCGCCTGTCGGGCCAGATTATCGGCCTCGGCCTGGCCGACCAGCTGTCGCAGCACCTCGACTGCGTCGGGCTGATTGTCGACCTGAAGCCGAAGCTCTGCTCGACCGAAGGCCCCGCTCGCCGCTTCGGGCGTCGCCACCCACAGCAGGGCGGACCGGCTCGGCGGGATCTCTCCTCCGGCACCCTCCCCCGCTGCCAGAGCCTCCATCAGTCGAGCAGCCAGCGGTCCAGATGTCGCCTCGAAGCGCGCGGCCATGATCGCCGCCACCTGGGGGCTGCCGAGCAGCGATCCGATGGCCAGGTAACATGCGTCGCCCACATCACCGCTCCGGATCTGCACCGGCGGGAAGTCGTCAGCACCGGAATGGGTGGCGACATCGCAGCCGGCGGTGAGAGCGCCGACCTGGATTGGGCGGCCCGGCACGCTGGCGAGGGCGGCCGCGATCGCCGCCTCCGCATCGCCGCCGCTTCGGATCGCCTCCAGCGCCCGACGCGACGCGGAGCCATCGATCATGCCCTGGACGACGACCGCGCCCACCTGCGGCGCGACCGCCGGCACGCCCGAGCCGGCCGAGAAGCTCCGGCTCGCGACCGCGACCCCGATCTGACCGGTGGCCGCGTCGTGTGCGAGGATGGCGAACGAGCTCAGGAAGGTGCCGCGCGCGGCGGGCACCGATCCGGCCAGCAGCAGCGGTGACAGAACCGCCGCCACCGTTGCGGTGGCGGTCAGAGCACGCCTGACGGTGCCGACGGGCGCGCGATCTCGGTCGCTCATGCCTGATCTCCTCGCCCGGCCGATGCGTCCTCTCGGCTCACCGCATCCTCATCCCGAGTCGCCGCCCTTCGTCCGAAGCGCAGGATCAGCGCCGCGATCAACAGGCCGGCCCCCAGTCCGGTGAAGAAGTCGCGCTCGATGGCGACCCCGAGCAGCCACACGGCGCCGCCGGCCAGCGCGAGTCCGAGCTGCAAACGAAGCCACCACCGGAAGGAGGGCGCGCGCTCGTCACTCACTCGACCAGGGGTCGACTGACCGGAGCCAGGTTGGTTCGTGCGCCCCAGGCGAGCACGGACGCTACGGTGACGCCCCAGACCGCGCTGTAGAAGATCACGAATAGGAAGGTAAGCGAACCGAGCCCCTCACCGAACAACCCGAGTCCGAGGTCGAACGGAAACACCTTGAGCAGCAGGTAGAGGCTCGGTGCGAGGCTGAAGTAGAAGCCGCGGCTGGCGAAGGTGCGACCCGGAACGCGCGGATACAGAATTCCGAACGCCAATCCCCACAGCACACCGTGCCATATCCAGGCGCTCCACGCCGCCGGCTCGGAAGGCGCCGGCAGGGCGACCCGCAGGAGGTTGGTGACACCCGCCGCCGGCGTGAGCCAGGCCAGGCACAGGCTCGCCAGCGCGCCGAGCGCTCCACCGAGCGCGCCGAGGCCGATGCGCGCGCTGAGGTCGAGCTTTCCGCCTTCGGCGCGGGACTCGATCTTCTCCAGCCCGACGGCCACCAGCGCCCCGGCGAACACCCACAGCAGGATGGCACCGCTCAGCCCCGCGTTCGTGCCCCTCCCGAGTGCGACGGCGCCGCCGACGGCGCAGATCGTCGCCGCCAGCATGACCCCCGCCAACACGCCCCGATTGCTCATCCGTTGCTCGCCTCTGGGCCGGTCATCGTCCAGTCGATGCTCCGAATCTACGCCCCTTCGCGCGATTCGAGGAAGGTCCGGATGCCCTCCTGAAAGTCGTCGGTCAAGCGGGCGAGCGCGTTGGTGTGCGCCCCGATTCGAATAGAGGCTTCGACGCTGAGCCCGTCGCTCGAGTACAGAAGGCGCTTGATCATCGCCAGCGCCGAGACGCTCCGTTTGGCCAGCCGCGTCACGAAGTCGGTGGCCCGGGCCTCCAGCTCGGCTGCCGGCACGACCAGATTCACCAGCCCGAGCTCGGCGGCCCGGGGGGCTGGAATCGTATCTCCCGTCACCAGCAGCTCGAAGGCGTGCTTCTCGCCGACCAGCCGGCGGAGCATGGCCATCACCATGGCCGGCACGAAGCCGAGCTTCACCTCAGCGTAGCCGAAGCTGGCATCCTCGGCCGCCACCGCCAGGTCACACGCCGTCACCAGCCCGCACCCGCCGGCCAGGGCACGTCCGTGGACGATCGCCACAATCGGCTTGCCGAGCCGGCGCATGAGCACGAACAGCTCGCCCAGCGACTCGGCATCGGCCACGTTCGCCATCACCCCCTCGTCAACCGTCGCCTGCATCTCGGACAGATCCGCGCCGGCACAGAAGTCCGGGCCGGCACCCGCGAGCGCGATCACCCGCACCCGCGTGTCCGCATCGGCCAGCGCCAGCGCGTCCTTGAGCTCGCCGATGAGCGCCCCGTTCAAGGCGTTCCGACGCTCGGGCCGGTCGAGGACGATCCGGTTCACGCCACTGGCTTCGTCGACATCGATCAGCAGATGCTGGTACATCCCGGCGCTCTCTCCTCTCCCGTGTGCGAGTCCTACTCGGCGTCGCGCACGAGCTCACTCCCCGCCCCACCTCTGTCCGTGGTCGGGCGCGCGCTCATCCGCCGTCCGTTCCCTGTCCACCCGCCAGTCGGGCGGCGTCTATCAGCTCGGCGGGAACCTCGATCTCCAGTCGAAGGAGCGCCGTCGCGAACGTCTTGCCCTGGGCGTCCAGCATCAGCGACACCGTCCCGCCACCGCCCAGCGATTCGTGCAGCAGGAAGTTGAGGGCGTGCAGATTAGGCAGCTCGAAGCGCTCGACGGCGCCGCGGCAGATCCCCTCGAAGTGCCTCTTCACGCGCTCGGCCGTCACCTCGCGCTCGAGCACGGAGTATAGCTCCGGTGTGCGCGCGATGAGGCCGATGTTCGCCGTATCGCCCTTGTCGCCGGAGCGCGCGAACGCGACGCGATCGAGCCGCACCTTCATCCACCCCGCTCCCGGCGGCGGCCGCCGCGAGCACTCACGCGGCCGTCACCTCCACCACCACATCCCGCTCCACCACCTCGCGATCGATGAGCGCGGGCCAATACGCCATCACCTCCTGGACTCGGGGACGGCCGGCGGCGAAACCGGTGACCGTCGGCGGGCCGGCGAGGATGAGTGGGGCGAGTTCGCGGGTGAAGCGCTCGACGACCGTACGATCCTCGGCGCGCACACCGACCCGAAGCTCGACCTCGGGCAGATCGGACGGCGGCGGCCCCGCGAGCGGACCGTGGCACGCGCCGGCGCCGACGAACTCGGTACGGATCTCGTCGAACAGCAGCCCGAGACGTTCCAGCCGCCCGCGCAGCACCTGATCGGCGCGGCGTGCCTTTTCGTACGCCTCGGGCCACGCGTAGGTGAGTGTCCCGGTTGCCTTGAAGCCGGCCCGGTAGGCGATCGACACCTTTAGCTGTTTCGTACGGGGCCGACCCTTCACGCCGTGCACCCGGACCCGGTCCGATCCAAGGTCCTGGAGCTGAATAGTGGTGAAATCAGCGATCACGTCTGGCGTGATGTAGGTCGTCGGGTCCCCCATCTCGTACACGAGCTGCTCCGTCACCGTGGCCCAAGTCACCCGGCCGCCGAGGTCGTCGTGCTTGGTGACCACGAAGCTCCCGTCTGCCGACGCCTCGATGATCGGATAGCCCGGCTCGACCAGATCCACACCGCGCCAGTCGACCAGGGTGTTGCCGCCGGTGGCCTGCGCCCCGCACTCGTTGATGTGCCCGGCGACGACCCCGGCCGCGAGCCGGTTCCAGTCGTCCTCCGCCCAGCCGAACTCGTGCAGCAGGGGGGCGTAGGTGAGCGCGGTGTCGGTCGAGCGTCCGGTGATCACGACATCGGCCCCGCGCGCGAGCGCCTCGACGATCGGGCCGGCACCCAGATACGCGTTCGCAGCCTGCACCCGGTCCCGCACGGCCCCCAGGGGCTCGGCCGTCTCCATGTTGCTGAGTTCGTGACCCGCGTCGATCAGTGCGTCGAGCCGCTCCATCAGATCGTCGCCCCGCACCACCGCGATCGCGAGCCGACCCTCGGCGCCGGAGTCGCGGATGGCGGTCGCCAGCGCGTCGCGACACGCGTCCGGATTCACCCCGCCCGCGTTACTCACCACCCGGATACGCCCACGCGCCAGATCGGGCGCCAGCTCGGCGACCAGCGGAACGAAGTCGCGCGCGTAGCCAGCCGTCGCATCGCGCTCCCGCTGTTTCTGCAGGATCGACATGGTGATCTCGGCCAGATAGTCGAGCATCAGGAAGTCGATCCGACCGCACCGCACCTGGAGCTTGGGCGCCTCCAGCCAATCACCCCAGAAGCCCTGGCCCGAGGCGACTCGCACCACCCGCTCGCTCATCGAGCGCGTCAGGGGGAGTCGGGAAGCGTGAAGGTGCCGATGTGCGGCGCCGGGTTGTTGAGGGCGCAGCGCAGAGCCAGGTCGAGCACCTCACGCGTGTCCTCCGGCGCCAGGATGGCGTCGACGAAGCCGCGGGCGGCCGCGTAGGCGGCGTCGAGCTGGTGCTCGTACTCCGCTCGGGTGCGCTCCATGGCGGCCGACGTCTCGTCGTCGATCGGTTCGCCTTTCGCCTCCGCCTCGTCCAACCGTCGACCGTAAATGGCGCGCACGGCCGACTCGCCCTCCATCACTCCCATCCGACCGCTCGGCCAGGTGAATATGAAATCGGGATCAAAACCTTGGCCGGCCATCGCGTAGTAGCCGGCGCCGCTCGCGTGGTTGATGGTGAGGACGATCTTCGGCACCCTCGCGGTGGCCATCGCCTCGACCATGCGGGCGCCGGCCCGGATGATCCCGGAATGTTCGGCCTGCACGCCGACCATGAAGCCGCTCACGTCGTGGACGAACAGCAGCGGCGTCCGGTGCCGGTCGCACACGTCCATGAAATAGGCCGCCTTCTCGGCGCTGTCGGAGTAGATGATTCCACCGAACTTCGGTGGGCCGCCGGAATCGGTTCGGAACATGCCCCTCCGATTGGCAATCAGTCCAACCCGGAATCCGCGTACCCGCGCGACCGCGGTGAGGAGCTCGGGCGCGTGATCGGCCTGAAACTCGTCGAACGAATCGGCGTCGATGATCGTGTCGAGCAGCGCCTCGGCCGGATAGGGTTGCCGGTGATCGTCCGGCAGCAGCTCGTATGCGTCCTCGGGGGGTCGACCCGGCGGAACATCACTCGCCTCGCGCGGGCCACGATGTGGAGGCGGTAGCTCCGAAACCAGTTCGCGCATCTTCGCGATGCAGGCCGGATCGTCGGCCACTCGATAGTGAGCGACACCGCTGATTTCGTTGTGAACGCGTGCACCCCCGAGCTCCTCGGCATCGACCTCCTGCCCGGTCGCGCCCTTCACCAGATTGGGGCCGCCCAACCCCATGAAACTGGTGCCTTCCACCATAATGATGACGTCGGAGAGCGCTGGCAGGTAGGCGCCGCCCGCGATGCAGGGCCCCATTACGGCGGCCAGCTGCGGCACGTCGAGGTAGTGCCGCATGATCGAGTTGTAATAGAAGATGCGGCTGGCGCCGTACTGACCCGGAAACACCCCGCCCTGGTACGGTAAGTTGACCCCCGCCGAGTCGACCAAATACACGATCGGCACCCGGCAGCGCATGGCGATCTCCTGGGCGCGAAGCATCTTGGTGATCGTCTCGGGCCACCAGCTCCCGGCTTTCACCGTCGCATCGTTGGCCACGATGACGACTTCGCGCTCGCACACCTCGCCGATCCCGGTCACCACTCCGGCCGCCGGAGCCTGTCCTTCGTAGCGATCGTAAGCGACCAGCAGCCCGATCTCGAGGAATGCACCGCCAGGGTCGAGCAGCAGGTCGATCCGCTCCCGCGCGGTAAGCTTGCCCTGACGGTGCTGTCGCTCGATCCGCTCCACACCGCCACCGAGGCGGATGCGTTCTTCGAGCTTGCGCAGTTCCACCACCTCGGCGCTGAGGCGGGGTTGAGTGGCCGGCATCAAACGACGGCGTCCCGCCCGGCTTCGTCGAACCAGGAGCGGATGTAATCGATGGC
>CAZJXR010000108.1:0-11621 GCA_964550085.1 uncultured Gemmatimonadota bacterium
CTGCGTGAGGTGGTCACCGCCTGCACGACGCTCATCGACAACCCCGAGGCGACCCTCGACCAGTTGCTCGAACACATCCGAGGGCCGGATTTCCCCACCGGAGCGATCGTGCACGGCGTCGAGCAGATCCGGGAGGCGTACGAGACCGGTCGTGGCCGAATCGTGATGCGGGCCGCTGCCACCGTCGAGACGGGCGACAAGGGACGGGATCGGATCATCGTCACCGAGATCCCGTTCATGGTGAACAAGTCCCGTATGATCGAGCAGATCGCACAGCTGGTACGAGACCGTCGGATCGACGACATCGCGGATCTGCGCGACGAGTCGGACCGGGACGGCATCCGGGTCGTGATCGAGCTCAAGCGTGACGCCATTCCGCAGATCGTGCTCAACCAGCTGTACAAACACACCCAGATGCAGTCGACCTTCGGGGTGATCATGCTGGCGCTGGTGAACGGCGTGCCGCGGGTGATGGGCCTGCGGGAGATGCTGGGACACTTCGTGGACTTCCGTCACGAAGTCGTGGTGAGACGAAGCGAGTTCGACCTTCGCAATGCGCGCGACCGTGAGCACATCCTCGAGGGGCTCAAGATCGCGGTCGACAACATCGACGAAGTGATCGAGATCATCCGCGGGGCGGCAGACTCCCCTGCCGCCAGCCAGGCCCTCCAGGGGCGCTTCGAGCTCAGCGAGCGGCAGGCCGAGGCGATCCTGAATATGCGACTCTCCCGTCTCACCGGGCTGGAGATCGAAAAGCTGGAGGCGGAGCTGGCCGAGATTCGGACCTTGATCGCTCGCCTGGAGCAGATTCTCGACTCGCGCGAATTGCGGATGTCCATCGTGCGGGAAGAGCTCGCCGAACTGGCCGAGAAGTTCGGTGACGAACGCCGCACCCGCATCGTTCGGCATGGAATCGACTTCTCGATCGAGGACCTGATCGCCGAGGAGGACATGGTGATCACCGTCAGCCACGCGGGCTACGTGAAGCGCATCGCTCCGGACACCTACCGGAGCCAGCGCCGCGGCGGACGTGGGATCGCCGGCATGGGGACGCGGGACGAGGATTGGGTTCAGCATCTCTACTTCGCCTCGACCCACGACTACCTGATGGTATTCACCACGGCCGGTCAGGTCTACTGGCTCAAGGTGCACGAGATTCCCGAGGCGGCCCGCACGGCGCGCGGCAAGCCGATCGTCAATCTGTTCAACATGAGCTCGGACGAAGAGATCGCCTCGATCCTGCCGGTGAGCGAGTTTGCGGCCGATCGCTACCTCCTGTTCGGGACGCGGAACGGCACCGTGAAGAAGACCAGCCTGGCCGCCTACTCCAACGTTCGTTCGTCCGGGATCATCGCCATCAACGTGGTCGAAGGCGATCGGCTGATCGACGTAAAGCTCACCGACGGCTCCAACGACGTAATCCTCGCCACGCGGCGAGGAATGGCAATCCGGTTCCACGAATCCGACGTGCGGGAGATGGGCCGGGTAGCCCAGGGGGTGCGCGGGATCCGGCTCGGGCCCAGGGACGAAGTAGTCGGAGTGGTTGTCGTTCGTCGAGACGGCACGCTGCTCACGGTGACGGACCGGGGAATGGGGAAACGATCGGCGATCGACGATTATCGGCCGCAGCGGCGGGGGGGGAAGGGCCTCATCAACCTGCGGATCACCGCCAAGACGGGAGACGTGGTCGGAATCATGGAGGTCACCGACGAAGACGAGATCATGCTGGTGACACGAGGAGGTGTGATCAACCGCCAGCAGATCAGGGACGTGCGGGTGATCGGCCGCAACACCCAGGGGGTTCGTCTGGTGACGCTGGACGAGGGCGACGGCGTGATCGATGTGGCGAGAGTGATGGACGGGAGCGACGCCGAAGACGAGTGACTTCTTCGCCTGCATCGGCGGTCGGGCTCGTCGGCCTGGACGCGATTCGGGCTGCCGCGACGCAACTTCGGGGTGTGGTTCGGAGGACGCCGCTGCACCCGGTGACCCTTCCGGAGGGTCCGGGTGGCGCACCCGGGGCGCCGGCCTGGCTCAAGTGCGAGAACCTCCAGCACGCCGGATCCTTCAAGCTGCGGGGGGCGTTCCACTTCATCAGCCGGCTCGGGCCCCGCCGCGAGGCGGGCATCCTGACCTATTCGTCGGGCAATCACGCGCAGGGTGTCGCCTGGGCAGCCCGTCGTTTCGGACGCGCCGCCACGGTGGTCATGCCCGTGGATGCGCCACGCGTCAAGCTCGAGGGGGCCCGGCGCCTCGGTGCGCGTGTGGAGCAGGTCGGGCTTACCACCAGCGAGCGCCGGGAGCGGGCCGAGGAGATGGCGCGCCGCTCCGGTGCGGTCGTCGTTCCGCCCTTCGATCATCCTCACATAATGGCGGGGCAGGGGACGGTAGGGCTCGAGATCGCCGAGCAGCTGGAGGAAGCGCACGCCAGAGGCGAGCTGCAGGCTCCCACCTCGCCGGCCCTGGTGGTGGTTCCGATCGGGGGCGGCGGGCTGGTCTCGGGAGTGGCGGCGGCGCTCAAGGCGCTCCATCCTGCCGTTCGGATCGTCGGTGTCGAACCCGCCGGGGCGGCCGCCATGCTCCGTTCGCTGGAGGCCGGAGCTCCGGTGACACTCGACACCATCGACACGATTGCCGATGGCCTGAAGCCGATTCGGGTCGGCGATCTGACCTTCGCCCACTGCCGCCGGCTGGTGGACGCGGTCGTCACGGTGTCCGACGACGAGATCCGGGAGGCCGTGTTGTGGTGCCACCGCCGCCGACTGGTCGTCGAGCCGAGCGGCGCCGCTTCGGTGGCGGCCCTCCTCGCGGGTCGCGTCGCACCGCCGCCCCCGCCGGGCGCCACGGTCGCGGTACTCTCCGGCGGGAACATGGACCCGGAGCTGCTGGCCGGCTGGTTGCGGGACGGCGGGTCGCGGCACGAGTGAAAGGATGGTCGTGAACCGGACCCTGACCGCGATTCGCGGCATTGCGGTCGGTCACGCCGAAGATGCCGAAGCGGCAACGGGATGCACGGCCGTGCTCGGTCCCTTCGCAGCAGCCGTCGACGTGCGCGGGCTGGCGACTGGGTCGCGGGAGCTCGAGGTGCTGTCGCCGCGCCACGTGGTGCCGATCTGCGACGCGATCCTGCTGACCGGCGGATCCGTGTTCGGGCTGGCTGCCGTCGATGGAGTGGTTCGGTGGCTCGAGGAACGGGGGCGGGGATACCAGACCAGTGCGGCCGTCGTCCCCATCGTGCCCGCGGCCGTAATCTATGACCTCGGGCGAGGTCGGCCCGATGTTCGTCCCGGACCGGAGATGGGGTACCGGGCGGCGGCCGCCGCCAGCACGGCGCCGGTACCGGAAGGCCGCGTCGGGGCGGGTACCGGCGCGCTGGTCGGCACTCTGTACGGTCCCGAACACGCCGATGCGGGAGGGGTCGGCTGCTGGGCCGAACCGGACGACGAGGGAACCGTCGCCGCGCTCGCCGTCGTCAACGCGTTTGGCGACGTGCGGGATGCGCACGGGGCGATCATTGCGGGTTGCCGAGCCGACTCCGGTAGCTTCGTCGACACGGCCGCGGCGCTACGGCGCGGCGGGTCACCAGGATTGGGCACTGCGCCCCGACGCCCCATCCCCGGGAGCGGTGCCGAGAGCACGACCCTCGCCGTGGTGGCCGTCGAGGCGCCGCTCGATCGCACATCTCTGCAGCTGATCGCACGGCAGTCGATGAACGCGCTGGTGCGACGGATCGTGCCATCCAACACGACCTTCGACGGCGACCTGGTTTTCGCCGTCTCGCCGACCGACCGGGAACCGGCGCCACCATCTCGCGCCGCCCTCCTGCGACTCGCTCTGCGGACGGAATGGGCCCTCGAACAGGCGATCGAGCGGGCCGTTACCGCAGCACCCCGCCGGGCAGCACCGGGGATGGGATGAAACGATTGCTCCTGTTCGACATCGACGGCACGCTGATCGACACGGGAGGTGCCGGTCGTTCGGCTCTCCACTCCGCCATGCTCGACGTGTACGGCGATGTGGGAGCGTTCGACGCTTTCTCGTTTCACGGCAAGACGGATCCCGCCATCGTGCGCGCCCTCCTCCGCGACGCCGGCCGTTCGGATGCCGCCGTCGACGAGGGGTTGGCGGAGCTGTGGACGCGGTACTTCGACTACCTGGATGAAGAGCTGGAGCGGAGGGCAACGACCCTGTCGGTGTATCCGGGCGTGCTCAGACTCCTGACCGAGCTTGGTCGGTCGACCGAGGTCGGGCTCGGCCTGGTGACCGGCAACGTCGAGGGAGGCGCGTGGAGGAAGCTCCGGGCATGCGGACTGAGCGGCCACTTCGCGCTTGGCGCGTTCGGCTCCGACTCGGAGGCGCGCGAGCAGCTTCCGCCGATCGCGATCGAACGCGCCCGCAGCCGGCTCGGCGTGTCCTTCGCGCCGGCCGATGTCGTCCTCATCGGCGACACGCCCGAGGATATTCGGGCCGCCCGCTGCACCGGTGTTGGCGTGCTCGCGGTCGCATCGGGCCGGTTCTCCCGCAGCGAGCTGTCCGAGCACCTCCCGGACCACCTGTTCGACAACCTGACTGAAACGGCCATCGTCATGCGAGCGCTGCTGGAGTGACGGGGACGACCGAACGGGAGCTGAAGGCGCGCCTCGAGGAGCCGGCGGCGGGTTTTCGGGATCGGCTGGTGGCCGGCGGCTGGCGGCTGAGGTTCGAAGGCGAGATGTCCGACCGCCTGCTCGACACACCCGACGGTCGATTGCGGGCCGCCGACGAGATCCTGCGGCTCCGACGCCTCGCCGGTCGGCCGGGCGGTGAACGTGTCGTCTTGACCTGGAAGGGTGCGACTCGTTACGAGGATGGCTTCAAGGTCCGCGAAGAGCTCGAGACGACGGTCGCCGAGGCGGCCCCGCTGCTTGCGGTGCTGGAGCGACTCGGGTTCGGCGAGGTCCGGTTGGCGATCGACCGTCGGGTGACCATGCTCGAGGCGGATGGGGTCCGGCTTCGCATCGAGGAGTACCCGTGCATGGACACGCTGGTCGAGATCGAGGGCGACCCGGCCCGGATCGAGCCGCGGCTGGCGGAGCTGGGCCTGCCACGGTCGGCCTGGCTACCCTGGCAGCTGGACCAGTTCGTCGAGCGATACGAGGCGAGAACCGGAAAGCGGGCACGAATTGCGCGAGAGGACTCAGATGGCCGCTCGTGAGCCGTTCGAGACGAGTGTGGACGTCCTGGTGGAGGGTCAGCCGCTGCGGCGGAACGCGACCGTCCGGCTCGCCGACCACACGCTCCGCGTCGATGGGTTCGAGCTCCGGCTCGAAGCGGTGTTCTGGATCTCGCGCCGGGCCGGGATGCTGCTCGTGTTCTCGCGCGAGTTCACGGTCGCGGCCAAAGGCGCCGTGCAGGACCTCGAGGAGCTGGCCCGGGCCATCGAGGCGTCTGTCGATCAGAACGAGAAGCGCCGTGATCTCCTCCGCCCCGTCGCTCGAGAGGTCGTGGTCGCCACCGCCGGCACCGCGGCCGACGGGTCGCTTCGGGGTGTTCCGATCAAGGGGCTGTTCGTTGCGGTCTTCACCCAGGCGGGTATCCACCTCTTCTCTCGCGATCGGCATGTCACCCTCGCCTGGCCGGCTACCGCGGCGCGGCAGAAAACAGGTCCCGGCGACGCGAGGGGTGGCGAGGTGCTTAAGATCGAGAGCGACGACGGGTCGTGGCTGCGTCTGCTGTACCTGTTTCCCGAGGAGATCAACGCCGTGCTCAAGGTGGCGGAGCGCGCGTTGGCCGAGCCGCCTACGGACCGACCGCTCGAGATGTTCAGCCGGCGGGAAGTCGCCCATCCCCCACCCGCCGACCTGCCGGAGTTCACGGCTTCCGTCGGATCGCTTCAAGAGGCGTCGGAGCGAGCGGCGGCCGAGATCGGGAACGACGAGCGAGCCCGGGCCGGACTCGGACTTCATTTCTTCGAGACCCACTTCATGGAGCTCGGCGAGATCGCGCTCGGTCCATTGCTACTCCGTAAGTCGGCAGCGTCCGACGCTCCCGGCCTGGAGCGCGCGGTGGCCGCGATGGACGCCGAAGACCTGCGGCGGGACAGTCGGGCGGCGGTCGCTCAGGCGGCGGATCGGCTGCTCGCCGTCTACGAGCTGGAGCTGAACCGCGTGGCCGGCGAGCGCCGACTTCCGGCCCGAGCGGTTCGCGAACGGGTTCTCGGCCCGCGGCAGAAGGAGGAGTTGACCGCGAAGCTGCAGCTCCCGTTCGAGCGCATGGCTCCGCTGTTCAACACGCTTCGAGACCGGCAGGAGGTGGTGATCAGTCGTCTCGAGGCGGTCGAGGATGGACCTCCGGGTGGAGAAGAAGGGAGCCTGGAGGCAGCCGCCGACGACTGGCGTGACACCCTGCGGCGCCTGGACCGTGCATTTGAAGCGGCGTGGCGCGACCTTTCCGGAGAGTTCGAGCGCGTGTGGGAAGAGCAGCTGCTCCCCCGCCTCGGAGCGCTCGCCACCCAGGAGCGCCGTCGCGTGCCCGAATGGGTCCAGCTGGCCCTGATCGGGGTGTTCACGATGATCGTGGTGGCGGCGATCGTGTTTTTCGTCCTCCTGTAGCGGGTGGCCTGAAATCCCGGGGGCGAGTGGGGAACGAATCGAAAGGTGCGGGCTATAGGAGCCTGTTTTCGAGTGACAGGGGCGACGCGCTCCGTGGGCGCGTGAGGAGGGCTCAGTGAGCAAGCAGCAGGCACGAAGGGCGGCGCACGGTGGTGGGCAGTCGCGGGGTGGAGGCGCCGGCAAACTGTTCTACATCATCATCGCCGTGGTGATCGTGCTCGGCGGGGGGTGGTTGCTGATGGCGAGTGTCGGCCCCGAGTCGGAGCCGCCACCGATGTCACTCACCGCCACCGAGGTGGAAGCCGACGCGGGCGTCGGGATCGCGGAGGGACCGGCAAACGCCCCGGCCACCCTGGTCGAGTTCGCCGACTACCAGTGTCCGCATTGCGCACGCTTCAACGGATTCGCCGGCAAGCTGCTGCGGCAGAATTACGTCGACGGTAAGGGCCTGCTGCGCTGGGTGGTGTACGAGTTCCCCCTCGACCACTTCCAGAACGCCATACCGGCAGCCATCGCTGCTCGGTGTGCCGGAGACCAGGGTCGCTTCTGGGAGATGCGAAATCTCCTCTTCGCCCATCAGCAGGCATGGGCGACCGAACGCTCACCGAACCGGAAGTTCGAGGACTACGCGGGCCAGCTGGGGCTCGACAAAGGCGCGTTCGCGGACTGCGTGGACCAGCGGCTGCACCTGTCCGAGATCATGGCGGCCAAGAAATACGGCGAGAGTCTGGGGGTTTCCTCGACGCCCACCCTCTTCTTCAACGGCAAGCCGCTGACGGTCAACCCCACCTACGAGAACCTGGAGGCGTTGATCCTCGAGGCGGCGGCGGCGACCGGGGAGGGTCCTGCGCCGGACGCCGAATGAAGCACCGAATGGCGATCGCCGTCGCGGCGCTCGCCGGGTTGTTCATCTCCCTCTACCTGCTGCTCTACGCGCTGGGCGCCTACGGCGCCCTCGTGTGCGGCAGTGGGGGGTGTGAAACGGTCCAGGCGTCCAGCTACGCCCGCTTTCTCGGCTTCCCGGTAGCCGGGTGGGGTGTCGCCTGGTACGGGGTCGTATTCGGGATCGCCCTGGCGAGCGTCCACGGCCACCTGCGGGAGAGGAGATGGCCGGACCGCTGGCTTCTCGTGGTGGCCGCCAGCGGTCTGGCCTTCTCGATCTACCTCACTTGGGTGGAGCTCTTCGTCGTGCGGGCGATCTGTTGGTGGTGCGTGGCGAGCGCCGTGATCACCGTGGTGATCTTTGCCCTCGCCGTGGCGGGCGCGTCAGGCGCACCGTCGGCGCATCAGGCCGTGGCGCGCCAGAAGCCCTCCAGCGCCCCTCCATCAGGGGACTGACGCAGCTTGTCGAAGGCACGGTTCCGGATTTGACGGATCCGTTCGCGGGTGACACCGAGCAGCTCCCCGATCTGCTCGAGCGTCATTTCCTCCCCGTCGTCGAGACCGTAGTACAGTACGAGGATCTTCCGCTCACGCTCGGTCAGATACTGCTCGAACATGCGCTCCATGAACTCGCGCCGGGCCTGAGCCTCCACATCCACTTCGATATCGGCGTCGTCCATGCCCGCAAAGCGCTCGCCGAACGAGGCGCTGTCTCGGTCGGAACGGTCGAGCGGCGCGTCGAGGCTGAGCTCGGCCGAGGCGACACGGCGCAGCGCGCGCACCGTCTCCACCGGCTCGTTCATCTCGTCGGCGATCTCTCGATCGGTCGGGGTGCGGCCGAGCTTCTGAGTGAGTGCCGTCTCGGTTCGCGACAGCTTGACGAGATTGGAGTTCTGGTTGAGCGGGATCCGGACCGACCGGGTCTGCTCCGCCAGTGCCTGAAGCACCGTCTGGCGGATCCACCACACGGCGTAAGAGATGAACTTCACTCCCTTGTCGGGATCGAACTTCTTTACCGCCTTGAGCAATCCTTCGTTACCGATGCACACGAGCTCGGCAAGGTTTAGCCCCCGCCCCTGATACTTTTTCACATACGAAATCACGAACCGCAGATTGGCGGTGACCAGCCTCTCCGCGGCTTCGCGGTCGCCGACCCGGGCTCGGCGAGCGATTTCGCGCTCGTCGGCCGGGTCCTCGATGAGCGGGTATCGTTCGACGTCCTGGAGGTACTGGTCGAACGAGTCGAGTGCACGAGAATCGAAGAACATGAGCCTCCTGTTGCAGTTACAGAGTAGTCAGTTCAGCCATACTGATACAGGGTCCGGGCCCTGTTTGTTCCTTCCGGTCGCAGACAGGCGGTCAGCCCCGGATCGCTTGTCGCACCCAGCGCTCATCCTCTTCCGATAGGCCGCTTCCAGCGGCCTCCGGGGGACCGGTGGCAGCCCCGATTTCTGCGGGCGCTCGGGCTTCCGCGTGGCGAGCGCCTTCCGGGAGGGGCGGTGACCGGTCGTTGCTTGCCGCCTGGGCACGCGATCGCCGGGGGGACCGGGTCGCCGCCCGCCCGGTCCAGCTGCGGAACCGAAGAAACAGGAGTGCCCCTCCAATGAGCAAGACCAGTGCCGGCAGCACGTACACGGCCAGGCTCAGGCCACGGGGACGCGGCTTGAGGAGGATATACTCCCCGTACTTGCTCACGAAGTATGCTTTGACCTCCTCCGGGTTTTCTCCCGCCGCCAGTTTGCGTCGGATCATCGACTGCATTTCACGCGACAGCTCGGCCGACGACTCCAGCACCGACTGATTGCGGCACACCAGGCAACGAAGTTGCGCCGCCACCTCGGCGGTGAGGGCGTCGAGCTCCGCCTCTGTCCGGCCGCTCGGCGGCGCGCCGGCGACATCTTCCTGCTCCGAGTTGGTGGCCGGAGGCGCCTGCCCCGTCGCGCGCTCGGCGGCGAGCGCCAGGAGCGCGGTGGCGGCCAGGCAGATCACGCGGGCCGACCGGGTCGCGCCTGTCAAGGCGACTCCTCCGATCCGCGTCCCGAGTGACGCGCCGGTTCGCCATCCGTCGGCGCGTCCGCCACGCCCGACGCGCCCGGGGCGGCGAGCAGGGAGTCGACCGTAGCCCGGATCGTCTCCCAGTCCACCGGGCCTATGTGCTTGCGCGCGATTCGCCCGTCACGCCCGATGAAAAATGTCTCGGGCACTCCGTACACGCCGAAGTCGATCGCCACCCGGCTTCCCGGGTCGAGCACGCTCGTCCACCCGCCACCGAACCGGTCGAGAAACCGACGGGCATTCTCGGGCGTGTCCTGGTAGACGACCCCGACCACTCGCGCCCGGTTCGGCTCGTACTCCCGGCTCGCCCGCAGCAGCGCCGGATGCTCGTAGCGGCACGGCACGCACCACGAGGCCCAGAAGTTGAGCACGACCACCGTTTCCCGCAGATCGGCCAGTCCGAGCGAATCGCCCTCCAGCGTCGCGAGACGGAAGTCAGGCGCACGCGTACCGGCCAGGGGCGACGGGATCACGAACGGATCCCTGGTCAGACCATAACCAAGCAGGGCCAGAAAGGGTATGGCCAGCAGGGGCAGCAGCAGCCACATCCTTCTCGCTCTCATGCCGGCACCACCTCACGCGGTTCGGGAACGGGGGCCGGCTCTCGCCCCGCCTCGCCAACCGGCGCCGCGGCTACTGGTCGCGACCGGCGCCGGTCGGGCCACATGGCGAGAATGGCGCCGAGCGCCACGATCATGCCGCCCACCCACAGCCACGGCACGCCCGGGTTGACGATCGCCCGCACGGTTGCGTGCGCGCCCTGCTCGCTGTCGAACGCCATCAGCGTCAGGTACAGGTCCTCCTTCGGCGAGGACCGGACGGCCGGAGTCGCGATCGGCTGCTGCGAGTTCGGATAGAAGTTCATGCGGGGTTCCATGGTGCCGAGCCGCTCCGCACCGCGCCAGACGGTGAATGTGCTCCCGACCACGAAGCGTTGGGGCTCCTCCAATCCCCACACCCGGTCGAACTCGACTCCGTACGCGCCGATCTCGAGTCGCTCCCCGGCCCGCAGCGTCGCCTCGCGCTCGAATCTCCACGCCGCCGAAATCGACAGAGCCACCACGATCACGACGATGCCGGCGTGCACGATGTACCCTCCGTACCGTCGATGGCTCCGCGCCAGCAGCTGGCCGAGCGCGCGCAGCCGGCCGACGCCGGAGATGTGACGGCGGGCCCGGATGCCGACCCGGAACTCCTCCAGGATGGTCGTCATCACGAAGCCGGCGAAGGCGAAAGTGACCAGCGGATATGCGGCACGGACGCCGGCGGCGAAGGTCGCGGCCGCCACCGCGAGACCGACCCCGGCGGGGAGCAAGAACCTCCGCCGCATGATATCCGGCCGGGTCCGCCGCCAGGGCAGCGCCGGCCCAACACCCATGAGGAACAGGAGCATGAGACCGAGCGGCGCGGTGACCATGTTGAAGTACGGCGGGCCGACGCTGATGCGCTGACCGTTCCAAGCCTCGACGATGAGAGGAAAGGTGGTGCCGAGCAGGACGGTGAAGGTGAAGGCGACGAAAAGCAGGTTGTTGAGGATGAAGGCGCTCTCTCGCGACACCGCGCCCTCCAGGTTACCGGGCGCGTGGAGGCGATCGCTTCGCCATCCGATCAGGGCCAGCGAAACGATGGTCACCAGCGCGATGAAGGCGAGAAAGAGCGGTCCGATCAATCCCTCGGTGAACGCGTGCACCGAGTCGAGGATGCCCGAACGGGTGAGGAAGGTACCGAACAGGGTGAGCAGGAAGGTGCCGATCACCAGGCTCAGGTTCCACGTCTTCAGCATCTCGCGGCGCTCCTGCACCATCACCGAGTGGAGAAAGGCGGTCGCGGTGAGCCACGGGAGAAATGAGGCGTTCTCGACCGGGTCCCACGCCCAGTACCCGCCCCAGCCGAGCACCTCGTAGGACCACCAGGCACCGGCCACGATCCCCACCGACAGGAAGGCCCACGGTGCCAGAGTCCAGCGACGCGTCGCCCGGATCCACGAATCGTCCAGCTTCCCGCTGACGAGCGCCGCCATGCTGAACGCAAACGGCACGGTGAGGCCGACGTAGCCGAGGTACAGCATCGGCGGGTGGAGACCCATGAGGGGAT
>CAZJXR010000109.1:0-11560 GCA_964550085.1 uncultured Gemmatimonadota bacterium
AGCTGATTCCAGGCCAAGCCGGCCCCGAAGCCGTACCAGAAGCCGTCGCGCACGTTCTCGTACCCGCCCACGCTCACTTTCTGGCTCTGGCCAGGTTGCGCGAACACAAGCAGCCCGAGTACCGCGGCTCCCACCGAAACTCCCCTCCCCTTCTGGTTCCGTCTGTTCATCGCTCTTTGCCCTCACGGGTGAACGAACGACGCCCGACCGCACGCTCGGCCCCTCCGCAGGGTAGGGGCGATCGGGCAGGCACGGACGGTGTTTGGCGGGAATTTCAGCTACATCTATGCCAGCTGCTAACTACCCATCGGGCAAGCAGTTCGACCCTCGTGCAGCGATGGGTGGGAGAGAATTTCTTGTCGAAACTTGCACTCCGTGCGCCGTGCGCCAGAACCGTGCACCAGCCGCCACGCGGCTTCGGCTCCGGCGGGTGGAAGGGGGTCGGTCCGTCCTTCAGCCTACCACCGGCTTGACACGCGTAAGTGTTGCCGTAGTCTACAAGAACGTCGGGACGCGGCGGGGAGCGGACACCGGGCATCGGCCACACGGAACGCGTATGAAGGTACTCCTCATACAGCCGCCCCAGGGGACCGACTTCGGCTTCAGCAACATTCTGCGGATCGAGCCGCTCGGCATCGAATGCGTGGGCGCCGCTCTGGAGGAGGCGGGTCACGATGTCCGGGTGGTGGACATGCGGCTCGATGATTGGGACTCGCTGCAGCGGCAATACTCTCGATTTGGACCCGACGCCACCGGCGTCGCCTGCCAGTTCATCACCGATGTCTACGCCGCGCTGCATGTGGGCGGTTTCCTGCGGGCGCTCGATCCCGACACGACTCTGTTTGTCGGGGGCCATCACGCGACCCTCCAGACGTCCGATTTCGTGTTCGCGGACAGCCCGTACGACGCCCTCGTGGTCGGCGAAGGAGAGCCCACCGCGGTAGAGCTCATCGCGGCGCTGCGAGATGGGAAGTCGATCGGTGACGTACCCGGCGTCATGACCCCGGCCAACCGGGGCAGCGGGTTCCAGCCGCGCCCGTTGAGCCGTGATCTCGACCTGCTTCCGCTGCCCAACCGGACGTTGACCGCGCGCTATCGCCGCCGCTACCACCACGGCTCGTGGGTGCCGTCGGCGGCGGTGGAGACGTCGCGCGGCTGCCCCTTCGATTGCAACTTCTGCAGCGTGTGGGTTTTCTACGCACGCCGGGCCCGTCGTCGCAGTCCGGCGGGCATCATGCGTGACTTGGAGCGGGTTCCGGAGCACGACATCTTTTTCACCGACGACATCGCCTTCATCCACCGACCGAGCTACGAGGAGCTGGGTGGCCGCATCAAGGCGGCGGGTATGTATCGTAATTTCTCCGCCGAGACACGAGCGGACCTGGTGGTGAAGTACGAGGACATGTTCGACCTGTGGCGATCGGTCGGGATGAAGACGATCTTTCTCGGAATCGAGAAGATCGACGATGCGGGTTTGGAGTCGGTGCGAAAGCGCACCGACCACGAGAAGAACGCGCTGGCGATCCGGATTCTGCAGGACAAAGGAATCCGTCCGATGACTTCGTTCATCGTCGACCCCCAGTGGACCGAGGAGGATTTCGACCGCCTCGAGGAGTACGTGCAGGCGATGGCCATCGATCAGCCGGCCTTCACCATCCTCACCCCCCTGCCCGGGACGGAGCTGTACGAGCAGTACCGGGACCAGCTGGTCACGAACAACTACCTGCTGTTCGACGTCACCCACTCGGTGCTTCCCACCCGCCTCCCCCTCGACCGCTTCTACGAACGCTATGCGAGGCTGTACAGCATGACGGCCCGACACCAGCGGGTGGGGTGGTCGGCGGTGAAGTCGGCGCTGGGGTTGTGGGTGCGCGGTTACGGGTGGGTGTTCTGGAGACTCCTCCGCGCGCTGCGCATGATGAGCGACCCGAAGGCGTATCTGGAGATCCCGATCGAGTCGCGACCGCCCGGGGTCGAGCCGCTGTTCAAGGCAGCGTGAGGGGTCCGGAGCCCAGGTGAGGCGACGGAAGGAACCCGACCGCGGATGGCGACGTTGCTGGCGTACGGATCGTTGATGTGGGACAACGTGCTGGCCACCTACCCGGGCGAAAAGGTGACCGTGGATGGCTTGTCACGAGCCTTCGTCGGGGAGAGCAGGTCGCGATGGGGCACCCCGGAGCATCCGTGTCCCCAGATCGGCCTGTTGCCGGGCAGCGATTGCGCGGCCGTCCTGTTCCATGTCGCGATGGCCGACCGACGCCGAATCGTGCGTAGCCTGCGCCAGCGTGAGGGGACGAAACCGACTAAGGTCCTGGTTCGATCTGCCGATGGGCGGACGCACAGGGCGCCCGGGTTTCTGCCGACCCCCGATGCCCGGGGGTGGTCGAATCGCGAAGAGCTCATCGACGCGGTTCGGCGTGCCCGAGGGGTGGTCGGCACCGGCGCCGAGTACGTACGCACGCTGATTCACGCCATGGAGCTGTGGGGAGTCGAGGACCCGGTAGTCGAGGACGTGTGGAATGCGGTTCGCAACTGACCAATCGACGGATCCGAGCCCGGAGTTCACGTACGGCGTGAGGCCGGACCTCCCTGTGGACGAGGAAACCCGAGACGGGCGCGGGGCGGATACCGTGAACCGGTTGCTGTTGCACGGAGCTCGTTTCCACCAGCGCGATGCGGTCTTTCTGTGCTGGCGGGAGGGGCGAAAGGGCTGGTGGTGGGATGGCACTCCCGATTGGCGTGCCGATCGGGAGGCGTGCCGAGTCGCGCTGGTGCTGAGGCAACGCATCGAGCTCGAGGCCGGCGAACGGGTCGCCCTGTGGATGCCGTTGCGGCGAGAGTGGGCGACCATCGAGCGTGGTGTGTGGTCGATCGGCGGACTCACCGTCCCGTTGTGGCCGGATTGGCCACCTGGCGTGGTCGCCCGGGTGCTCGTCGACTCGGCCCCGGCCGTTCTGTTCGCGCCGAACCGGAGCGCCGTCGATCGACTGAGGGCAGCCGGCGGCCTCCCGGAGTCGGTCCGCGCGATCGTCCTGCTCGACAGCCTGGTCGAACAGGACGAGGACACGATCTCGTTCGAGAAGTTTCTCGAGTACGGGGGCGTGCTGGATACGCCGGAGCGGGCCTCGATGTGGCGAACTACGGCGCGGACGATTGCCCCGGCGTGTCCGATCGCGTGCGAGTATCTGCCTGCGTCGGTCGACGTGCACCGGAGGGTTCTCGACCACGCGGACCTGATGAAGGTCATCGAGCGCATCCAGCGCCGCGTCCCACCCCGGAGCGGGGCCGCGCAGCTGCTCACCGACGACCGACCCGCCCTGGTGTCGAGAGCGCTGCTGTACGGTGCCTGGGCCGACGGCGTGACGCGGACGGCGTTCGCGACCACCCCGGCGGAGCGCGAGAGAGCCGGAAAGCTCGGCGCCCGACTCGCCGCCTGTCGCAGCTCGGAGATGGCCACGGTGGCGGCGCTCGTGCGGGGGGCTGTCCCCGACAGCCACGGGGCTTCCGGCCCCGGACGCGGTCGAGCGCGCCGCAGGTGGGGAAGGAACGGCCGACAGTCAACGACGCGAGATCGTTCCGCCGAGCCCGGATGGCTGGTGGTGACGGACGAGTCACTGTCCGCGGCGGACACGGCGGTGCCGACGGGCGAGGGGGTTCGGCTCATCGGGAGACGAGAACTCGCCGGGACCAGCGGCGGCGGTCTCGAGCCGCCGAGTTGATCCCGGCCGTCGAGTGTTGGCTATTTGAAGGAAGATGTCGCAGTGCCGGTATCAAAGAGAGGAGGATCTCATGTCCGATCTGCTCGCTGATGCGGCGAGAACTGCTGCCAATCTGGGCTGGAAGGCGTTCCAGGCCGTCAATACACGAATAGCAGACAGCCCGTCGATCCAACCGGACTGGGCGCCCGGTCCCCTGCCCAAGAGCTACGAGAGGACGAAGCCGCCCCTGGGCTGGCCGCGCGAGACGGACTCGCTGTGCCCGGACTGCGTGATCGAGGTGCGCGATGCGATCATCTCCGGCGAGCGTGACATCTCCGAGTTCACCGAGGCCAGGAACGGCGAGATCCGCGCCCGAATCGTCGAAGAGGACGGCAAGATCCTGATCCGCAAGCGATGCGAGCGTCACGGCGACTATGAGGACACGCTCTCCATCGACCCGAAGCTGAGCGAAGTCCTCGAGCGTCGCTTCTTCGGCCGGGATTTCCGAACCGCCGACGACGAGCACGTGCACCGGCACGGCAGTTCGACGATTCGATACGGGCGCGGCGCGGTGCTCACCCTCGACCTGACCAACCGCTGCAACATGATGTGCAACCCGTGCTTCATGGACGCGAATCAGGTCGGGTATGTGCACGAACTGACTCTGGATGAGATCAAACGGATCCTCGAGGATTCGATCTCCTTCAAGCCACGGCGGCAGATGTCGGTGCAGTATTCAGGAGGTGAGCCGACCATGTCGCCCCACTTCCTGGAGGCGTGCCGGTACGCGAAAGAGGTCGGGTACTACAACGTGCAGGCGGCCACCAACGGACTGCGCTTCGCCCTCGAGCCCGAGTTCGCCTATCAGGCCAAGGAGGCGGGCTTGAACATGGCGTATCTCCAGTTCGACGGCGTGACCAACGAGGCGAACGAGCACCGACATATCAAGAATCTGTTCGACGCCAAGTGGATGGCGATCGAGAACCTGCACGCGGCGGGGATCGACATCACTCCGGTCACTACGGTGATCAACACCATCAACAACGAGCAGGTCGGCCCGATCCTCGAGTTCGTGATCCAGCACTCCGATAAGATGGGCGCGATCTCGTTCCAGCCTGTCTCCTTCACCGGCCGGGATGAGGGAATCAGCAACGAGGATCGTTACCGACAGCGGTACACCATCTCGCACCTGGCGCACGAGTTCTCCCGCTATTTCGACGGACGGGTCGATCCGTACCGGGACTTCTATCCACTCGGTGCCATGGGTGCCTTCACCTGGCTCGCCGACCATCTGCGCGGCCCCGACGTCGAGTTCGGCGGGCTCAGCTGCTCCTGCCATCCCAACTGCGGCGCCAGCCTCGTTCTGGCGATCAACAACCGGACCAAGGCATGGGCCCCGTTGACGGCGTTCTTCGACATCGAGCAGTTCGTCCACGATATCGATGTCATAACCGATACGTCACGCGGACCGGGTCTGTCGAAAGCGCAGGCGGCGATCGCGTTGCTGCGCAACCTGGACCAGAGCCAGATGCCGCCGGGTCTGACGACCCGGAAGTTCCTCCAGCTCGCCAACCGGAAGATGGGAGGCTCGCTGGACACGGGGGACGTCGACACCGGCGAGTGGAACCTCATGTGGGTGGGCGGCATGTGGTTCCAGGACCTGTGGACGTACGACTTCCGGCGGACCGAGATGTGCGTGATTCCGTACGCGACCCAGGAAGGAGAGATCTCGTTCTGTGCCTACAACACCGGCGCGGGTTGGCGCAAGATCGTCGAGAGCATGCACATGGTTGCGCGCACACGCGACTGGTTCAAGGACAAGGGCCGACACCAGATCTACGCCGGCGACCGTCCGATGGAGCTGAAGCCCGGTAGCCGCGCCCTCCCGGTGGTGGAAAAGCGGATGACCGCCCCCCACGCGGGCACGGTGCAACTCGGCTCGGGCTGTGGATGTCACTGAACCGAGCGGCAAGACCTTGACTACGGGCGAGCGGCCAATCGGTCGCTCGCCCATCCGGCCCCGCCACCTGGCGGTCGGCTCCATCCTGTTCGTGCTGTTTACGGCCGCCGGCATCACCTTGCTCATGTGGCCCGGGTCGGGACACGAGCGGCGGCTGGTGGACATCCTGCGGAGCGCCCGTCCCTGGCCGCTCGTCGCCGCGGCTGCCTTCGGACTCTCCGAGCTGGCTCTGGGCGGGACGCGCCTGTGGCTTCTCGCTCGACATGTCCGGCCCGAGTTTCGCTGGTGGGATGGGATGCGGGCGCAGCTCTACAATGTCTTCGCCGCCGGGCTGACGCCCATGCAGGCGGGAGGCGGCCCGGCTCAATTCTTCATGTTGCGTCGTGCCGGACTGTCGACTCCCCGGGCCGTGGCGGTCCTCACTGCCACCTGGGTCGGAGTGATGTCCGCCTTCCTCGTGTTCGGCTCGGCCGGGGTAGCGTATCTGGTCCGGATCGGACAGTTCGCGCCCGGCACCGCCGTCCGCGCCCTCCTGGTGACGACGCTCGTCGCCGTGGCGGCCGCCCTGCTGGTGACCCTGTTTCCCGGCCGGCTCGAACGGCTGCTCATTGCCGCGACGCCCGTTCGGCGCTCACGGCGTGGACGCCGGGTCATCCGGGCCGTGGGACGGTATCGCCGTGCCGTGCGGGGCTTCGCCCGCGGCGGGCGGCGGGCATGGCTCGCCAACGTCGCCGCGAGCTGGCTCATGCTCCTGAGCAAGACGCTGGTCGGAGTGTCCGTCCTCGCCGCCCTCAGGATCCCGGCCGACACGCTGTCCGCGATCGCTCGGCAGGCCGTCCAGTACGCCGCCATCTACGTCACGCCCACCCCCGGCGGGAGCGGGGTCGCCGAGGTGAGCTCGATCGGCTTCATGGCCGGAGTCGTGCCGCAAGACTCGATGCTCGCATACTCGCTCACCTGGCGTGCCGCGAGCGCATATCTGGCGATCGCGCTCGGTGCCGTGTACGTGATGTGGGACGTGAGTCGCATGCTCTCCGGCCTCGGCTGGCCCCATCGCACCGGGATTCGGCCGTTTCGCACCCTCGAGGGGCGATGACACGGAGTCATACGTACGTATGAGTGAACGTCGCACCACCGCGGCCGCTCTGCTTGCCGCCGGTCGCCACCAGTTCGCCGAGCTCGGGTACGACGGCGCGTCGGTTCGATCGATCACCCGGGAAGCCGGAGCGAATCTGGGGGGAGTGACCTACCACTTCGGATCGAAAGCTGCCCTGTATCGGGCGGTCGTGTCGAGCAGCCTGGATCCACTGGTGGCAGGCCTGGCGGAGGTGGCGGCGCAACCGGGGGACCCGATCGATCGCGTCGAATGGGTCGCGCGGCTCTGTTTCGACTACCTGTGGGAGAATCCGGACATCGCGCGGATCATGGCCCGGGAGCTGGCGCGGGAACCGCCCGCCATCGCGGCGCCCGCGCCGCTGCAGCGAATCTCGGATGCGGTGGCGGCCGTGATCGAACAGGGACAGGAGGAGGGAAGTGTCCGTGGTGGTGATGGGTCGTTGATGGCAATGAGCATTCTGGCTCAGGTGGTGCAGCTCGCCCTGGTGCGGCCCCGAGGGGCAACCGCCCCCGCCAGTGCCGCCCGCGATGACGAGCGGGAGCAGATCGAGGAACACCTCGTCACTTTCGCCCTCGGAGGTGTGAGGCGGCGAAAGTGACTGTCGAGTATCAGGAGCCGCGGTTCAGCTCGATGCTTCCGTTCACCGTTTGCAGATCCAGCTCGCGGCCGCCCGATCCGATGGTTCCGGTCAGCTTCTTCGACGAGAAGCGCCCCTTCACGGTGAGTGGGAAGTCCGTACGGATGTCTCCGTTCACCGTCGCCGCGGTCACGACGGCGTTCAGATTGGACGGGAGATCGAGCACGATGCTGCCGTTCACGGTGGTGAAGTCGAGGTCGCCGGTCCAGTCCGCGCGTCCCATAGCGGCGTGAATGGAGCCGTTGACTGTGGTAGCCCGGGCCAAACCGCTGGTCGACACGGTCACGTCCCCGTTCACCGTCACCGCTTCGACATCACCCTGGATGTTCTGGGCGCTATTGTCGCCGTTGACGGTCGAGCCGCGGTACTTGACCCCCGCCGGCACGCGGACGGTGAAATGCACCTCCACGTCGTTGTCGTGTGTGGACATGTGCCCTTCACCGCCCGGCGCGCATCGGTTGGGCTTCTTGCCGGGCGGAGTCGGATAAACGGCACAGATCGTGATGCCGTCCGCGTGTTCGACGACCTCGATCTGCACACTGTTGATGTCGCTGCGCTTCGCGCGCTTAACGGCCACGACCTCCGCTTCGCCCCCGGCGATCCCGGTCGCCTCGACGTCGCCGTTGATCCCCCTGACCTCGAGCGTCTTTCCTGACGCGATCTGACCCCGCCAGTCGAAGTCCTGTTGCGCCGGCACGGCGCCTGTCAGGCTCCCCGGCGATGCCGCGAAGACCAGGGTGAGACACCCGGTCACGGCTGCGATTCTGTTCACGAGCTCCTCCTCATGCTGTCCGAGCGGGTCGCTGAAAGACCCCCGGGGGTCGCGATCCGCTGTTCGTCAGTCGCTCCCTAGCGGCGTATGAGCTGGATCGATCCATCGAACGTTTCGAGTTCGCACTTGGCCTTGCCGTTGCCGAGCACGAAGCTCAATCGCTGTCCGCCGTGATAGTCTTCCACGGTAATCGGAAAATCGGTCTCGAAGTCGCCATCCACGGTCGCGATGACCACGGTGGCGTTCGCGCTTCCCGGGATCACCATTCGGACGTCGCCGTCGTGCGTGGTGAGTCGGTACTGTCCATCGTCGTGGATGGTGCCGTCGTAATGGATATCACCGTCGAGCGTGCTCCCCTGCACGAAACGCGAGTCGACGCCGAGCAGCTGGATGTCGCCCTCGAAGGTCTCGGCGTAGATGTCTCCTCGCGCGTTAGCGATCGTGATGTCGTCTTCGGCAGTGGCTGCCCGGATCGTCCCGGTCGCGTCGCGGATGGCGATCTCACCCTCGACGGTGTGCAGGTTGATCTTGCCGGCGCCGCCACGAACTCCGATGTCGCCTTCGATCGTCTCCACCGTCACCTCGCCCCCCACGCCTTCGAGAAACACGTCGGTGGCGACCCCGTTCAAGTTCAACGACATCGAGGTCGGAACGGTGATCATGAAGCTGAGGCTCTCCGGGTGGCCGTGTCGGCTCTTGGCCTTGATTCTGATGGTCGATCCCGACTCGCTGACGTCCAGCCAAGTGTGGTCGTCCTCATCGATATCGACCACGACCCGGACTTGGTCGCGGTCCCACGTCCGCACCCGGATCTCGCCCTCCATATTGTGCAGAGCAAGCTTGTTGCTCCCGCCGACCGCAAACGTGGTGTCGATCTGCTGGAGCGGCGCGACGGCCGTCAACAGTCCGAGCGCAAGGGTCCCCAACATCCCCGCTCCTCCTAGCTACGAGCGGTCGCGAAGTGGTTCGCGTACCGCAAAAGGTCCACTTTCTGGCGCATCGTGTCTGCCAGATGCGCGTACAGATACGCGCTCTCCGGGTCGGCTTCCAGCGCCTCCCGTGCTTCCTGGATTGCCCGGTCGATTACCGCCAGGCTGCGCCGGATCACGGCCAGAGTCTCGCCGTCCAGGCGCCCCTCGCCCTGTATCAGCACCTCCTCGAGGTCGGCGATAGCGAGCTCGTACTTGGCGACCGCGAACTGCGTGTGGGTATCGGCCGGCGAGAACTCGACGCTGGGAACGCCGAGTCTCGGCCCCGTGGGCACTTCGGCGCCCTCCGACATCGCCACTCGAGGCGCAGGCGCGTCCGTTCCGCCCCGCAGCGCCATCCACACGGCGCCGCCGGATAGGGCGATCAGGCCGACGCTCGCCGCCGCCAGCTGCGGAAGCGAGAGAGCGATCCGTCGCGCCCGAGGCTTCGGACTTCCGAGCCGCGGCCGGATGTCGACCACTTCGGCCCCCTCCCCTGATCCGTCGTCGCTGGATGCCTGTCCATTGGGACGGTCGATGCGCTCGACAATCCCAGACCACAGATCGGCAGCGGGCGGACGATCCTCCAGACTGGCCGCTCTTGCCACCACGCGACGGAGCTCAGCAAGCGTGGACGCACAGCGCGGGCAGCGCTCCAGATGCGCTTCGAGCGCCGCCTGCTCGCTCCACGACAGCTCCCCGTCCAGGTAGGCGGAGAGACTCGCGAGCTCCTGTTCGCCGCAGCCGTCCATTCCTCTCATCGTTCTCAATCTCGTACCAGCTTCTCGCCTCAGTCCAGATACTCCCTCAGGAACATGCGGGCGCGGTGCAGTTGCGATTTCGATGTTCCGTCCGAGATGTCGAGCAACTCGGCAATCTCGTGGTGCTTGTAACCCTCCACGTCGTGCAGCACGAATACCTCACGGGCCCGGTCCGGCAGCGATGCGATCGCGGCCTCGAAGTCCATGGCGAGCCCGGGTGTTTCCGGGCTCGATGCCCGCGAGCGCAGGGCGTGCTCGCCGGGGAGGTATCGCTCGCGCTGTCGGCCGAGCTGTTTCCTACGCGCCAGGATGACGTTGACCGCCAATCGGTGCAACCAGGTGCCGAACGCGGACTCACCGCGAAAACTCCCGAGCTTCTTCCACACCCGCACGAACACGTCCTGTGTAACATCGTCGACTATATCCGCATCCAGCATCCTGCGCGCGAGGGAATGCACCCTCGCCGCGTGCGCTGCGTACAGCCGCTCGAAGGCACGCGTGTCGCCGGCGGCGGCCGCCGCTGCGTCCGCGAGCTCAGAGCGCGGCGACATGACCACTGTCGGCTCGTCCAGCGTTCCGATCCTCCGGGCTGCCGTAGATCTCATGCATGAAGTTGGATAGCGCGGCGGGTCGAAAGGTTCAAGCGTCGTCCTGGGCCCCGAGGGGGGGCGGTGGGCCGGCCGAGCGAACGCGTTCAGGCGAGCCGCGGCTCGGATGTGTGCCAGTTTGGCAGAATGGTCGCCGCGCCGCGTCGTCTTGGATGGCGGAGAAACGCCATCAAGTCACCCCGGCGGGCCGGGGGACGTAGCGAGGGCGCGACGTTTGTCGTCTCCGGGCTGCCGACGCTCGGTGGCCGGGAACCCCGGCCCGCGGCGCCGTCACTCCGAAGGGTGATGGGAAGTGCGGGACGGCTCGACCCTTGGTCGGCTCGAGCGTCGAGTGGAAAGCAGACCCGCGAGGCTACGGCGTCAGGAGGAGACCCACCGCAGGATCACGGGCCCGCTCTCACAGAGACGGCGAGCGACCGTCCGCTCAGATCGGGATCCAGTACGTCACCTTCACAGCGAAGAAGCTCTGACCGGGCGAGGTGATCGTGTCGAAGAAGTTGCCCGGGCTGGCGCCGCTTGGATTGGTCACCGCCGCGCCGTCGGCCCGATTGAGCTGCCACACCAGGAACAGGGTGCTACCCGGCCGCCACTCCCAGCGGGCCACCAGGTTGCTCCGGAACGACAGAAAAGAGAAGTCGTCACGCGTGAAGCTGAACGTTTGGTCGCCATCGGTGACGGTGACCGTAAGCGGCGCCTCGTCCCCGGACTCGGTGATCGTGGTCCCATCGGTGCCATAGCGCCGGAGCCGCATGCAGGTCCAGCACGCCAGCTCCCCGTACTTGGAGTACGATCCGGTGGACACGAACGGCTCGGCGTATGCTTCGAGGCTGAAGTCGGGCGTGAACGAGTAGTTGAGGCGGAACTGGGTCGAGATCGTGCTCTGGTCGATAAAGCCGAACACGTAGCGCTCGCCGAAGGTGCGCGGATTGTCGCGATCAAAGGTGCCAACGTACTGCCGCGAGTTGACGCCGCGCGACCAGGTGGGGTTGAGGCTGATCTGCCACGCGCCTCCCGGCCGATAGTCAAAGCCGGCTTCCGT
>CAZJXR010000110.1:0-11524 GCA_964550085.1 uncultured Gemmatimonadota bacterium
CGGCACCGAGAGGTCCAAGGAGAATGATGGCTGCCAGCTGTGGCACAAAGTCCATGGAGGTCGTCGAGCCACGATCGGAAGTCTGCACGGCAAGTAGAACGCTGACGATGCTCAAGACGAGCAACGTCAGAAATGCGCCGAGCCATGCGAGGCCTATTGTCGGCGGGAAAAGCCAGGCAATCGCGACCGTGATAACAAACGCGACTAGACCAGCTAGTAAGACTAGGAGCTTAACTCTGGAAGGCACTTTCATAGTAAAGAGGAACCCACAATCGCCCCTACCTCACCAACCAATAGTGCCGGACCGCGTGATCCAGCCTATCGTGCCGGTCACCACCAAGGCTATTACGGACAAAGAGCCTCACCTCCTTTCGTTCGGTGAGTCGTGCCCTATCCGCTATTAGGACGCGCTCCTTCTTCGCTTGGAGGTCGCTCCGCTCGGCTCCTTGACAAGAAGTGGCGATTGAGGGTTCCTCTCTTGATTAGTCTAGGTCGAACCTCCTATAGCATTCTGTAACCGCTCTGCTCTTCCCGGCCCGTTCCCAACCTGCCAACTGCTTTGGGTCCGTCATGTGACGGCCGCGATCCACCGATTCGTGGCATGTAGACAGGCCTCGATCGCCGCTTCCTCCGGCGAGTCGCTCATCTTCGCCACTCCCGTCAACGAGGTCGACTTACGCCCGGCCCGCGCGGACACCACTGCGACAACCATGCTGCGACCGACGGCCTCCACGCTACTCACGCCCTCGAGTGACAGGATGATTCTGCCTTCCAGGGCTTCTTCCAGCGCGTTGAGCAATGCGGTTGCCGAGGTCTCGAGTCGCGATCGGACAAAGTCGGGACCATCGGCGACGCCAGTGTACTTCTTTTCGCCATCGGTGAGGGTGACCCGGGCGATCGCCCTCTGACCAGCTTTGCGCTCGAGCTGAAAGCCCTCCAGCTCAAAGCGGGGTCCGACAACGGCGGCCGGAACAGGCTGCGGCTCCTCTTCCCTCACCGCCTCGATGTCGGGCGTGCTGACTCGCGCTACCGATATCTTGCGGTGGTCGATCTGGAGGCCGAATTCAGCCAGCAGGGCCGACTCGATATTCCGCACTATCTGTTTGGGGCCGAGATCTGAACTCGACAGAACGTGGATTTCCTCGATTCCACCGGCTCCGTCGGGGACGATCTTCAGGGAGTTGACCCCCTCGAGACCGTGGAGGAGACGCTCGACACGTCGCAAGCCCCACGGATCCAGGCCCCTGACAGCCGCGACTTCGGGACCCTCAGGGTTCATCTGACAAGCTCCTCCCCGTGTACCGGGTGTACACTGTTTCCACCCTGGGCCTTAGCCACGTACAATGAGGCATCGGCCTCCGCCATCAGCGCCTCGCTTGTCAGAACGGACCGTGCCGCCCCTGAGTGATAGGCGAGACCAATGCTCAATGTAACTCCGACTTCACCCTCCGGCACCTTCACTTCGAGCGCGGAGGCCTGCGTTCGGATCTGTTCAGCGACCCGTGCCGCACCGCTCCGATCGGCATTGACCAGGATGACGACGAATTCATCGCCGCCGAAGCGCGCGGCGATGTCTGTGCTGCGGATGGCGCCGTTTATAACATCACCGATTCCCTTCAGAATGTCGTTACCTACCTGGTGACCGTAGGTGTCGTTGATCCGCTTGAAGTCGTCGAGATCGACGAACATGACGGTGAGGGACGACCCGCTCCGGTTGGCGCGCGCCACCTCCTCCTCGAGCCGGGCGTCCAAGGTGCGGTAACTATAGAGGCCGGTAAGGGCGTCATGGGTTGCGTCACGTGCCGCCTCCTGAAACTGCCGGTTCATGTAGTAGGGACAGATAAGCAGTGTGGCGCGCCCGCTTGCCATGGCCGCGGCGAAATCGACGCACCGCGCGTGACCGCACGCCCCGCAGTCCCAGTACCGATCGCCAGGGGCGGTTCCGATCTGCTCGAGAATCTGTTCGATCACCGCGGGATCGGCTGCCGGAATCGTGCTCGGCTTCGGCGTGTGGCGTTTTTCGACCGAGATCGGCGGCTGCGGTTCGACTACCGGTTCATCGGAGCGCGGCTCTTCGGCCAGTTCGGCGATGCTTCGGCGCAGAAACAGCTCCTCGTGCGGGCCGAGCGCCGGGTGGTCCAGAGCGCCCTCGAACGGCAAGGCATCGACGAATCCGAGCGGCTCGCCCTTTTCGCCGAGGGCGCGGGCGACGGCAGAGATGCTTCCGAAGCCCCGCACCCTTCGAAACCGGCGGGATGAGATGCTCTCGGCCTCGAGGAGGTCGATCGGCAATCCGCCTGGCGTCGAGAGGTACCGCTGACGTTCTGCGGGCATCCGGGTCAGCATGAGCGGCTGTTCGCGTGGCGTGGCGTCGTAGTGCCGAAACAGCTGCTCCAGCTCATAGAACGACAGGCAGGCGTCGACGTCCTCCCCGTTGTTGAGTCCCGGCGACCCGAGACCCACGTACACGATTGCGGTGTCCGGGAAGCGGTCCCGCAGGTAACGCGCGAGCGCCACGGTCGGCGTGGCGATCGGCGCCAGATAACGGAGCACGTCCGGATGCTTAGTTCGCAGGTACTCGACCACGATGGCGCTCGTCGACCGAATCCAGGTCTCCTTGGGGTCGAGACCCTCCCACAGGTCGAGGTAGGCCTGGGCGACAAGCTCATCGCCGAGCAGCTCCGGGTACACGCCCTCGAATCCGACTGCGAAGCACGCGTTGATGAGCTGCTCGGGTGTGGCCGGATAGAAATAGACTACCGCTTCGGCAGGAAGAATCAGAAGGGCGTGGCCATCGTCGAGGGCCTGTGTAACCCGCTTCAGGTCGCCGACAACATCGATCGCATCGTGATGACACGCAGGCACACACAGACCACACTCGATGCACGTGTCGTCGACGATGCGAACGTCTTCGCCAGAGACGGCGATCGCCTCCACCGGACAGACCCGAACACAGGCCATGCAGTGGACGCAACGGTCGTTTATGGAAAACCGGAGACTCACGCCACGCTTCTTGCTGAACCAGCCATGAGAATAACTGCCCGCCGAGTAAAGGCGAAATCAGCACCCGCGCAGGGATCCCGGGGTTCAAGAAGCATACCGTGTCGATCATACCCCTCACTAGTCCTCTAACAGCCGTTATTGTAACGTGTTATAGATCGCCTGCCCCCGCGCTTCAGGCGCCCTTTCGAATGACCTTGTCGGGATGCGAACGTGTGATTGTGGCGCGTGGACCACGCCATGAGATAAACGCCGCTACGTACTAGATGCCGCCGAAAGGGGGAATCTTACATACCAGGACATATCGCTCCGCGCTGACACCGCGGCTGTCGCTTTCGCCACCCCGCCGGTAGGATTCCGTCCCGCGCCCCCGTGGATTCGTCCCGGATCCGGTGCAGTCCGACCCCATCTCGCGTAGCTTTTCCGACGAGTGGAAAGGCTCGGATGAGATCGGCAACCGATACCAGACGTTGGGTAGGCTGGCTCGCCATCCCGGCGGTGGCGACCGTGCTCGGGTTCTTCTTCGCCACGCGTACGTTCATCCTCTACAACGCCTATCCGGATAACAGCATCACCTGGACCGAAGCCCTGCTCCCGGCGCTGACCGATTGGTACCTTTGGGCACTGCTGTCGCCGCCCATCATCTGGCTGGCGCGCATGTTTCCGCTGGAACGGGGCCGCTGGCTGCGGTGGCTCCCGGTCCTGCTGGTGGCTGGGGTGGCGATCTCGGTCGTCAAGGTGTGGCTGGACTTCGAGGCCGGCGACCTCCTTCCCTGGATCAATGAAGCCCCCTTCGGTCAGCGGATGCGCTTCGACACCCACTTCAACCTCATGACCTATGCGGTCATCCTCGGCCTGGCCTATGCCGTGATCTACTACCGCCGCTACCGAGAGCGAGAGCTGAGGGCCTCCCAGCTCGAGACGCAGCTCGCCCGCGCCCGGCTCCAGGTGCTCGAAATGCAGCTGCAGCCCCACTTCCTGTTCAACACCCTGAACGCCATCACGACCCTCATCCATCGCGACGTCAACGCCGCCGAACGGGTCGTGACCCGATTGGGCGAGTTGCTCCGAATGACGCTCGACAACACCGACAAACCGGAAGTCCTGCTCAAGGACGAGATCGACTTCCTGAATCGATACGTGGAGATCGAGGAAACACGGTTCGGCGACCGCCTGCGAGTAGAGTTCGAGGTCGCGGCCGAGGTGTTGGATGCCGAGGTACCGAGCCTCATCCTCCAGCCGCTGGTCGAGAACGCCATCCGACACGGGGTGGCGCGGCGCTCGGGAGCGGGTCGAGTCAAGGTGCGGGCGTTGCGGCGCGACGGTCGTCTGGAGCTCGTCGTGATCGACGACGGGCCCGGGCTGCCTGTCGACGGGGGGCAGGCTCCGCCAGAGGGCGTCGGTCTTTCTACGACCCGCGAGCGGCTGGAGCAGATCTACGGGACCGACTACGCGTTTGAGCTGGACACACCCCCGGGTGGGGGCCTTCGCGTAAGGATCTCGATTCCCTTCACCGAGTCCGAGGGCTCGGCTGCCTCGCCGTGACGGTCGGTCCATGATTCGGGCGCTCATCGTCGACGACGAGCCGTTGGCACGCGAACGGGTCCGCGGTCTGCTGGCCGGCGAAGCGGACGTAGAGGTTGTCGACGAGTGCACCAACGGGTTGGAGGCGGTCAAAGCCATCCGACGATACTCCCCCGAGCTGGTGTTTCTGGACATCCAGATGCCGGAGATGGATGGTTTTGAGGTCTTGCAGCAGCTCGGCGCCAAATGCCCTCCGGCCGTCATCTTCGTGACCGCCTACGATCAGTACGCGCTCGACGCCTTCGATATGCACGCGATCGACTATCTGCTCAAGCCGTTCGACGGAGAGCGCTTCGCTTGGGCCCTGGACCGGGCGCGTCGTCTAATCGGCGCGGATCCCACCGCGGAGCTGACGGACCGCGTGCGCTCACTGCTCGCCCAGGTGGAACGGGATCGGACACACCTGAAGCGGATGGCAGTAAAGGCGGGAGGTCGCGTGTACTTCCTCGAGCTCGAGCAGATCGAGTGGATCGAATCGGCCGGCAACTACGCCCGTCTTCACGAGGGGGGCCGCTCCCACCTCGTCCGCACCACGTTGAAACGCCTGGTCGAAAAGCTCGATCCCGAACGCTTCCTCCGCATCAGCCGCTCGACGATCGTCAACCTCGGCTTTGTGCGTGAACTGCAGCCATGGTTCCGCGGCGGCTACGTGGTCATCCTCCGAAACGGCAAGAAGCTGCGAACGGGGCGGAAATACCAGGCCAACATCGATCGGATGCTCCACGCGCTACACTGATCCCCTCGACAGCCATGTTCGTCCCTTCGTGGCGTAGTTCCGGCCCAAACGGGTGGCGAGTCGCTCCACAGCCACGATCATTCGATGGACCTCTGATGGAGACTCGCAATGGCTACCATTCCGCGGCTGGTCAGGATCCCGGTGCTGCCTCTGGTTGCAGTCCCGCTCGTCCTGCCGTTCACGACAGCACCCGTCATCGCCCAAGCGCCATCGCTGGACACGATTCCTCCGGAGCAGATCTCCGCCCTGGTCCGCGCCGGAAGCGACACGTACAACGGGGGCACGTGCATCTTTTGCCACGCCCCCGGGGGACGGGGGAGCGGGACGCGCGCGCCCGATCTCTCCGACGTCGAGTGGCTGCACAGCGAGGGCGATGTCACGGGCATCATCCAGACGATCCTGTGGGGCGTCCGGAAGGAGGACATCAAGGCTACGAAGCCGCGACCCTTCCCGATGAATCCGAAGGGCGGGATGAACCTCACCAACGATGAACTATTCGCCCTTGCAGTGTACGTGTGGAGTCTGAGCCAGCCCGAGTCCGAGGCCTTCGTCGCCGCGCAGGCGGAGTTTCTCGATTTTGTTGCAGAGGGGGCGATGGAAGCAGCGAAGCAGCGGTTTCGGGGGGCCGAACAAGAGTTCGGCGGCGTCATGCTCCTGCCCGAGCGCGGTATGAACATGCTCGGCTACAAGTACCTGCACGCCAACACCGATCTGGCGATCGAGATATTCGAGTTCAACGTCGAGCTGCACCCCGATGCCTTCAACCCGTGGGACAGCCTCGGGGAGGGCTACATGGTCCGGGGCGACACGGAGAAAGCGATCGAGTATTACGAAAAGTCCCTCGAACTCAACCCGCAGAACCAGAACGCGGTTGAGAAGTTGGCGGAACTCAGGGGACAACGAAGCGAAGGCCGCTAATCCCTCCCCGCTTGATCCGGGGCCGCCTCGCGGCAGGCGGCTGCTACCCGATCTCCGACTCGGCGGAGGTTTGCCGGGTTCCTGCGCCTTTTGTCCCCATGATCCAGAGGACGTATCCTGTCGGCACGCAGGATGGCTGTACCGGACGGGTATCCGGCAGCCGGTCCTGCGCAGGCGCCAAGCGGTCGGCGGAAGCGGCGTGTTTGTGCGGTAAGCGAAGGAACCGCTTTCTTCGACAGTGACCGAACCCTGCTCCGGCGCGGACAGGAGACCCCGGGAGAATCACGATGAGCGCATCAACCAGATCACCGCTGGCAATAACACTCGCCCTCCTGGCTATGCCGGCCGTCGCCGCCGGCCAGTCGAGCGCCGACTCGGCCGCTATCGTGGCTACCTCTCTCGACTACATCGAGGGCTGGTATACGGGCGATGCAGTGCGCATGGAGCGCGCCGTCCATCCCGACCTCGCGAAACGGATCGTCTACTCCGATACGGCGGCAAACGATGAGAGCCGGCTCGGAGACATGACGGCCGAGCAGCTGGTGGCCGGAGCGGAGCGCGGAATCGGCCGGAACACGCCGGCGGACGAGCAACGGACGGACGTTACCATCCTGGATATCTACGAGAACATGGCCGCGGTGCGCGTGGATGCGGGTGCGTGGGTCGATTACCTGCAGATCGCCCGCTGGAACGGGGGTTGGGTGATTATCAACGTGCTGTGGGCACTCCGACCCGAAGAAGAGGGCTGAGCGACGCGGGACAACGACTGTACCGGAGATCGCTTGTTTACCTGACCGCGTAGGTCGGGGCGTGGGTGGGCTGGATTCGGGCCGCTTCCTCGAGCGTCAACCCGGTTTCCAATAGCCATTGCCGGAATCCGGCGTGATCGGCGAGGTCCTTCACGTAGCTGCTGTTGTGCTCGGCCGCCAGCTCGTTGACCAGATCTCGCCACCCGCTGTTGACCATCAGATAAGCCAGCGCGCAGCGGTTCCCCTCCGAGTCGACGAACAGGGGCACGCGACGCCACGGATGCACCGTGTTGTGGGCGAACTGACCGCGCGCCCGATACTCGCGAAGCGCGGCAATGGCGCCCGCGCGATTCTTCAGCTGTTCCGGGGTCATCCAGAAGACGCGGCGACTGTCCAAATACTGCTCCGCGGCCAGCAGGTGCGCGCGAATACGGTCGGCTTCGGCGTCACGGGCGATGGCGGCCGCGGACGGATCGAGCGGAGCGCGAGGCAAGATTCGGTCATCGGTGGCACCGCCGACAGCCCCGGCGTCGGCAGGGACGAAGTGGGCGGTGACAAGGGAAGAGACGAGCGCCACCAGGGCGATGGTGATCAGCACGACTGGCTGGGATCGCATGCCTCACTCGCTTTCGGGGTCTCCCGGCCCCCGTTGCCGACTGCCTTCGCCGGCCGACTCGATCTCGCTACCTGCCCCGGAGCGCTACCCGCGATGCCCGGCGCCGGGCCCATGTCTTCGGTTTCTCCCATCTGCGCGCGAGGATGCGCGCTCCCCCCGACGGGCCGAAGGCCATGGGACCCGATTTCGCGCCGTGCACACTGATAACGAGCCAGGTCGGAGAATAATGACAGGCAGGGAAAAGACAACGGGCCGCTCGAACACCGGCTTCCCGCCCACCCTCCGCTAGCACGTTCTGGGCAGGAGTTCGAACGACCCGTCGATCGAATTCAAAAATCGCGACAGCCGAAGAGCGATCGATTCGACCGCTTTGCCTGTACAACGCGCGAGGGCGCAGAATATGACAGCCATGTCATAGTCGAGGAGGTTCGAACGTTGCTAGTAGTGAGATCCAGGGTGGGGCGGCGGCGCACTCGTGGCGCACTCGAGGGGTCAGCGTGAACTGGTGTAGGGCCACCGCGTGAGCGACCGCGAGCGGGGTGGCGCGCGACCTGGTCCGACGGGTGGAGTGTTCGAAGCGGCGTTCGCACGACTCCAGCCGTCGCTCCGAAGGTACCTCGTCAGGCTCACCGGCGACCCGGATCTGGCCGAGGATCTCACTCAGGAGGCGTTCGTGCGCCTCCTCGATCAGGACTTGCCGGAGACCGAGATCCGGCCGTGGATCTTCGCCGTGGCCACGAACCTGGTTCGCGATACGGCGCGGACCAGGGAGCGCCGACGGCGCCTGTTGCGCGAACAGAATGTCGGCGGAGGACACGCGCCGCCGCCGGACCTGTGGGTCGAGCGGGCCGAGGCGATCGCGGCCGTCCGTGAGGCGCTGGCAAAGCTCTCGGAGCGGGATCGACAGATCTTGCTGCTCAGGGAGGAGGGTTTCAAGTACGCCGAGATCGCCGATGTGATCGGTGTGGTCCCGGGCTCGGTCGGGACACTGGTAGCTCGGGCGCTCCGGCGCTTCGTCGTTGCTTATGGAGGAGTCGACGCTCGGCGCGGAACGAAGGGGCAGAGGTGAGGTGGACTCAGGTTGGACCGGCGTCAAACGGGTCGTGCTGTTCACAGAACGAATGATGTGAAGGAGGGATGTCGCAGACTCTTACCGTGGTCCGAAAGCGAAGAATGAGATGAGGGAACACTTAAAGCGAGGAGGCTTGCAGGCGCTGTTCGACGGCGAGTTGTATGGCGCCGATCGCGACGCCGCCGTGCGCCATATCGCCAGCTGTGAGCGATGTCGCGGCCTACGCTCCCGCCTCGAACAGAACGCTGCGGTCTTCTCCACCGCCGTGGCGCTTCTGGATGACGTCCTGACACCGGCAGGTCGGGGAGCCCCAGCCCCGGCGGTCGAGCCACGGGAGTTCCCCGGGGATCGACGCACCTGGGCGAAGGTCGATGCGGACTCCCGGGCGGTGGCGCCCGCCACAAGAGCCTCGCGTTGGTCGCGCGCCGCGCTGCTCCGCGCCGCCGCTTTGCTGATCGCGTTCGCCGGCGTGGCTGCCGCCGTGGTCCCAGGCTCGCCAGTCGGGCACTGGGTCAGAGAGGTGGGGCGGCAGCTCGTCGGCGAGCCACAGCCAATACCCCCGGCCGGACCCGAGACGGACGAAGGGGTAGCGGTTGCGCTATTGCCGGTCGATGGTAACATCGAGGTGGTGATCAGCGGCTTCTCGGACAAGTCCACCATCCGGGTGCGGGCGGTCGACGAACCTGGAGGGTATGTCCGGGTACAGGGCACGCAGGAAGATCCGAGGTTTGTCACCGCTCCCGGTCGGATCGAGGTCATCGGCACCGGTGACGGAGAGATATGGGTAGATCTGCCGAGATCCGCCGTCAAAGCGAGTGTCCAGGTGGATGGCCGACTCGCCGTCCTCAAGGAGGGCGACCTGCTCCGCATGCTGAGGTCGACCTCCGACTCCCTGTTCGGCGAGATTCTGTTCCGGGTGGGTCCGTAGAGGGGCTCGCTCCGAATCCAATCCGGCGCCGGGGCACCTGACATGACGGATGTCCTCGCGCTGTTGGCGGTTTCTTCCCTCGCCTTTCAGACCGTACCCACCGGCACGGTCGAAGGCCGGGTCCTGAGCGCCGATTCGGATGATCCGCTCTCCAACGCGGTCGTGGTGCTGTACGACGGGCTATCCGAAGTCTCTGCTTCGACCGATTCCGCCGGGTACTACCGGCTCGATGCCCTCTCGACGGGCCCCCATCGCGTGCGCGCCACGCACCTTGGTCACGCACCGCTGGAGGTGGCGATCTTCGTGCCCGCCAACGGCCGCATGGTGGTCGATTTCAGCCTCGTATTGCGGCCGGTGGAGCTCGAGGGGCTGACAGCGGAGTCCGACGCGCTCGATTGGTCCAGCATGCGGAGCTCCGCCGACGAGTCTCGCCCCATGAGCTCGGACGTCTCGGCGGCGGTCCGGGTGCTGGACGCGACGCCCGGCGTGGCCGAGTTGGGTCTCGCGGCGTCTGCCAAGGCGCTGCAGGATCCCGAGGCCCCTCCGTCCGGCGACATCCTGTACGTGCGCGGTGGGCGCGCGTACCTGGATTACGCGTTGTTGGACGGCGCGCCGGTTCAGGTGCCGTATCACCTCGGCGGGCTGGTCGCCCCCCTCACTCCTGGGGCGATCGCGACGGTGGTCCAGTATCAGGGTGGAGCACCCGCCCGCTACGATGGAGGGCTATCCGGACTCACCGCAATCGAGACCCGGCCGGCGACCACCGGTCGAATCACGGGCTCGGGCCATCTGGACATGATGTCGGCGGGCGCGCTCATGGAAGCCGGCACCAAGGATGGGGTCGGCTTTCTGGTCGCCGGTCGCACCATTCACGGTGCCGCGACCGGTGCCTTCGTGGAGGCCTTCCCGCAGGATTACACGGACGCTCTGGTCCGGGCGGACGTTCCTCTCAATGCGCGTCATGGCCTCACCGCGACCGCTTTCTACAACCGGGAGGCGCTCAATATCGGATCTGCCGAGCTGCGCCGCGACGAGGCGGAGTGGGGCAATCGGGCAGGGTCACTGCGGTACATGGGCCGCCTTCCCCTCGGCGATACGAGAATCACCGCCGCCTACGGCGAGTTCCAATCGCGCCTCCCGATCGGCGTCACCCCACCAGTCGTGGCGACGGGGAGCATTCATCGCGCCCGGTTCATGGCCGACGTTTCCCGCTACGCCGGAAACGTCCGAGTCGACTACGGCGTCGCCGCCGAGCAGCTCCGGTTCCAGACCGAGTTCAGCGCCTTCCCGACGCAACCGGTGTCGTCGACGGTAGCGATGGGCACCAATCCGCCGCTGGAAGTCGAGGGCACGCGGGTGCCCTCGAGACAGCGGGCCAGCGGCGCTTCGGCGGGCGCCTACATGGAGAGCGACTGGAATGTCACCGGCAAGCTCAGTTTTCTGACCGGCCTGCGGGTGAACTACTTCTCCGCCGATGACAGAGCGTACTTCTCCCCTCGCGCGGGGATGGCCTGGCAGGCGTCCGATGACCTCGCGCTCAGCCTCTCGGCGGGTCGATACAGCCAGTACGTTGCCGTACCTGACTCGCAGCTTTCGCTGACAAACGCGGTTCTGACCGGGAGCGATGGAAGCGCCCTGGCGACCTCGTTCACCGAGCTCACGGTGGCCAGCGCCACGCACCTGGTGGTGGGATTGAGCCAGCAGCTGACGCCGCTCCTGCAGTACCGTGTGGAGGGCAACTGGAAGCGAATGACAGGACTGCCCGGCGCCAGCGAGCCGATCGAAACGGCGGGTCTGGACCTGTGGGTGATGCAGAACTCACGAGTGCTGGGTCTGTGGGGCAGCTACGCAGTTGCGTGGGATTGGACCGCATCGCAGCGTCTCAATCAGAGCTCGATCTTCGCTGGTCGACATGTGCTGC
>CAZJXR010000111.1:0-11392 GCA_964550085.1 uncultured Gemmatimonadota bacterium
GATCACGACTGCCCCAAATACAGCGACTGCGAGTCGGGGCCCGCGACGGCGAAGCCCGGCTCGCGATCCTTCCCGCCTTCTTCCTCGTTCGTTCCGTCCCATCATCCGAACACCCCGCGCTGCGCGACCGTCCTCTCTTGTCTGACGGGCCCGGCCGCCCGAGCGTCACTGAAGCCAACCCCCCCCGCGCATTCTGGCGTGGCGCCCTCAAACCACCGTCAAGGAAACGTCCGGCGAGCGTCCTGTGTGCCCTCCGGATCACCGGTCCACCCTCCGGAACACCGATCCGTACCCATGAGATGCGGCGAACGTGCCAGTCGTTCCCACCTCTATGGATGCCGGAGGCCGGCTCCTTGTTTAGATGACGGCTCGCGAGTCGACGTTAAGCGCGGTCTCGGGCGGCGACAGAATCGAGAAGCGCTCGAATCATGACGATCACCGCGTCGCGAATCCGGCCGTCCGGGTCGTAGCTCGGATCGTAGGAGCTGAAGGTGGCCGCGGCGATCGGGAGCCGCTCCGATACGAGGCGGATGATGCCGTGCATCTCTTCCACCCCGAGTCCGCCCTTCGCGTGGAGCGCGTTTGCCACCCCCTCGGAGGGATCGAGAGAATCGAGGTCGATGTGGAGGTGCACGTGCCGGGCGCGCGTTCGCAGGCGATCGAGTGCCGGTACCAGTTCGGCCCGGACCCGGGAGGGAGGCATCACGGTGACCTCGGAGTCGGCGAGGAGACGTGCTTCGAGCGGATCGAGGTCCCGCACGGCGAGCAGAAACACGTTGCGCTCCTCGAGCGGCGCGAACCCCGGTACCTGATCGGACAGCTGCGACCAGCAGCGGCCGACCACCGTCGCCAGCCCCATTCCGTCCAGGAATCCCCCCAGTGTCGTCTCGGGGGTATTGAAGTCGCCGTGGGCATCGAACCACAGCAAGCCCGTGTCCTCCGCACCGACTCCGGCCACGGTACCGAGCGTCGCGTTGCAGTTGCCGGCCAGGACGATCGGGAACTCGCCCTCCGCGATCGCGGTGCGCACCCGGCCGGCCAGCGCGCTGTTGAGGGCGAAGGCGGTCGCGATCTCGGCCGGAAACATCGGGGCGGGCGCCTCGATCGTGTCCACACGGACGGCGTGACCGTCCTCCCCCAGCGCCGTCACCAGACCGCCCCGCAGGACGTGCTCGGGTCCCGCACCCGTGCGTCGGGAGCGGTGCCCCGAATCGTATGGGACGCTGAACAAATGGACCTGCATGGCCGGCCTAGCGGTTGACGGCGAGGGTCTCGAACAGAGGCTGCGGGGTGCCGTGCGAAGCGGCGTCCGCACCCGTTTCGCGGTCCAGGATGGCGACGGCGCTCTCGTACAGCTGATCCGCTTCCTCGCGGCTGTTGCCGATCGACGTCACGCCCAGCTTTCCGTACTGGGACAGAGCGCCAATCATATAGAAAACCACGCCGGTGCCGGTACCGTGCCGGAAGTGCACCCCGTGCTGGGTGAGGAGAGCGACGAAATCCTCCGGCAACAGACCCCGATAGGCCGGGGACTTCAGATTGTCGGTGGCAAAGTAGTACTTGGTCTGGTCGGTCTCCGATCGGTAGAGGCCGGTTCGGGGATCGAGCCCGCCGCCGGTCAGAAACTCCAGCGCCAGGAAGGGCGGGGTGGTACCACCCATGCGCAGGTTGATCTCGATCGCATGGATCGCCCACGGACCGGCCCCGTCGCGCGTGGTCAGGAAATCGATCCCGAAGCGCCCCAACACGCCGTGCTCGCGCAGCACCTCGCCGATTCGGAACGCCGCCGCCTGAATCTCGACACGGTACTCGTCGCTGGCCGGAAAACGACAGCCCAGATACACCTGGCCGGTGGCGCCTCCCAGGACCTGGTCATGCGTCGACACGACGGTGAGCTCGCCGCCCGGCAGGATTCGCATCTGAGCGCTGGGAGAGCGCGTCTCGCCCGCCTCGATGAACTCTTCGACCACCCCGCCCATCTCCCGCATCTTGCGCAGGAAGTCGCGATATGTCTCCTTGGCCGTCGGCCACTCGAGGCGCTTGAGGGCCGCCAGGACCCTCGCGTCGGGATCCCCATCCTGCGCCCCCCCGGCCCTCAATCCGTCCGGACAGGTGAACAGCCCGTTGCCCTCCCCCGAGAAGCCCTCGTTCAGCTTTACTACCGCCCTTCGCATGCTCGGTCGCTCGACCGTCAGAGTCGACAGAGCGCGGACCACGTGGCGCGGTGTGTGAAGATCGTTGGCGCCGCTCGGGTGCAGCACGCCGGCGGCCTCGAACACGCGCCGCGAGCCCGACTTCGTTCCGAGCCACAACAACTCGGGATCCACGCCGTTGAGCGGGATCCCGAGCTCGACCGCGAGCCGGCGTTCGAGCACCGTCACGTTGTAGCAGGAGAGATACGCGCGCGCGGGGTCCCCGATCCAGCGGCGCAGCCGCTCGAGCACCCTCGGCCGCTCGAGGACTTTCAGGGTGAGCGGACGATCGCTGGCGTCGTACATGCACAGCATGAGCAGCCGCCCCATGGCGTGCCCGGCCGGGACGCCGGGCAGCAGCTGCAGGTAGTAGCCGATCACATCGGGGTGGATCGGCTGGCTGGTGAGGTAAATGAGGCGCGCGGCCGGGTTGCGCAGGCGGATGAGGGAGAAGAGGAATCGCTCTTCGTAGAACGATGCGCCCTGGACCTTGGCCAGCTCCTCCTGGTTGACGCTGAGCGAAGGCACGAACACGGAGGTGTGCGGGCTGTGGCTCATCCGGGTAGCCTGCCAGACCCGCGGAAGCTGCTCCTGCAATCCGGCGAAGGCGGCCCGCTCCTCGTTCGAACCCAGCGGGCCGTACGGGGAGCCCGGGCAGACCTGGGTTCCCTCGGCCGGATGGATCGGTCGTCGTCGCGGGGCTTTCAGCACGCAGGCTCCACGGATCGTGTTCCTTCCGTGCTACCGCGACGCTGCCTCGGCCTCCCGCTCGGTGGCGAACAGCCGGCCGCTCGTCAGCTCGCTCACGATGCGGTCGGCGTCGTACACCTGTTCGAGCGAGGCGTGGATCGCCCGCACGTCGACCATCACGTTGCGTCCCTGCTCGGGCAAGTAGATGTAGTCGCGCGACAGGCCGTTGATGTTGCGGTCGAAGTTGAGACCCACCAGCGCCAGCTCCTTGGTGACCGCCGGAGAGCCGGAGTTTCCGCCGTACGTGTCCGCGGTGGAGACGAAGTTGAGCGGCGTCGACAGGTCGAGAGTCGGCGGCGGTGTTTCCCATCGCTCGGGCAGCGCCCAGTCCGGGTTCCCCGCGTGCGCGTAGTGCCGATCGTAGATTCCGTAGAAGGTCGTGTAGGGCGGAGCGAGCGTCCCGTTGTACTCGTAGCCCTTGACGATCCCGTCCGTGATGCGGGGCGAGAAGGTGCCGTCCGGCGGGATACGATCGCCGTAGATATCGAACCGGGCGCGGCCGAGCTGGACCATCAGCTCGTCCTCCTCGGAGCTCAAACGGCTCCACGCCTCCGAGTAGGCCTCGTACTCCGGAGCGATCGTCGCCCCGAGCTTCACACCCGAATCCTCAACCGACAGAGTTCCGTCCTCGACCGCGGCCGCCGTCGATGCCGCGTCGGCGAGTGTGGTGCTGCCGAGCAGGGCAGCGGCGGAGGCGGCAGGTGTGCCGTCCTGGAGGGCGAGCTGCCGGACCGGGTGGCCCGGATCCAGGTAGCGCTCGAAATCGGCCAGTCGCTGCACGAGCAGGGTGCGCTCCAACGGATCGGGCACGTCCTCGATCTGGATCAGGGCGTCACGGTACGCCGCCACGGAGTCGGCCGGAGCGCCCCGCGCCTGCGCGTCCAGCAGGGTATACGCGGCCATCGCGCGCCGGATGGCGGCCGGGGAGTAGGCGCTGCTGCGGATGACGAGGAAGGCGCCGTACTCCGGAGCCAGCGCCGCCTTCTCGGCCTGGATGGCCGCGATACGGTCCAGCACGGCCGTGGTCTGCTCGGCCAGCGTCGGCCGGGCGGCGATCGAATCGCGGAACTGCCGCTCCCCATCCACCTTCTTGGCCATCACCACCGGGTCCTCGAGCGCCTCGTACCGACCGGTGAACGCCTTCAACGTGTTGGAGAGCCCGAACATCCGGTTCCGGATGTCCATCGCTTCCCCCCGCTCCGGATCCGCGCGGTAAAAGTCGCCCAGCGCCCGGTGCGTGTTCGTCAGCCAGCCGATGGTGAGGGGCAGAGTGACGTCCCGTTGGAACTCGATCTGCCCGATGGTGGCCAGGCGGTTGGTCTGGCCGGGGTTACCGATCACGAACACTACGTCGCCTTCCTCCACCCCGTCGGCACCCCATCCGAAATGGTGCGCCGGGGTGTACGGCTCCCCGTCGTCGTAGATGCGCAGAAAGGCGAAGTCGAGCGCGTACCGCGGATAGGTGAAGTTATCCGGATCGCCGCCGAAGAAGCCCATCTGCAGCTCGGCGGCGAACACCAGCCGCACGTCCGTATAGCGGCGAAACACGTACGCCGAGTAGCGACCGCCGCCGTACAGCCCCACCACCTGCACGAATAGGGAATCCGCCTCGTCGGCGTAGCTCGTCCGCGACCGTTCCTCGATCGACGCGAACACGGCCGCCCGGGCCGCTTCCCGCTCCGTGTCCGTGGTGGCGGCGTCGAGCGCCGCGAACACCTCTTCGGTCACGTCATCGATGGCGATCAGCTGGTCGGCGTAGTAGTCCGGGATCTGCCGCTCATCGACCAGGCTCGTGGCGTAGAAGCCCTCGTCCAGAAGGTGCTCGCCCTCGCGCTGCGCCCGGACGACGGCGCCCCGCACGCAGTGGTGGTTGGTGGCCACCAGTCCGTGCGGCGAGACGAACGACGCCGAGCAGCCGGGGACCCGCAAGGCCGACAGGCGGGCGCGCTCGAACCACGCCTCGTTCGCTTCGAACCCGTACGTGGCCGTGTAGTAGGCGGCCGGGGCGTATTCGAACGGCCACATCTTTCCATAGTCGTACAGCCCGGCACGGACGGTGTCGATGTCGACGACCGCGATCTGGGCCGCGCCACGAGCAGGGAAGCAGAGTACCGAGGTGGCGATCAGGATTGCGGGGAGTCGCTTCAGCATCATGTTCATCTCTGGCTCCGCTTACTGCGTGGACACCGGTCCGAGGACCCGGTCCAGAAACGCGTTGATGGGCGGGACGCGCGCCTCCACCGGCGGAACATGCCCGGCGCCCTCGATCAGCTCGAGCTCCTTCGGCTCGGGAAGCAGGTCCCAGAGGGGAAGGGCACGGGTGAGCCAACGATGTTCTTCGTCGGCCGAGCCGTTGACGACCAACGTCGGCCCCGGAATGTAGGGCACGAAGTTGAAGTTGGCGGCCTCGGGCAGCGTGGGCTGCACCCGTTCATCGATGCCGGCCCCGATGAGGATCACGGCCGCGAAACGGCCGCCGTGGATGGCGGCGAAGGTGACGCGGGAGCCGGCGCCCCAGCTCAGTCCTACATAGGCGAGCTTGTCGGAGTCGATGTCGGGCCGGGTCTCGAGGTAATCGAGGCCATGGCCGAGTTCCGTCGCGTGGAGCACCATGAGGTCCCTGAAGCGGACCGAGCTCGGCTCGGGGAAGGACGCACCCGGCGGCCACTCCCGCTCCGTCATCCCGTCCAGCACGACCGTGAACACGGCTCGGCCGGCCTTGATGTGCGGGCCGAGCAGCCACTCCGCGTCCTCGCTCACCGGAGTGCCGAAGAAGGTGTTGGACCCGGGCACGTACACGAGTGTCTGGAAGGGCGGCTCGACCCGTTTGGGAAGATAGAGGTAGGCGATGATCGAATCACCGCCCACACCTTCGAGGCGGATTTTCTCGCGGATCCAGTCGGCCGTCTCCAGCGACTCGAGAATCGTCGCGTCCGGCGTCTTGCGGTCGTATCGGTAGTGGCTGAGGAAGGTGCGGAACGTCGCCGCGTCGACCGGCTCGTACACTGGCGTGCGGGTCTCGAGCGCGAGCTGGTCGGGGCCGGCCTCACCGCCGCCGGGCATCAGAGCGCAGCGAAAGCCGAGCGTCGGTGCCGCGTACCGCTCCGGATACGAGGCGAAGGCGGCGAACAGATACAGCGGGTCGTCCCACGAGCCGCCGGTGGCCAGACGACCGTCACCGAACCGGGTAGCCGTCCACTCCTTCACGTTGCCGGCCATCGCGTACGCTCCGAACGGACCGATGCCGAACGGGTGGGCGTCCACCGGTGCGGGCCCGGAACTGCCGAAGTTGGCGCGGTGGATGCCGGCCGCGCTCGGTTCCTCGTAGCCCCAGGGCATGTACCTTCCGTAGGCCGTCACGTAGACGCCGTCCCGCGCCGCCTTCTCCCACTGGAAGACGGTCGGCAACGCCCGTCCCTTCCAGGCGCAGTAGGCCGCCGCCTCGTACCAGGTCACGCCCGCCACCGGATAGTTCCCTTCGCCCGGCGGAGGCTCCTGGCCGGTCCAGCCGCGCGGGGCCGAGAGACCGGTGCGGTCGGTAAGCAAGGCGAGCAGAGCCCTTCGCGAAGGCGACGTCCCGTCGTCACCGAGGGCGGCCGTCCAGTACGAGGGTTCGCGGTACCCGCCCGCGAGGATGAACTCCCGATACTTCTCGTTGCTGACCTCGAAGCGGTCGATGAAGAAGTCGCTCAGCTCGGCGTCGGCGTCGAGGGGCGCGTCGTGCGAGACGAGCCGGTAGGGACCGCCCGGGACGAACACCATATCCGCCGGCACGTCCTCGTCCTCGCGCTGGAGCGTCACGTGGAGGGTCACGTTGGACTCGCGCACGTCGATCTCGTTGCGACGATAGGCGGTGGACGCAATCCGGTCCGCCGGGCGATACTCCTCCTTGGCGATCCGAACCAGGTAGTCGGCCCGGGGGACGCGGAGCGCCTCGATCGGCGTCACCCCGGCCGGAAAGGCGGCGGCCGGCGGTCCCGTCGCCTCGGGCGCGAAGGGGGTGAGGAACACGCGTGCGCCGGGCGGATCGCTGGTGATGGTGATCTCGTCCGATACCTGGCGTAACAGGCGATCGAGGGTCGTGTCGGGGCCCAGCCGCTCCTGCGCGCGAGCTGCGAGGAGGTGCGCCTCCCGGTAGTTGCCCTCGCGAGCCAGCGTCTCGATTTGCGGTAGCAGGGCGCGCGCCGCGTCCCGGGCCGCGCGCTGTCGAGCGGGAAGGATGAGTGCCGCCGCGACGAGCGCCAGCACCAGCAGGACCGGGACGGCCACGCTCGGTCGCCGCAGCAGGGTCCAGGCCGCCTGCGCCTCGCTCATTCCGATCGCCAGCCGATCCACCTCGCCCTCGCGGGTCAGCGCGCGGAGCCGCTTCGCTACCGCGGCCGCCGAGGGGGGACGGAAGTCGGGATCTTTGGCGAGTAGCTCGCCGACCAGCGCCGCAAGGTCCGGGGCGACGTCCTCGCGGCGCGTCTCGATCGATTCCGGCTCTTCGTTCAGAATCGCGAACGCGGTCGCCTGCTCGCCCTGGCGGCTGAAGGGCCGCCGCCCGGTCAGCATCTCGTACAGCACGACCCCGAGTGCCCACAGGTCGGTGCGCGCGTCGACCTCTCCTCCCTCCAGCAGCTCGGGCGCCATGTAGGCGACCGTTCCGATCGAGGTGCCGGTGCGCGTGATTCCGGCCTCCGCCGCCAGCTTGGCGACGCCGAAGTCGAGGATGCGCACTTCGCGGCGGTCGGTGACGACGATGTTCGAGGGCTTGAGGTCGCGGTGTACGATGCCCCGCTCGTGCGCCCGATCGAGGCCGGCGGCGATCTGGCCCGCGATGTCGATCGCTTCGTTGATCGCCAGCGGCCCTCGATCGATCCGCTCCCGGAGGGTCTCGCCCTCGTACAGGGCCATGGCGATGAACAGTCGGCCGTCGTCCGTCTCCTCGATGTCGTAGATGGTGCAGATGTTGGCGTGGTCGAGCGCGGATGCCGCCTGCGCCTCGCGGGAGAAGCGCTCGCGCGCCTCGGCGTTCCGGGTGAGCTCGGGTGGAAGGAACTTGAGCGCGACCATGCGCTTCAGCCGCAGATCCTCGGCACGGTAGACGATCCCCATCCCACCGGCGCCGAGCTCCTCGACGATCCGGTAGTGCGATACGGTCCGGCCGATCATGGTCCTCTACCGATCATTTGCGCGCGACGCCGGCAATGTGTGGCGTCACCGGGATCAGCGGGGTGAAAGCACGAAACGATTCGACCTCGATGTCCGAAAACCCGGCCGCCTCGATCGCGGCGATGGTATCGCGGTTCGTGTGGCAGCCCTCGGCGATCCAGCGCCATGGAGCATGGATCGCATTCTGGTACGTCCGAAGACCCGAGCCGACCGGGGCCGCCACGTGCTCCACGAATATGAACCGTCCGCCCGGCGCGAGCACGCGATGAATCTCCCCCAGGGCGCGCGCCAGGTCTTCCACCGAGCACAGCACGAGGGTCGAGATCACCGCCTCGGCGCTCGCGTCGTCGGCATCGAGGCGCTCGGCTCGTCCGCCCCGAACGTCGAGCCCGATGTCGAGCTCCTCCGCGCGGCGACGCAGTCGGGTGTGCATCATCGGGTTCGGCTCGATGGCGACGACCTGGCTGCGGGCCCTGTAGTAGCGCAGGTTGGCCCCCGCCCCGGGGCCAATCTCGATCAGCGTGTGGGGAAGGTCCGAAAACAGCCGCTCCTTCCGCTCGCCGTACACGCGGTGCATCGTCTCGTCCGATGCCGCCAGGAGCCACGCATGCAGGCGACTCCTAATCGGGTGGATGCGCTCGGTGTGCGGGCGAGACAGGGCCGACAAGGTGGTTAGCAGGACCCGAGCGCGAACTAGAACTCCGATCGACAGTTACGAGCGGCCGCTTGGCGAAGCCGCACCACGAGTGAAGACTACGGCCGACATGCGCACAACGCCAACCTGCATCGTGACCGGAGGCAACCCGGGCGTCGGGTGTCGTCTCTGCGACTTGTCGTCGCTGGGTCAGGTTCGGGAGCTCGGCCGAGCCCTCGCTTCCGAGCTCGACACGGTCGACGCTCGCCCGACGGCTGGGAAGCGAGGTCGCCTCGAACGGGCTCCACCCCGCGTTGGGTGATGTGACTGGGAGGTATTACAACCAGGAAACCGAAGCCGAGCCGGCCCCGGCCGCCTACGACCGCGGGCTCGCCGAGGAGTTGTGGCGAATCAGCGAGGCGCTGACGGGCGGCTCGCCTCAGGAAGCGCAGTGTGTGCGCGTCTCGTGCAGGACCGCGTCCGGAGCGGAGACGTGGATGAGGCCGCGGGCCTCCCTCAAATCGATGGTCTCGATGCACTCGGCCGTGTCACACTCCGCGCGTGGGCTCTCCGACCGCGCATCGTGTATGGAGCTCACGCCGAGCACGCCGGCCACGGCGATCGCCGTCAATGCCAACCTCAACAGTTCCGCTCGGTCCATCGTCGTCCTCTTCTTCCTCACGTGTGTCCCCGCCCACCACTGGATAGGACACGGAGGGTCGATCGATGGTTGCAATCGCCATCACGGACGGGGGAGCGATCCCCTTCGGTGTCGCTACCCGTCCGGGAGCGAATCGGGGCGCGCGCGCGAGGCAGGCGGAGTCTCGCCGAGCAGGTCGAAGTAGACCATCGGGGCACGTCCGGCGATGCGTGCGTTCGGCCTCGCGTACACGAAGTCCTGGTCGCGCGCTTCGAGCACGATCACCGGCTCGCACGCGCCGGCAGTCGGGTCGTACAGGTATGCGTACTGGGGGATCAGCAGCTCCGCAGGCGGCAGGACGGTACCCGGATCGGGATAGGAGAGCGCGCCCGCCGAATCGATGGCCATGTCGATGAGGACAGCCTCGGGGTTTGCCGGCAGCGGCGGCCACGCCGTATCGGGCTCACATCGGAGTTCGTGGCGCAGACTGTCGGCGTCGGCCTGGAAGATTGCGGCCGCGCCCGTCAGCTGAGCCGCCGCCGCCCCGGGCGACAGCGCCACCGCAGCCCCGGACGGAAGCGCGACCACCGCCGCCCACACCGCTCCCATCGATCGCCTGCCGCGGTTCCTCATGATCCGTCGCCGTCGGCGTTGCGGATCGAGCCACTCATCCGGCGCCGCCCCATCCGCGATTCTACTTCTGATGCGTGAACAGGTAGGTGAACAGGCCATGGGCAACGACCCGTTCGCCCTGGGACACCGAGACGTCGGCGACCCCGATGCGCGAACCGCGACGAATGGGACTCGAGACGGCGACCAGTGGACCACGCTCCGGGTCCACTGCCCGCAGGAAGTTCAGCTTGAACTCCACGCTCGTCATGTGCTCGTCGGGGTCGAGGTCGGGCATGAACAGATAGACGGCGGCGGTGTCGGCCAGGGTCGCGATCACGCCGCCGTGCACGACCCCGGTCTCCTGAACGAACTCGCGCTGCAGGTCGAGGCTCACGACCGTCCGCTCCGCCGAGCGCTCCTGCAGAATGAAGCCGAGGTGCCGATTGATCGGCACCTCTCCGAACGCGTCGCGCACCTCCGCCAACCGGTCCACGGCTACTCCGGTCCCGTCCCGCGCGCCACGACGCGCACCTGGCGGTGCAACGGCTGCGGCTCCTTCCAGATGACGGCGTAGGGAGAGTGCGCCTCCGCCTCGTCGAGCACGCGCAAGATCTCCGCTTCCGGAGCATCGCTTTCGACCGTGACCACGTAGCGGAGCTCGGCGTAGGCCGGGGACGCGTCGTTCAACCCGTACTCGGCCCTCGCGTCGTAATCGGCCTGGATCTCGACCTCGAGACGCTCGACGGGCACTCCCCGCTGGATCAACCACTGCGCGTATGCGATGGCGAAGCAGCTGCCGAGCGCGGCTCGCCCGAGTACCCCCGGATCGGGGCCGCGTCCGCCCCCGCCGCCCTTCTCCGACATGTCCACCGTAAGCTTCCAGCGCCCGTCCTCCACCTCGCACAGGAAGGCCTCGTTCATCCGTATCCGGGTGACCGCCGTCCCGCGCCCCACTCCCTCGCGGCGGGACATCGCCTCGACGGCCCGCTCGAAGGCGGTACGAACTCTCTCTTCTCCCTTCATCGACTTCTCTCCGCCAGTCCGGTGGCGGGCGTGACCGCACCAGCCACTTCACGCCCCCTCGTTCGTTTCGCCCGCAGACGCTCCGTGTTGCCCTGGACGACGACGTACAGCACCGGTATGAGATAGACGCCGGCGGCGGTCGCCACCAGCATGCCGCCGAACACCGCCGTTCCGAGTGAACGCCGGCTCGCGGCGCCGGCGCCGGAGGCGATCAACAGAGGGATGACGCCGAGAATGAAGGAAAAGGCCGTCATCAGGATCGGACGGAAGCGGAGCCGGGCCGCCGTCACTGCCGCCTCGATCACTGGTTTCCCCTCTTCCCGGAGCTGCTTCGCGAACTCGACGATCAAGATCGCGCTCTTCGCGCTCAGGCCGATGAGGAGCACG
>CAZJXR010000112.1:0-11334 GCA_964550085.1 uncultured Gemmatimonadota bacterium
CAAAACGCTCCCGAACTCGCCTCGGTCGCCAAGAGCACGGAGGCCGAGGAGATTCAGCTCGGCCAGAGGAAGCGCGCCTGGTTTCTGCCCTCCTTGTTCATCGAGGCGGCGTACGACTATCAGATCGAACGAGACCCCGAGCTGCCCGGTGTCGACAGGTCGCTCCCCCGAGTCTCGATCGGCGCCGCCTATCCGCTCTTCGTCGGCGCGTCTCGCTCGTACGAGGTCAGCCTGAACCAGGCGGCGCTCGAGCGACTGGAGAACGAGGAGCTGCTCACCCGTGATTTGATCGAGCGTCAGACGCGGACGGCCCTGCGCCGGATGGAGGGCAGTTTCCCCTCCATCCGGTTCGAGCGCATCGCCGCCGAGGCCGCTCGCCTGAACTTCGATCTCGTGCAGGAGAAGTATTCGCAGGGCCTGGTCAACGTCACCGACCTGGTCGAGGCCCAGACACAGTCGTTCGTGGCGGCACAAGGAGCCGCGGCGGCCGAGTACGCGTTTCAGCTGGATCTGGTCGACTACCAGAGGGCCATCTCCTGGTTCGAGGCCGACCACACGATCCAGGACCGGCAGAATCTCGCCGAAAGGGTCCGGCAGTCGCTGGGTCAATAAGACCGGGTTTTTCGAGGACAACCACGATGCGTACACGAGCTACAACGGATTCGGCGGATCGCAGCGACGGCGGCGGGCGGCTTGTCGTCGTCGCGCTCGCAGTGGTCGCGCTGTCGGCAGCGGGGTGCGGGGGCGCAGATGAGGCGCCGCCGCCCGAAGTCGCGCGTCCCGTCGCCACTTTCACGGTCGGTGAGGGTCTGTCCAGCAGGCTGACCTTCCCGGGTACGGTTCGAGCTGCTGAGCGGGCCGAACTTGCATTCCGTGTCTCGGGACCTCTGATCGAGCTTCCCGTCGTTGAGGGAGACTTTGTCGAGCCCGGTCAGCTGATTGCCCGAATCGATCCGCGGGATTACCGCATTGCGGTGACGCAAGCGAAGGCCAGCTACGATCAGGCGGTCGCGGATGCCGTGCGGTACCAGCGATTGTACGAGCGCAACGCAGTCTCGTTGGCCGAGCTCGAGGTCCGGGTAGCGCTTCGAGACGTGGCTGAAGCGCGCTACGAGCAGGCGCTCGCCGACCTCCGCGACACGGAGCTGCGTGCCCCTTTCGCCGGCCAGATCGGGATTAAGTACGTGCAGAACTTCGAGGACGTTCTTGCCAAAGAGCCGATCCTGAGTCTGCACAACATGGACGCGATGGAGATCGTGATCAGCGTGCCGGAGCAGATCATTGCTTCCGTGCGTGAGGGCGTGAACCGGAGGACGGTGGCGATGTTCGACGCGGCACCCGGTCGCGAATATTCGGTGACCGTGAAGGAATTCGCCGTGAACGCGGACCCGAACACGCAGACCTTTCCGGTCACCTTCAGCATGCCCCAGCCCGAGGACCTGAACGTGTTTCCCGGCATGACGGCGCTGATCGTGGTCTCGGACGCCGACGTCGCGGACGAACAGCCAGGCGTCCCGCTCACGGTGCCTGCAAACGCGGTCTTCTCGGACGAGGAAGGCAACGCGCACGTGTGGGTCATCGATGCGGCCGAGCTGACGGTTCACCAGCGGCCCGTGCGCGTCGGTCCGGTCACCGGTACGGATGGCATCGTGATTCTCGGCGGTCTGGAAGCCGGCGACATGATCGCCACCGCGGGCGTTTACCAGCTCCAGGAGGGCCAGCCGGTACGCCCGATGGGCGAGTAACCCGATGGCGGACGACCAGCCCACCTCAGAAAGAAGCCCCCGCGCATGAACATCGCCGAGCTTGCCATCAAGAAGAGCGTTATCACCTGGACGCTGACCATTCTCCTGCTCGTGGTGGGCTTCGTCGCCTTCACCAACCTCGCGCGGCTGGAGGATCCGGAGTTCACGATCAAGGACGCCATCATTACCACCCCGTATCCGGGCGCCTCGGCGGCCGAGGTGGAGACCGAGGTTTCGGACGTGATCGAGCGCGCCGTCCAGGAGCTCGGGCAGCTGAAGCGAGTGCAATCGACCTCCGTGAGAGGCTTCTCGCAGGTCAAAGCCACGATCAAGGACAATTACGACAAGGAGACATTGCCGCAGGTGTGGGACGAGCTGCGGCGCAAGGTGAACGACTACCAGAACCGGCTGCCCCCGGGCGCCGGTCCTTCGATCGTCAACGACGACTTCGGCGACGTGTACGGCATTTACGTCGTGTTGACCGGCGACGGATACACGATGGCGGAGCTCTACGAGTTCGCCAAGCTGTTGCGACGGGAACTGCTGCTCGTCGACGACGTGAAGCGTGTCGTACTGTGGGGTGACCAGGCAGAAACGATCTACGTGGAGATGTCCCGCGCGAAGATGGCGGCGCTCGGGATTTCCCAGGAGGAGATCTATGCCGCTCTCTCAGCCAAGAACCTCCCTGCCGACGCCGGCCGCCTGCAGCTCGGCACGGACTACATCCCGATCAACCCGACCGGCGAGTTCCGGTCGGAGACGGAGTTCGGTGATCTGCTGATCACCAGCCGCGGCGGCGGTGGACAGCTGATTTACCTCAAGGACGTCGCCACCATCCGACGCGGCTACGAGGAACCCCCGAGCCAGATCATCCGATTCGACGGGAAACCGGGGATCGCGATCGGGATCTCGACCGTCACCGGCGGAAATGTCGTGAGGATGGGTGAGGGGTTGCAGCAGAAGTTCCAGCAGTTACGGGCCCAGACTCCGGTAGGGATGGAGATCCACGCCGTTTCACTTCAGTCGGAAGCCGTGATCACGGCGATCAACGGCTTCATGATCAGCCTCGTCCAGGCTGTGGCCATCGTGATCGTGGTGCTGATGATCTTCATGGGGTTCCGGAGCGCGGCGATCATCGGCTTCATCCTGGTCCTCACCATCTTCGGCACGTTCATTTTCATGGGCATGCAGGGGGTGATGCTCGAGCGCATCTCTCTCGGCGCGCTGATCATCGCGCTCGGCATGCTGGTCGACAACGCGATCGTGGTGGTCGATGGGATGCAGGTCCGGATCGAGCAGGGCATCGACCGAATCGAGGCGGCTGGCGAGGTGGTGAGCCAGAACGCCGTTCCTCTGCTGGGCGCCACGGTGGTCGCTGTGCTCGCTTTCGCCGCCATCGGGACCTCTGACGACAGCACGGGCGAGTACTGCCGCTCGTTGTTCACGGTCATCCTCATATCCCTCATGTTGAGTTGGGTGACCGCGGTGACAACCACGCCGCTCCTCGGCAAGCTCTTCCTCAAGGTAAAAACCAAGAAGGGGGGCGGTGCCGACGCGGATCCATATGGCGGCAAGATCTTCGTGGCATACCGGAACTTGCTCTCGCTGGCCGTGCGACGCCGTTGGGCGACGGTCGGAGTGGTGGTAGGCACCTTCCTGCTCGCCGTGTGGGGGTTCGGGTACGTGAGCCAGATGTTCTTTCCCAGCTCGACCCGTGAGCAGTTCTTCATCGACGTGTGGATGCCGGAGGGCACATACATCCGCGACACGGAGGCGGAGTTTGCGAAGGCCGAAGAGTACCTGCTGGGTTTGGATGGGGTGACCCACGTGTCGACCGCCATCGGGGGCGGCGACCTCCGGTTCCTGCTCACCTACACCCCGAACACGGCCAGCTCCGCGTTCGGCGTCTTTTTCGTCGACGTGACCGAGTTCGGCGTCATCGAGGAGCTGACCGAGCAGGTTCAGTCCGAACTGCCGGAAATCATGCCTGACGCGATCGTCAATGTGCGCAAGTTCCGGCTCGGGCCCGGTGAGGGTGGACAGATCCAGCTCCGGATCAGCGGCGAGGATCCGAACGAACTGCGCCGCCTGGCGACGATCGCCAAGGACATTCTCCGGGAGGAGGGGGCGAAGGGCGTTCGCGACGAATGGCGCGAGATGGTCAAGGTCGTGCGACCGGAGCTGGCCGAATCGCAGGCGCGCCTGCTCGGGATTGAGCGACCGCAGCTGGCCCAGCAGCTCCAGGCCGCCTTCGAGGGGTACCGAACCGGCGTCTATCGGGAGCGGGACGAGCTGATCCCGATCGTGGCCCGCGCGCCGGAGTTCGAACGTCGCAACGTCGACAACATCCAGGATCTCCAGATCTGGAGTCCGGCCGCACAGCGAAACGTGCCGATGCGGCAGGTGCTCACGGGCTTCGAGACCGCGTACGAGGACGCCACGCGGTTCCGATGGAACCGCACCATGACCATTCGGGTGCATGCCGATCCAGACGGCGAGCTGTCGACCGAGCTCTTGGCACGCGCCAAGCCACGCATCGAGATGGCGCTGCGCGCCGATCTGGCCGCCTACTACGGCAAGCAGTTCGAGTCGGTGGAAGAGATGTACGAGGGCTTCGACGCGTCCACGATTCCGATCGTCGAGGCAGATCAGATCCTGCTGCTGGGCGAGCCCGGCTACTTCATTGCCTGGGGCGGGGAAGCCGAGGACTCGGCCCGCGCCCAGGCCGCCCTGGCCGGTTCGATTCCCACCTTCTTCGGGATGATGGTGTTGGTGGTGATCTTCCTCTTCAACTCGATTCGCAAGACACTGGTCATCTGGCTCACGGTGCCGCTGGCGATCATCGGAGTGTCGGGCGGTCTCCTGCTCTTCAAGCAACCGTTCGGGTTCATGGCTCTGCTCGGCTTCTTGAGCCTGGCCGGGATGCTGATCAAGAACTCGATCGTGCTGATCGAGGAGATGGATCGGCAGGTCGAGACCGGCAACGATCGCTTCATCGCCATTCTCGACGCGGGGGTGAGCCGCATGCGACCGGTCATGATGGCGGCGGCGACAACGATTCTCGGTATGATCCCGCTCCTCAAGGACGCGTTCTTCGTTGCGATGGCCGTGACGATCATGGCCGGGCTGCTGGTGGCCACGGTGCTCACCCTGATCATCGTGCCGGTGCTGTACTCGATCTTCTTCCGGATCCGGCCCGGTGGAGAGGCAGCGGCCGGACCCGCGGCGGCCGCGCCGTAGGCTGGAAGGACAGTGATAGCGGCAGGGCTCCTATGAGGGGCAACCGATCGAGGCTCGCCACTTTTGTGGCCGAACTCCGCCGGCGACGGGTCATCCGCGCCGTCGTGATCTACGCGGTCGTGGCGTGGGCGTTGATCCAGATTGCCGAGACCACCTTTCCGAGCCTCGAGCTCCCGGGGTGGACGATCACGCTGGTGATCGCGCTGGTGGTGCTCGGCTTCCCGATCCTGCTCGTTCTCGCGTGGGCGTACGACCTGACTGCGACGGCGGAGCGGAAGATCGTCCGCACGGGCCCGACGCCGCCGGGCGTTGGGGGAAACGGACATCGGAAGATCGAGTCGATCGCGGTGCTCCCGTTCGCAGACATGAGCCCCGAGGCCGATCTCGAATACTTCGCCGATGGGATCGCCGAGGAGCTGCTCAATACCCTCACCAGGTGTTGCGGCTATGCGGGTCACCTGCGCGTGCCGGCGCGGACCTCCTGCTTTGCGTTCAAGGGAAAGAACCTCGATGTCCGCGAGATAGGAGAGCGGCTCGGCGTGGACGCGGTTGTCGAGGGGAGCGTCCGCCGGGCGGGAGATCAGCTCCGCATCTCGGCTCAACTCGTTGACGTGCGCGATGGCTATCACGTCTGGTCCGAGCAGTACGACCGTCGGATGCAGGACCTGTTCGCGATTCAGGACGATATCGCCGGTCGGGTCGTCGAAGCGCTCGACGTCTCGCTTACGCGGCCGGAGCAGGAACGGCTCGGCCGAAAGCCGCCGACGGACGTTCGAGCGTACGAGTACTACCTGCGCGGGCGGCACCTCTTTCATCAGATCACCCGCCACTCGGTCGAGGCGGCCCGCGGCATGTTCGAGCTGGCGATCGATATCGATCCGGGATACGCCCGCGCCCACGCGGGTCGCGCCGACTGCTACTCGTATCTGTACAGCTTTTGGGAGCACACGCCCGAGAACTTGCGCCGCGCCGACGACGCCAGCAAAGAAGCGTTGAGGCTGCACCCGACCCTGTCCGAGGCGCACGTGGCGCGCGCAGGGGCACTCCAGCTCCAGGGCCGGGTGAAGGACGCGGCCGACGAGTTCGAGCGCGCCATCGAGCTCAATCCGGCTCTGTTCGAGGCATACTATTTCTACGCCCGTTCGGCCTTCTCCAGCGGCGACTACGGGAAGGCGATCCATTTGTTTGGGGAGGCGCACAAGGCCCGACCCGAGGACTACCAGTCGCTCGTTTTGAAGGCGATTGCCTACCGCGATCTCGGCGACGCGGAAACGGCGGACGCGGTAGACCGACAGGCGCTCGATGTGATCTTGGAGCACCTGGCCCTCAACCCGGACGACGCGCGAGCCTACTACATGGGGGCCTCGTGTTGGGCCTCAGTCGGCCAACGTGAACGCGCATACGAGTGGATCAACCAGGCTCTGGCCCTGGAACCGGATGACGCCGTGATCCGCTACGGTGTCGGCTGCAACTACGCGCGTCTTGGAGATGCCGACCGCGCGCTCGCCAACTTGGCTCGCGCGCTGGAGTTGGGTTTCGGCTATCGCGAATGGATCGAGCACGACGCCGATTGGCTGCTGGTGCGGGACACTCCCCGCTTCAAGGCGCTGCTCGAAACGCTTCCCCGAGGAATGCCGTCCCCGCCGCCCGCCGCCTCGCATGATGTCGATGCCTGAAATCGGACGCGGCGCGTGACGTCGTCGCTCACCGGCGAAGGACGCCTCGCGTGAACTCGGCGCTCTTTGGTCCCGAGACGTACTCCGCTCGGCGGGCTCGACTTCGCGAACAGGTGGGTTCGGGCCTGGTGCTGCTGGCGGGCAACAGGGACAGCCCGATGAACTACCGGGACAACGTTTACCCGTTCCGACAGGACAGCTCCTTCCTCTACTACTTCGGTCTCGCTCGCCCAGGGCTCGCGGCGCTGATCGACGCGGACGACGGCGTCGACACGCTGTTTGGCGACGACCAGACGCTGGATCAGATTGTGTGGACCGGCCCGCTCCCCACCGTTCGTGAGAGCGCGGCTGCGGTCGGGGTCACCGCGACGGCCTCCGCGAACGAGATCGGCGATGCGCTGACTGCCGCGCTTCGGGCCGGACGAGAGGTACACTTTCTGCCGCCCTACCGCGCCACGGCCGCGTGGGAGCTGTCGCAGCTTCTCGACATCTCGCCGACCGCGCTCCGCGACCGCGCATCCACCCGGTTGATCGACGCGATCTTCGCCCAGCGCTCCGTCAAGACCGACGACGAGGTGGCGGAGATCGAACGCGCCCTCGAGGTGAGTCATGCCATGCACACGCAGGCGATGCGGCTCACCTGCCCGGGGCGCTCGGAGGAACATTTGGCCGGGGTGATCGAGGGGATCGCCCTCGCGCGGGGCCGCAGGCTGTCCTTCCCGCTCATCTTCACGGCGCGGGGCGAGATCCTTCATAACTACGCGGCGGATCGGGTATTGAAGGAGGGCGAGGTCGTGATCCACGATTCGGGAGCCGACTCCCCGCGCGGCTACGCGAGCGACATCACGCGCACGCTACCGGTCGGCGGGAGGTTCAGCCCCAGGCAGGCCGAGCTGTACGGCATCGTGCTCGACGCCCAGTCCCGCGCGATCGAGGCGATCGCCCCCGGCGTCGAGTTCCGAGAGGTTCATCGCACTGCCTGTCGGGTGCTGTTCGACGGCTTGGCGGCGCTGGGAGTGATGAGGGGAGATCCGGACGAGGCAGTGGCGGCTGGCGCACACGCGATCGTGTTCCAGTGCGGCCTGGGCCACCTGCTCGGCCTCGACGTCCACGACATGGAGGCTCTGGGCGAGGACCGGATCGGGTACGGCCCGCGGATGGCACGGAGCGACCAGTTCGGCACCTGCTTCCTGCGCCTGGCGCGCGCGCTGGAGCCGGGCTTCGTGGTGACGGTCGAGCCGGGGCTCTACTTCAACCCGCTCCTCATCGACCGCTGGCGGGCGGAGAAGCGGCACGAGGAGTTTATCGACTATACCGCACTCGACGCGTACCGGGACGCGCGCGGCTACCGGATCGAGGACGACGTGCTGGTAACGGCCGACGGCGCGCGGGTGCTGGGCAAGCCGCTGCCAAAGGCGATCGGCGATGTCGAGGCCGCGATGTGCGCCTAGCCGAACTGGAGACCCTGGGCCAGCGGCAGCTCCGTGCTCCAGTTCACCGTGTTCGTCTGTCGACGCATGTACGCCTTCCACGCGTCGGATCCCGACTCGCGCCCGCCGCCCGTTTCCTTCTCGCCGCCGAACGCGCCGCCAATCTCCGCGCCGCTGGTGCCGATGTTCACGTTGGCGATCCCGCAGTCGCTCCCGCGCGCGGAGAGGAAGTACTCTGCCTCGCGCACGTTGTCGGTGAAGATCGCCGACGACAGACCTTGCGGGACGCCGTTGTGCAGGGCGATCGCCTCCTCGATCTCCTCCACCGCCTGGCGCGGCGAAGCGGAGGCGGTGCCGTAGCCGATCAGGTAGAGGATCGGCGCGAACGTCTCCTCCTGCACGATCTCGAATTCGTAGCGGGCGGTGGCGATGCACGGGCGGACGTAGTGCCCGCCGGGGTACTCCGGTGCCGATAGCGGCTCGCCGCCAACGACGATGTCGCCTCCCTCGGCCACCACACGTTCCATCGCCCGTTGCAGATCGTTTACCGCGCTTCGGGTCACCAGCGGTCCCATCAGGGTGTCCGGATCGCGTGGATCGCCGATTCGGATGCCCTGATACGCGCGGCACAGACGGCCGAGCAGCTCCTCACGTACCGACTCGTGCGCGATGATCCGCCGGGTGGACGTACAACGCTGGCCGGCGGTGCCGACCGCACCGAACAGGATGGCCGGGAGCGCGAGCTCCATGGTGGCGTTCGGCGTCACGATGATGGCGTTGTTCCCGCCCAGCTCGAGAATGGTGCGGCCCACCCGACGACCCACCACCTCGGCCACCCGGTAACCCATTCGGCAGCTGCCGGTCGCGGACACGAGCGGGACGCGGCGGTCGTGCAGCAGCCGATCGCCGACGGTCGAGCCCCGTCCCACTACCAGCGAGAAGATCGCCGGGTCGACGCCGTTCTCCCGACATACTGCCTCCGCGATCTTCGTGCATGCGATCGCGGTAAGCGGCGTGTGGCTGGACGGTTTCCACAGGGTGCCATCTCCGCACACGGCGGCGATGGCCGCGTTCCAACTCCACACGGCGACCGGGAAGTTGAAGGCGCTGATCACGCCGACCACTCCGAGCGGGTGCCACTGCTCGAACATGCGGTGGTCCGGACGCTCCGACTGCATCGTAAACCCGTACAGCTGGCGGGAGAGGCCGGTGGCAAAGTCGCAGATATCGATCATCTCCTGCACCTCGCCCACGCCCTCGGCGGCGATCTTCCCCATCTCGAGCGTGACCAGAGCCCCGAGCTCCCGCTTGCGCTCGCGCAGCCGGTTGCCCAACTGGCGCACGAGGTCACCGCGCTTGGGGGCCGGCACCCGCCGCCAGGCCAGAAAAGCGGCGTGCGCGCGCGCGGCGATCTGATCGTACTCATCCTCCGTGACCTGCCGCACGGTGCCGATTACGGAGCCGTCGATCGGCGTGGTGACCTCGAGGTCATCGCCGGAACCGATCCACTCGCCTCCGAAGCCGCCGGGATTGGTCGGCCCGATCCCGAGAGCTTTCAAGAAGTCGTTCATCCTACCGCCTCGCTTCAATGCCGAGCACGATCCGTCCCCAGCGGTTCGCTACCGTGCCGCCTTCGCGGACGAGCGTGCGTGGATTCGTGTCGCTGCCGAGCTGTCGAGGGCGAGCCCTGTGCAATGGCCCGGGCGGGCCGATCTTAGTGATTTCGGACGGCCACAGCCAATCGCCGGGCACGATGCGGAATCTGTCGTTGCTCAGCGGATGATGCAGCCCTGCATCGTTGATCAACGGGTTGCCGTCGCTTATAGTGGAACTACCCGGTTGACATGTGTCCCGCCTCGCGCGTCGAGCATTTGGATGCGCCTGGAGGCCTCGCGTCCGCAGCCTGCGCGGCGTCCCGACCCGCTCTCGGGTCGATGCCGGCCCCCGACCTCAACCAAGAGGCTGCGCGACACATGTTCGACACACGACGACGCTTCATCCGCCCCCGTACCTTCAGTCTCGAGCTCCTCGCATCGATGCGAGCCCCGCAGGCGGGCGTGAACCGCCTGCAGTCGGCGGCCCGAGCCCAGCGTCTGGAAGACATCATTCGACGCCGGTTGCTGGAGGACGCGGTCCGCGACGACCCCGATCCCGAGCAATTCGAGGCGTGGCTGGTCAGGCGGTGTTTTGGCATCGCGCGTCATTTCCGCGCCGCCGGCGTCCCGGCGCACGCCCGGGTCTCGATGGTCGGCAGCGGCGTCCTCACCGAATGGCACCTCGCCCGCTCGACACCGATCGAGCCAGTCCGACCGTCACGGAGCTGGAGGCCGGCCGCGTCGAACGGGGCGACTACGGTCCACTCCCGCGTCTGAACCCCCCGGTGCGGCTTGGCCCTCCGGCCGCACCGAGGTGGAGGTGCGAGCGCCGGTAGCCTTTTCGTACAGGGCGTTCACGGTCGTCCGCTGACCTCTCTCCAGGCGGACTTCGACCGCACGCGTCGGCGCGACCGGCAGGAGATCGTGGCGTCGCATCTCTTCATCGAGCTGCTCGGGCGTCAACATGGTGTGACGAAGGCCACCGGGACTCTCGAACACATGCGGCTCACCCGGCACGGGGCACGTTCCCCCGCCGGTGATGTCCGTTCCCGGGGCAAAGTTCGCGACCAACAGCCTCCCGCCCGGGCGCAGCACGCGGCGGAGCTGCCCCAGGGTCCGGTGCCACTCCGTCCCGCTTCGGGCTTCGTGTAGAATGCCGACCGCGAGTACCAGATCGAAATGGCTATCGGGGAAATGGTCGAGCTCGTCCATTCGAGCCAGTCGCACGCGACGACGTGCCTCCTCCGCACCGAGGACGGCCGCCACGCGTCGCCGCGTGTGCTCCGTCATGGCGGGCGAGGCGTCGAGCGCGAAGACATCGAAACCTCGCTCGGCGAGCACGGCCGTGTTCCGTCCCCCGGCACAGCCGAGATCCAGTACGCGGGTGTCGGCGGGCTCGGCGATGCGCTCGAGGAGTGACAGCAGCCTCTCGTCGGGCGGTCGAGATGCAAAACGCTCCACCTGCTCTGGCTGCTCCCAGAACTGCGCGTGGCCCGGTATTTCAGGTTGTGGCATCCTCGCTCCTCGACGCTGGCAATCTGCATCCGTACGGCTGCCCGGCCGGTGGGGATGATAGCATCGGCCGAGGCCCACGGTGGTTCACGAACGAAGCGCCACGGCGTTCCCTTGTGTCGCCACAACGCTTTCC
>CAZJXR010000113.1:0-11289 GCA_964550085.1 uncultured Gemmatimonadota bacterium
CGACCAGCATCCCTGCCGTGGCCCCCACCAGCACCGCGACGTACGACGACGGTCAGTGGCAGGTCGTGTTCACGCGCGCCCTCGTATCCGACGACCCGGCCGCTTTGACCTTTCCGGAGGGAGTGGCGATTCCGATCGCCTTCTTCGCTTGGGACGGCTCGAGCGGCGAGAGCGGCAAGCGCGGATCGGTCAGCAGTTGGTACTACGTCTTTCTCGAACAACCACCGTCCAATATCGTGTTCCTGACACCGGTCCTGGCCATGCTCCTCACCGGGGGGCTCGGCCTGTTCGCGGTTCGGCGCGCGCGGAGCGGTGGATCGGTGGATTCCACCTGATGCTACACCAACGGAGGAGAAGAGAATGTTGAGCCGAAACGGCACGCTGTATATCGCTGGCATCCTGGTTCCGGGCGTCCTGCTCGGTTGCGGTGGAGGAGGTGGCGGTGAGACCGCCGACGCCGGCGGCGAGATGGAGGAAGAAGCTGTCGCCGAGGTCGCGGTCACGACCGTGGACCCGGCTAGCGCGGCCACGGTCACCGGCTTCATCGCCTTCGAGGGCACACCGCCGGGGGCGGAGCCGATCGACATGTCCGAGGAGCCCACCTGTGCCGACGCGTACCCCGAGCCGCCGATGACCCAGGAGGTGGAGGTGGCCGACGGACGGCTGGCGAACGTGTTCGTGTACGTGAAGGAGGGTCTGAGCGGCGAGTTCGGGCCGCCGTCCACCCCGGTGGTGCTCGACCAGCGCGGGTGTCGGTACCACCCGCACGTGTTCGGGATTCAGCCGGGGCAGGACCTGACGATCAAGAACAGTGACGGCCTGCTGCACAACATCAACACGCAGTCGCAGGTCAACCGTTCGTTCAACGTCAGCCAGCCGCGCTCGATGGAGACCACCCGGCAGTTCCGCTCGCCGGAGGTGATGATCCCGGTGAAGTGCGACGTGCACGGGTGGATGCACGCCTACATCGGCGTCGTCCCCAGCCCATACTACTCGGTATCATCAACGGACGGGCAGTTCACGATCGGGAACCTGCCGCCGGGCGACTACCTGATCGAGGCGTGGCACGAGAAGTACGGGACCCAGACGCAGCAGGTGACGGTCGGAGCGCAGGAGACGGCCGAGATCTCCTTTGCCTTCTCGGCCGACATGGCGGGGGCCGAGGTGCCGCTCGGCGAGCCGCTGATACTCTCACACAGCGGCGGTCACGGTCACTGAGAGCGCCTGAAGCCGATCCGGCGCACCGGATCGTCCCGCGGGGCCTCCGCGGTACGTAGAGGGAGGGGAAGAATGGACTGGTCGCTGCCGCCCAACTGGTCGACGCAGGGAGTGCCGATCGACCGGCTGTTCTGGATCATCTTCTGGATCACGGCGGTCGCCTTCGTGCTCGTCGAGCTCGGGGTCATCTGGTTCGTGATCCGATACCGGGGTCGCGAGGGACGCCAGGCGACGTACACGCACGGAAACAACACGCTCGAAGTGGTATGGACCGTCTTTCCCGCCATCGTCCTGGTCGCGCTCGGCATCTATAGCGGCCGCATATGGGCCGGGATCCGGTACCCGGATTCGTTCCCGGATGACGCGTTGACGCTCGGCGTAACCGCCAAACAGTTCGAGTGGAACGTCACCTACCCCGGTGCGGACATGGAGCTCGGCACACCGGATGACTTCACGATCCGGAACCAGTTCCACATCCCGGCCTACCGCAAGGTGGTCGTACGACTGGAGTCGGAAGACGTGCTCCACTCTTTCTTTCTCCCGCAACTGCGGGTGAAGCAGGATGCCGTGCCTGGAATGACGATCCCGATCTGGTTCGAGGCCACCCAGCCGGCCGAGTTCCAGATCACCTGCGCGGAGCTGTGCGGACTGGGACACTACCGGATGCGGGGCTCGGTGAAGGTCTACGATCCCGATGAGTACGACGTGTGGTACGGCGAGCAGAGCCAGGAGGCACTCGCCCTCGCGGCCGCCGACGACCCCCGCTAGATCACGAACAGCGCGAGAGGACTCTCGTTTATGGCCACGATCCTGACCGAAGCGGCCGGCAAGCCGGTCATCGAGGAGCACCACCCGCTACCGTTTATACGCAAGTATATCTTCTCGACCGATCACAAGATCATCGGGATCCAGTTTCTCTTTCTCAGCCTGTTCTTCCTCGTTGTCGGCGGCCTGGTGGCGATGCTGATCCGTTACCAGCTCGCGTGGCCCGATCGGCCGCTGCCGCTCGGAGGCCTGCTGCCGGAAACGATGGTGGCCGACGGCTACATCCTTCCCGAGTTCTTCAACTCGCTGGTAACGATGCACGGTACCATCATGGTGTTCTTCGCCATCATGCCGCTGCTCGTCGGCGTGTTCGCCAACTTCCTCATCCCGCTCCAGATCGGTGCTCACGACATGGCGTTCCCGCGCCTCAACATGGCGTCCTTCTGGATCGCCTTCGTGGCCGGCTTGATCCTGTTGGCGAGCTTCTTCGTCCCGGGCGGAGCGGCCGCCGCGGGCTGGACCTCGTACGCCCCGCTCAGCGGCTTGCCCGAGATGACGGGGGTGCACGCAGGGCAGCAGCTGTGGCTGATCGCGCTCGTAGTCGTGGGTCTGTCGTCGATCCTCGGAGCGGTGAATTACATCACCACCGTGATCAACGATCGGGCACCCGGGATGACCTGGTTCCGTCTCCCGCTCTCGACTTGGGCGCTCTTCATCACCGCGATCCTGATCCTGCTCGCGGTCCCGGTTCTGTCGGGGGCCGCCATCATGCTCTTCTTCGACCAGACGATCGGCACCCACTTCTTCCTCCCATCCGAAGGCGGAGAGCCGCTCCTGTGGCAACACCTGTTCTGGTTCTTCGGCCACCCGGAGGTCTACATCCTCATCCTGCCGGCAATGGGCTTCGTGTCCGATGTCCTGGCCACCGGATCCCGGAAGCCGGTGTTCGGCTACCACACGATGGTGTTCGCGATCATCGCCATCGCTTTCCTCGGCTTCATCGTGTGGGGCCACCACATGTTCCAGAGCGGGATGAATCCGGCCCTCGGCATGAGCTTCATGGTCACCACGCTGATCATTGCGGTACCATCGGCGATCAAGACGTTCAACTGGATGGGCACCATGTGGGGCGGGAACATCCGGCTCAACACGCCGACCCTGTTCGCGATCGGATTCGTGATGATGTTCGTGATCGGCGGGCTGAGCGGTATCTATATGGCGGCCACGCCGGTCGACATCTTCATCCACGACACCTATTTCATCGTCGCCCACATTCATTACGTGCTGTTCGGCGGCAGCCTGTTCGCCCTGTTCGCGGCCTTCTACTACTGGTACCCGAAGATGTTCGGTCGCATGATGAGCGAGAAGATCGGCAAGGTGCACTTCTGGCTTACCTTCGTCTTCTTCAACATCACCTTCTTCCCCATGCACGGGATCGGTATGGGCGGCATGATCCGGCGCACCTACGACCCGAACCAGTACGAGCTGTTCCAGGGCATGCAGGACACGAACATCCTGATCACGGTGGGTGCCTTCGGCCTCTTCCTGAGCGGACTCCTGTTCGCATTCAACTTCATCTGGAGCCTGTTCCGGGGGCGGAGGGCACCGGCCAACCCGTGGGACGCCAACACGCTCGAGTGGCAGACGCCATCGCCCGCCAAGCACGGTAACTGGGAAGAGATCCCGGTCGTGTACCACGGCCCCTACGAATACAGCCACCCCGATGTCGACAAGGACTGGCTGGCCCAGAACGAGCGGCCCGATGTCGTATCACCGGCCCGCAGCCACGCCTGAGATGAGGTGAAGCGCATGACCGAAACCGGAGGCCCGAACCGATGAGCAGCGGAGCCGCGACTGTCGCCGTAGCCAGCCGCCGCCCGGAACGCGGGCTCGGCGTGTACGATCAGAAGGTCGGGATGTGGGTGTTCCTGTGCTCGGAGGTGATGTTCTTTACCGGATTGATCGGGTCCTACATCATTCTCCGCTTCGGAGCGGAGAACCCGTGGCCGCGTCCGGGCGAGGTGCTCAATATCCCGGTGACCGCTGTCAACACCTTCATTCTGATCTGCAGCAGCGTGTCGATGGTGAAGGCGTACGCGGCGATCTCGGACGGAGACCAGGCCGGCCTCAAGAAATGGCTGATCGCGACCCTGATCATGGGAGCCACATTCCTGAGCGTGCAGGGGTACGAGTACCGGGAACTGGTCCACCACGGCTTCACCCCGGCCTCGGGACTGTACGGCTCTACCTTCTTCACCATGACCGGCTTCCACGGCTTCCACGTGTTGTGCGGCGTGGTGAGCATGGCGTACGTGACCTTCGTCCGCGCCTTTCGGGGCAAGTACACCAAGGAGGATCATCGGGGGGTCGAGGTGATCGGCCTTTACTGGCACTTCGTCGACCTGGTGTGGATCGTCCTGTTCACGATCGTATATCTCATTTGATGGTAGAGCGATGAGCGAATCGACCTCACCCGTTACAGAAGAGCACGGCGGCCCTTCCGGCGAGGCAGCGGCCGAGGAGCGCAAGCACCCGAACTACATGGGCGTGTGGGCTGGCCTGGCGGCGCTCACCGTGGTGGAGGTGGGGGTCGTCTACCTGGGTCTCGGGCGCCACATCGTTATCCTGACTTTGCTGGCGCTGGCGATCTGGAAGGCACTGCTGGTGGCGCTCTACTTCATGCATCTGCGCTTCGAGCCGAAGCTCGTGTCGATCGTGGCGGCGTCGCCACTGTTGCCGGCGGCGATTCTCGTGATCCTCGTCCTGTTCGAGAATTTCGCGTGAGCAGGCCTTCGCACGCGCTCTCGTCACGTGTGATGCGCGAGGTCTTCGCGTGAGCCCCACGGTTGTGGCGTTCGCGTGCCCCGGCTGCATTCAGGGGGCGGGTGGAAACCTGGAAGCGGGTCTCCTGTGGGGGTTGATTCTCATGATGGTCATTCCCTTCGCGGTGATCGGAATCATCGGCGGAGGCATCATGCGCGCCAAGCGGCGGGAGCTTACGGACGAGGTCGAGCGCTTTCTGGAGTCCGAGCGGGAAGACCGGCACCTGGTCGACTAGCGCCGGACTCGAGGGACACCGGAGGCAGCCGTGGGAGCTCTGAGGAAGACGGTCCAGGACGGAGCGATCGGCGGGATCCTGGCGGCGATCACGGTCATCCTCCTGTTCTTCTTCTACGACCTGATCCGGGCGGAAGCTCTGGCCACGCCCTCCTTCCTGGCCGGCGCGTTGCTCGGCCGCGGCGACACGGTCCCGGAAGGAAGCCTGATCGGTGCCTACACGGTCGTGCACTTCCTCGTGTTTGCGGCGTTCGGGGTCGTGGCCGCGCTGATCTTCGAGCTCGCCGAACTGCCCAAGAACATCCTGTTCGGGGCGGCGTTCGGCCTTTTCGTCGGATCGCTCGCCTTCTATACGGCGCTCATCGTCACCGGTAGCGACGTGCTGGCCGCGCCGGCGTGGGGCGCGGTCTTCTTCGGCAATGCGCTCGCCGGCGTCGTCATCGTGACGTATCTGCACTGGCGGAGCGCCGAGCCCGGCATCACCGGCATCTGGAACCAGCTCGCCGTCCACAAGACGATCCGGGAGGGGATCATCGCCGGTCTCATCGGCGCCGGCGTGGTGGCGGTGTGGTTTCTGATCATCGACATGGTGTGGTTGCGGCCGCTGTTCACGCCGGCGGCGCTCGGGTCGGTCATCTTCGAGGGAGCGGCGGGCATGGCGGACGTGCAGGTCGAGCCGGGAGTCATCATCGGCTACACGTTGCTCCACTTCGCCGCCTTCATCGTGTTCGGCCTCATAGTCTCCGCGCTGGTGACGCAGGCGGAGCGATTTCCACCGCTCGTGTTCGCTCTCGTCATCCTGTTCGTCGTGTTCGAGACCTTTTTCGTTGCCATGACCGCCATGCTCGGCGCCTGGGTGCTGGAGGCGCTGGCCTGGTGGTCGGTCCTGGTGGGCAACCTGCTCGCGGCGATCGCGATGAGCGGCTACATGTGGAAGGTGCACCCAGTGCTGCGGGAGGAGCTGAGCAGCGGAGCGCTGTGGGCTCCGGATTAAGGGGTCGCGGGCCTCTCCTCGCTGGCGGTCGCGGGTCTCCCCTCCCTCACCGAGGGTCGCGGGTTCGCCCTCGCTGGGGGTCGCGGGTTCGCCCTCGCTGGCCCGCGCGCTTTGGACTTCGGAGCCTCCTCGCTTCGCTGCGGGGTCTCCTCGTCGTCGCGCGAAGGGCGCTCGGGCGAATCCCGCTCCCGAGGAGAGTGGCGGGGAGATCCCGCTCCCAAGAGGGTGGGGCTCGCCGCCATCGCGGTGGAGGAGCGACGGGCGGGCGCGGTAGCAATCACAGCGAACCACGAAAGCGGGAGTGAGGATGACGGACGTTGAGACGCTGGATGACCGACGGCTGACGGAGCAGGTGCGGCAGGAGAACGGGGTGGTGCGGGTCGAGCGATCCGGGTCGGTCGAGGAATACGAGGTGAAGGAGCTGCCGCCGGGCTTCGTGCGCTGGCAGCTCGACTACAAGAACAGCATCTACGACGCGATCGAGCGCGACGAGTACATCGCCTTCAACGCCGGTCACCTGCCCGTGGTCGGAACGTGGGAGGAGGACTCGCTCGTCCCCAACCTGGCCAACAAGGGAGTCGGATTCACGCCGAAGGACGAGTTCATCGACCACTATCTGGAACTGGTCGAGGGCGCCGTCGACAAGATCGTGCAGCTTCCCCCGCACGCGGTGAACGAGACGCGGGCACTCCGCATCGCGACCGCGCGCGAGTTCTACGCCCACCCGGAGCACGTCGACTGGCGTCGACTCGGCCTGCTCGAGATCTTCGAGGGGTCCACCTTCCGAAACTTGACCGCCAACCCGATGGCGTCGGTTCTGTGGACCGGAAACTCACCCGTGTTCGTGAGCTATCAGGTGGACTGCGCGGTGGAGATCATCACGCCCGACGATCCCCGCTACCGATTCTCGTGGGCGATGCGCCGGCTGTTCGAGTACGAGCCTTTCCACGTCGTGCAGACAATGTACCCGTACTCCTACTGCTTCTGGGTGATCGGGCACAAGGACAAGACGCCGAAGCGGCGCTACCCCGGCAAGAGCCGCGACCGGAGCGCCACCGATGCGGCACCCTCGGCGCCCTCCCCGCGCGGCAACGGCGCTCCCGAGACGGGAGGTTCCGGGAGCTGACGGCAACGTGTCGGCCCTGGTGACCCGCGACCGGCTGATCGCCTTTCTCACCGGGCTGGACTCCGAGCTGTCGAGTCCGGCGCGTCTGTTTCTGGTCGGGGAGAGCACGCAGCTCCTCGAGGGATGGCGCGAGTGGACGGACAGTGTCGAGTGCACGGCCGAAGTCGAACCGGATCGGCGCGCACGGTTTGACGAGGCAGTGGCGACGGTGGCCGCGGCGCTCGACGTCCGCGTCGTACAGGAATCACCGGCCGACGTCATTCCGCTCCCGGAGGGCTACCGTGACCGGGCGCGGCCGCTCGACCTCGCCACGGGGCACATCGAGCTGTTTCACTTCGACCCGTATAGCGTCGTGTACCGGTTCGTAGCGCGGGGCGACGAGCCCGATTACCACCTCGCGCTCGCCTACCTCGAGCACGGCTGGGTGAGCATGGGTGAGCTGGACGCGCGGCTGGCGGCACTGCTGCCGCGCTTTACCCGCGAGACGATCCAGCAGGACCCGGCCGAGTTTCGGCGGCGCTACAAGGGGCTGAGCCAGATGTGGGAGGCGATCCGGCCGGGGGTCACGCACCGCCACACGCCGGCCTGAGCGGGGCGGGGCGAGGAATCCATTCTGCGCCGCCCAATATGGGACGCAAAGCGGCGGGCACGAGCAGAAGCGGGCTGAGCCTCCTCGTCGCCACGCGAAGCGCCCACAAGCTGGCCGAGCTCCGCGGCCTGCTCGGCGATTCGCGATTCGACCTCGTCTCGCTAGCGGACCTCGATCTTCCCCCGACCCCCGCCGAAGCGGAGATCGAGCGGCATTCCACCTTCGAGGAGAACGCACTCGCCAAGGCTGACTACTTCCACCGCATGACGGGGCTACCCACCATCGCCGACGACTCCGGACTGCGGGTGGATGCTCTCGACGGAGGGCCCGGCGTCCGCACCAAACGCTTCGCGCCACAGGAGATGGCCGAGCGGCTCGGACGCGATGCCGCCAACAACGCCTATCTGCTCGAGCGGCTCGAGGGTGTGGCGGCAGACGCGCGCGGAGCGCACTACGTGTGCGCGCTCGCGGTGGCGGACGGCGACGAGCGGCTGATCGTGCGGGGGCGGGTCGACGGTCGGATCGCGACAGAGCTCCGGGGTCGGGGCGGATTCGGCTATGATCCGCTGTTCGTCGTGCCCGAGCACGAGCGGACGTTCGGAGAGCTCCCGCCCGAGGTGAAGGCGGCCCTCAGCCACCGGGCCCGGGCGGTCGAAGCCCTTCGCCCCTGGCTGGAGGGAAAAGCCTCCAGCTTGCCGAAAGCCCCGGACCGGCGGTGAGATTCGCCTTCAACGGGTCGGGAGCGAGACACTAGAATCGGGGAGCGAAACGCTAGAAGCTGAGTGTGAGTCCCAGCTTCCACTCGTTTCGTCCGACCCATCGATCGCGTGGCAGGTCCGCGGCCGTCCGGCCAAGCATGACGAGCAGGGGGAGATCCAGGCCGCTAACGTCGAGCCCCAGGTTGTTCGTGTAGTACGTCCACTCCACGAGAATGCTGGCATCGATCCCCTTCGGCGGGGTGGCATAGCTCTTCAGTACAATCCACTCGGCGCCGAGCCCGGCGTGCCAGGTATTGGGGAGCAGGTTCTCGAACGGGAAGATGGACGGCTGTCGCACCCAGGGCGAGTCCGATGGGTCGAGCGGCCCAACGACCGTCGTCACGTTTTCGATCCGGTACCAGCTCAAGCCGTAGCCAGCCTGAGGGAACAGCCGGATGTCGCCACCGGTCACGTCGTACCGGAAGGTGCCGGAGTACTCCCAGAAGTTGAGCTCGCCCTCGAGAGTCCACGGTTCCGGAATGTCGTTGAACTCGAGCGAGAGCCCCAGGTCGCTGCGCGAATGCCGGATCATGCCGGTGGTCACGAATCGATCGCCCACGTAGAACGAGCCCTGAAGGAAGAAGGCATTCGGATCATCCACGAACTCGCCCTCCCCAACGGCGACGGTGTTTTCCGACCCGTTAACCACGATGTAGGTGACGAGCGAGCCGATGATCTCCCGGAACTGATCCCCGTTGAACAGGAGGTCGATGTAGTCGTCCGGGAGGTTCATGTGCGAGTAGCCGCCCGTGAGGCCGAAGAACCGAAACGGGACCTGATCGGAGGGATAGAAGGTCGGGTCGTCGATTCCAATGAGCGCTCGGATCGGTGCAGCCACGATCCGCCACAGGAAGTCGATCGGCGGAAACATGATGAGGGTGGGGAGCGTGATGTTGAGCCAGCCCCACGAGTTCATGAACCCATCCTGCCAGGCGAGCGGGAAAAGGCGCGGAACCTTGTGCGGAGCGTACCACCTGTATCCCTGCGTCTCGCCCGGGCGATTCCAGCCCGAATTGAATGAAGGACCGACCACGGCAATGTTTCCCGTCTCCGCGTGGGCAACTACTCCCGCAAACGGTGACACCAGCGCCGGATAACCGAAACGGAGCGGCAGCATGAGCCAGCTCCACTCCTGCCGCACCCGGGCATCGGACCACACCAGGGCGTACACGCGCTCGTAGTCGGGGACGATCTGGACCGCCTCCGGACTGGCCAGCCACACGACGCCGCCCCGCTTCCACTTGTCGAGCCATTTGCCGCGTCCCTCCGCCGAAGCGGCGAAGAACTGTTTGTGGTCGAACGACAGCCCGATCGTTTCCGCGGCTCCGGCCGGCCCGACGTCCTTGTAGAGGGCCGTGAGTGGGAAGGTGCCGTGCGAGTCGCGGTTCTTGCCGCCTGGGGGGGACAGCAGCTGGTCGAGCCCCTTGTTGTCGGCTCCGATGTACCCGATCGGGTGCGTGTTGATGCGCGTTTCGTCCGTGTCCTCGAACGCCCGGTACCGGATCTGCTTCCAGAACCAGTCCTCGTCCTGTCGCTCCTTGATCCGGCCTTGGACCTGGGCTTCCCATTCCGCGCGGGGCAAATAGGCGTTGGGCGAGGAGAAGTCGAACTCCATCACGTTGCTGTGGAAGTAGTACTCGATCCGTTTGATGACCAGCTGGCTCGGACCGGAGTCGACACCCAGGCCGTCGCCGTTCAGAATGGCAGCCACTTCTTCGGCGGTGAGGGGCCGTTCGAGGGCGCCGAGGGGGGAGATGGCCACGTTGATGTGCTCCCAGTCTCCCATGTGGTCGTTGCCGCCGTCATTGAACGGATAAAAGAACCAGTATTGGAGGATGATCTCATAGCCGCTGGTTCCTCCCGCCCCCCCGACCTCGACAATGAACGGGTGGACGAACGTCTTTAAGAAATGGTGATACCTGACCGGCAGCCGTCCGGTCGTCGGATCGACGTACTCGCGCCGCCAGTCGCTTGGGCTGCGGCCGGGAAAGTCGATCCACAACACCTTGTGCAGGTTCTGACCAGGAGCACGGGCGGACACCCGTTGCCATGCGTCGACGGGCCGGTCCGGATCGAACTCCTCTATCACGCCGAGCAGCAGGCAGTCGGCGCTCCGGCCTGTTCCCGTCAGTCGCTCGAGGTCCGTGCACGGGTCATCCGCGACCGCCAGCAGGTTGATGGACAGCTCGTCGATGAGCGTGCCGCCCGGGACATCGTTGTTCCAGGTGTCGACGTTGAGCGGGTACGACTCCTTGCCGGCGGCGAACAGCCGGAAGTCCATCGGGATCGCCGTGCTGTTCATGACCAGGAAGGGAGCGAAGCGGACGGAAAGCGCAGTGAAGATCCTGCCCCGCGCGTCATCGATTCCATCCACCGGGGCGACGTCCGTGTACGTAGGGCTGGAGAAGTCGCCGTACAGATGCAAGCGGGCGCTCGCCTCCGTCTGCCCCACGACGCGTGGGGTCTCGAAGGGGATGTAACGGAAATACTGATCCCTTGGGATCTCCTGAGCCACGGTGGCGGTCGCGAAGAGCCCTCGGGCGGCGAGGACGGCCAGGGCGGATGCAACGTAACGCACGTGCGAGACTTGCATGCTGGTCCCCACTGTCTCGAGGTGATAGGGAGCAGAAAAGCTTACCGGCGATCCCTCCTTAGGCAAGGGGGAAGCAGTTACCCGGAAGATTCCTTAATCGTGGAGGATGCGGTAGCTTCTGGGATCGACAAGCTCGGGGCGTGGCGCAGTCCGGTAGCGCACCTGCTTTGGGAGCAGGGGGTCGCCGGT